>CAYZSH010000001.1:0-77360 GCA_964481025.1 uncultured Isosphaeraceae bacterium
GGCGAGCGAGGCCCCCTCAGTCGCCTTTGGCGACAGCTCCCCCGAAGACGGGGGAGCGGAATCGTGTGTTCGGCTCGCCGCCCTCTACCTCGCCACTCCACCCTCGCCGCCGAGAATCCGAAGCTTGCCGCTTCGCATGTCCCACTGCACGCGCTCGGCGCGGATCGGGGTGTTGGCGGACTTCGATCGGACGGTGACGACGCGGCCCGGCGCGGCGCGAAGGATCGCGATGCCGGTATCGACGTTGTAATCGAACTCCTCGCATTCGACGTCGTGCTCGGGCGTGCGGACGAAGACCGCACCGATCCCGCGAACCCGCAGAATCTCCGCGGGGCCGCCGAGTTCGATGCCTTCGCTTCGACGCACCGGCTTCGCGTCGGGCATCGGTTGCACCCGATCGACCACCACTTCCAGTCGGCGGCCCGTCAGGGTCATCTGATCCTCGATGCCAAGCCCGGCGTGAAGCACCTCGACATCCTCGTCCATGACCACGAGATATCGCCCCTCGGCCTCGCGGGTCATGGTCATTCCCCGCTTCCAGCGGAAACGCGTGGTGCCGTCCACGCCGAAACCCGCCTCGACCGGCGCCTCGGCGCGGCGTCGCGGTGACGGCTCGGGCTCATGGACGAGCAGACCACCTTCGCCCTCGACGGTGGCCTCACCGGTGTCGACGCGGTAGTCCACGAGGTTGCCGGTGACCCGGAAGAGCTTCGGATCGCCGGTCTTCGCCGCGTCCTTCCACTCGCGACTCTCAAGCACCGCGTCGCCGCGGGCGACGAGTCGTTCGACGGTCGTGTCGCCTCGATTGGCGAGCAGATCGCCGTCGCGGCGGTCGGCGCGAACCCCGCCCGCACCGTGGACGAGATCGAGTGACACGGATCGTGCATCCAGTCGATCGGACGTCCGCTCATCCGGCGTCGATCGCACACGGACGTCGCCGTCGAGATCGAGTCGTCCACGGGTTCCGTCGGGTTCCTGCCGGTACGCCATCGCCTCCTTCCACGTCGCGGCGAGCGACGTGCGGGTCGGCGGCTGCGGACGATCGATGCGGGTCGTCTCGTCGGGAACCACGATCTGATCGAAGTACCGGAAGCGACCGGGGCCCGGACTCCGCACCGATCGATTCGACTCGTCGAGCCGGATCTCCCGCATGCGATCCGCGACCACGTTGCCCCGCACGATCATGACGTCGGAACCCTGAAGTTCGAGCGTGCCCGCCGAGGCGTCACCGTCGAGTCGGTCGGCGAACACCCGCGCGCCCTCGTCGAGCCGCACCTGCACGCCGTCGGTCGCGAGCACGGTGTGGATCTCGACCTCGCCGACCGATGCCTCGGGGGCGAGCCCGCCCGCGAGACCGCGACCTGCCGCGGGCGGATCGGTGCCAGGTCGTCCATCGGGTGCCACCGGCGCCGGCCGGAAGCGGACCACGAGTCGGTCGGTCCACAGCGTCTGGCTCGGATCGCTCGCGGCGACGCCCCCTTGGGCGATGAGTTCCCTCGGAATGGTGCGACCGTCGTCGGTCCGGGTGAGTCCCAGATCGATCGCCGAGGCTTCGAGCGATCCGACTTCGCCGACGCGATCCACGCGGGCGTTGCCGGTGGCGAGGATCCGTTCGATGTCGTCGTTGGCTCCGCTTTCTGCGAAGTCCACCACGAGGTTCTGCGAACCAAGCCTGAACTCGTCACCCTCGACGCGGACGTCGCCTCGGAATCTCGCCTGCTTCAGCCGGGCGTCGGAGGCGCCGTCCTGGAAGTCCAGATCGACGCCGCCCTCCCAGACGATCTCCAGTTGCGGCGGTGCGTCCGGATCGGCTGCCGGTTCGTCGTCATCGACGTGCGCCTGCAACGCCGATGCGAAGGCGACGAGAATCGGATCCGAGATGACGCCCTCTGCGACCGCACGTCGGATGCCATCCTCGCCCACGTGCCACGCGGCCTGCACCGCGGCGGCACCGTCGGCGTCGAACGTCATGGAGCCGGGGCCGACGAGCCCGCCGACGTTGGTCGATCGATCCATCCAGAATCGACCGCCCGCCAGCGTGAATCGCGGGCTTCGCAACGAGAGCGGATGCGCATCGTCTCCGATGAGGTCCACTCGCGAGGACGCGACGCGGTACTCGAGCCGCGCGGCTTCGCCTTCGGCCTGCTGCCGGTCGTCGTGCAGCGTGATGCCGCGACCGTCCACACCATCGACCACCAGATGCGCGTCATCCGCGTCGGCGAGAAGCGCGGCCTGATCCGGCGCAGGCGTCATGACGAGTCGGCCCGCGAAGTGGACGCGGACGATGTCCGGGTCGGCCGTCGCGTCGGCGACCTGCGACACCGAGGTCATCGCGACCACGGCGACCATCGCGGCGCGGGACGGCGCAACGACGGGCACCGGCCGTCGATCATCCTTCGGACCGATGATCATCGTCGGGGTCGGGCCGACGTTCGACGCGAACGTGTCGTCCATTCCGCCCGAGGCGAGCGAGAGCACGAGCGTCATGCGGTCGCCTTCGATGCGACTCTTCGACTCGACGCCGCCGGCGTCGATCGAGGTGCGTTCGATGATGACATCGCGATCGAGCACCACGCGGTAGACGTCCTCCGGATTCACCGGCGACGGCGGCACCTCGGCTGAGGGCGGCGGAGCATCTCCGCGGGCCCGCCAGGCGTCCTCGGCGGTCGGGGAAGAAGACGATGCCACGGCGGATCCCGCGGGTGATGGCGACACATCGGGACGCCGGGCCGGCCGCGGCGGTGCCGGGTCCTTCCGAGCGCTCGACGCGGTTCGCCCCGCGGTACCGGTCGACGCCATCGCGGGAAGTCGTCGAATCTCGATCGGGCCGAGCGCCCGCTCGACCGTCAGTCGCTCGATGGTCGCACCGTCGGGGCCGAAGATCACGCGCAGATCCTCGCCCTCGAAGAACGCTTCCGCGGTCCGGACGCGAATGCGGCCCGGGCTGTCGAGTCGCCCGCTCGCCGCGTCGTACTCGGCGACCTCGGCCTCGATCTCGACCGAGGGCACCCGCTCGTCGCCCTGCCGGGTCGCGACGTCGGCCTCGAAGATCCGGATCCGCACGTCGCCTTCGAGCCGTCCCGACTCGATCGCCCGCTCCGGGACCCGGAGCGTGCCGTCCCGCGCGGTCATCTCGACGAGTCGTCCGTTCTCCGGATGGAACCGCGCCCACGGCGTGGTCATCGCGATCCACTCGTCGGGAAGCGGATCGATGCGGGCGGCGCCGTACTCCTGCGCCAGACGCCCCTGCTCGTCCGCGACCTGCACCGACGCACCTTCACGCAGACTGGCGATGGTGTCCCGATCGATATCGGTCGCGGGCGTCTGCAGTTCCTCGTCGGTCGGCGACGCGGGCACCACGATGCGATCGAGGTCCACGAGTCGCCTGCGAGTCGTCGTCTCCGCGGTGCGATCCAGACGCCAGACCATCGCCACGAGCACGATCGCGGCGAGCGTGCCGATCGCGATGAGCAGCAGCGGACGACGATCAACCTCGCCGCGGGCGCCGCCACGAAGGCCGCGGGTTCGAACTCGGGTTCCGATCTTCGGGTCCGCCATGACCGCCTCCAGTGACCGGCATCCTGCCGTGGAACGGGACCGGATCTCGGCGACGCGGGCACCACGATGCGATCGAGGTCCACGAGTCGCCTGCGAGTCGTCGTCTCCGCGGTGCGATCCAGACGCCAGACCATCGCCACGAGCACGATCGCGGCGAGCGTGCCGATCGCGATGAGCAGCAGCGGACGACGATCAACCTCGCCGCGGGCGCCGCCACGAAGGCCGCGGGTTCGAACTCGGGTTCCGATCTTCGGGTCCGCCATGACCGCCTCCAGTGACCGGCATCCTGCCGTGGAACGGGACCGGATCGGCGTCAAGTCCGATCCTCGAAGTGCGCGACCGCGTCAGCCCAGGCGCCGCGGGCACGAAGCAGATGCTCCACGACCTCGCGCACCGCCCCACGACCGCCGGGCTGGGACGTCACCCAGGCCGCGACCGCGATCACTTCAGGTGCCGCGTCTCGCACGGCCACAGGGTATCCGCACCGCGCGAGCACCGGCAGGTCAGGCAGGTCGTCGCCGACCATCGCCGCCTCGCTCGCGGTCATGCCGAGTTCGGCGAGCAGACCTTCGAACGCCTCGCCCTTCCGCTCGATGCCGCTGAGCACGCGGTCGATGCCGAGTTCCTCGGCCCTCCGTCGCACCGCCTGCCCCGAACGACCGGTGATGATCGCCACCGTGCCCCCCGCCCGCTGCCACGCCCGAAGGCCGGTGCCGTCGCGGACGAAGAACCGCTTGGTCTCCACGCCATGGTCGTCGAGCAGGATGGAACCATCGGTGAGCACGCCGTCCACATCGAGACAGAGCAGGCGGATGGCGGCAGGATCGGCGTTGGACATGCCGCGGATCCTACCGCGAGCGATGCTCGGCCCGGGCGTGTCGCGACCGCGATCACCGACCTCAGGCGGCGAGTCTGCGATGTCGAGCGAGCGTGTCCGCGAGATCCTCGAGGTGCGAACCGATCGCCTCGACGAACGCCGGCCGGCGAAGCGGATCGGGATGAACCGCCTTGAGCACGAGTCGCCGAAGCGGCGCGTGCACCCCGGCCCTGGTCAGTTCCAGTTCCCAGGACTCGTGCCGATCGCGTCGAGCGGACGCCGACTCACCGGGAACGTACGAGGACAGCGGCCCCCGCAGCAGAACCGCCGCCAGCGTGGCCCCCAGGCCGAAGACATCGGTCC
This sequence comes from uncultured Isosphaeraceae bacterium, assembly GCA_964481025.1. Classification (GTDB taxonomy): domain Bacteria; phylum Planctomycetota; class Phycisphaerae; order Phycisphaerales; family SM1A02. The sequence continues at coordinate 4,739 of CAYZSH010000001.1, forward strand.
GCGGCGTCGCGACGCCGCCATCGAGTCGTTCGGGCGCGACGTATGGATGGGCCACCGAGCCGATCTCGTACCGCGTCCCGGCCCGGACCGCGTGACCGAACGAGATGATCGACGGATGGTCGCGTCCGTCCACCACGACGTGTCGCGGCCGAAGATCGCCGTGCACGTAACCCCGCTCGTGCACGTGCGACAGGGCACGACAGGCCGCGGACATCGTGCGGCACAACGTCGGCAGATCGGGCGATTCCCAGCGATCGAGCGTGGCGCCGTCGATGAAGCGGAGCAGGACCGCGGTCGCGCTGGTGCGCAACCCCGCTCGCTCGCGTCGCCATCCCAGCGAACGACGGATGCCGGGATGATCGAGTGCGCGAAGAATGCGATGCTCGTGTTCGAGACGCGCGGCGACCTCGCGATCCGGGCAGTCCGCGGCGGCATGCTTCACCGCCGCGAGGTCGCCTCGCACCGCATCCGCGCCGAGATCGACGCCCCGCCGGTCGTCGCCCGAGAGTCTGGCCAGCATCCGGAGTCCGAATCGACCCGTTCCCGGGCGAAGCGGTTCCTCCGCACACACCGTGTCCTGCCACTGATCGCTGAACAACATGCGCTCCACCGCGGGACCGGCACCACCGCCGGACCGCCCCCAGTGGCGGAACCTTCCGATTCGAAACGCGCGAACACCAGCGTCCCCCGGAGAAACGGGGCGAGAACCGGGACGCGTCGCGCGGATCGAGAGGATCGTGTCGATGCTGCGGATCGTGAGGGATGCACCGACCGGCGTCAGCCGCGCATCGCGGCGAGGGTCTCGACCAGCACGTCGTAGGCGACGTGCGTGCCGGCGGCGACTCCGAACTCCCGCAGCACGTAGACCAGCGAGAAGAAGACCCCGCTCCCGAAGTAGAAGATCAGGCGGACGGGATCGGTCGCGCCGTGCGCGATCATGAAGAGGCCGCTCGAGACCACCACCGCGATGCCGGTGGCGGTTCGATCGGACACGCGCAGACCATCGGCGAGGATCGCATGGATCGTCGCGATGATGATCCAGCGGAACAGGAACTCCTCGTACAGGCCGGCACCGACCGACATCACGATCCGATCGAGCAGTCCGCTCGCCGGTTGTTCGACGGCCTGCGCGGCCACCCCGCCGTTGGCGAGCAGCGTGGCGAAGAGGATCAGCGGAAACGCGAGCGCCACCGACTCGACCGCCATCACCAGCGTGGTCGGCCAGTGGACCGTCCACGACCGACGCGCGAGAACCTGCCAGGACAGCAACGCCACCACCACGAGGATGGCGGGAATCGCCGAACCCGCGGTCGCGAGGCCCATCGCCTCGAACGCCTCCTCGACCTTCCGATACGCGAGGAGTCGCGGCTGCGCCCCGCCGCCACGGGCAGCGAGGAAGAGTCCGATCTCGTAGATCGCGACCAGCGGGAGGACGAACACGAGAATCTGCAACGGCTCGCGCGATCGTTCCCAGTACGGCCCGATCATCGAGGACTCGGGCGGTGACGCCGGTCGGCTCATGCGGACGCCTCGATCGCCACGCGGTCAGCGATGTCGCGGCGTCGCCCGCGCAGCGACACGACGACGCCGAGGGCGTCGTCGTGTCGGTGGTGTTTCCATGTCGATCCGTCCGCGACCATCGGCGTCTTCCGTGGCCCGAGGTGCCGACGAGCACGCCGGCGCGGAAGGTGCCACCTCAGGCGCGATGGACTCAGGCCGCGGCCTTGAGCTCGCGGAGGCGGCGGGAGAGCCGGCTCTTCCGGCGAGCCGCGGTGTTGCGGTGGATCGTGCCGGTGCAGGCGATGCGATCGAGGACCGCCTGGACCTTGCGGAACTCGGTCTCGGCCGCCGCGACGTCCTTCGCCTGGAGGGCGGTGAGGAAGTTCTTGATCTGGGTCTTGACGCGACGCTTCCGCCAGTTGTTGAGAGCGCGACGCTTCTCGTTCTGACGGACCCGCTTCTTGGCTGATTCGGTGTTCGGCACGAGGCCTGCTCCGGTCTGAGGTGCGAATCGGTCATTATCCTCGTTCCCGGCGAGGATGCAACCCCCCTACCGCCCGGTTCGGGACATTCCGTGGACCGCCCCGAAGAATCGCGCGAGTTTCGCCTTTCGGCCGCCCGGCCATCCTCCTAGCATCGTGGCCATGGCGTCCCCCCTGGCCCAACCCGTCGCTGCCGCCGCCGCGGATCGGCATGCGGACACCCGGACCGCGGCCTGGGGGCTGGCCGAACGTCTGGCGGCCGATCTGGCCCAACCGCCCGCGGTCACCGTGGTGGTGGCTTCCTTCCATCACGCGGCGGCCCTTCCCGAGGCGATCCGGATCATCCGCGAGACGACCGGGTCCGGGTCCATCCTCGGGATCACCGCCTGCGGCGTGCTCTCGGACCGGAGCGAGCACCACAGCGGGCCCACCATCGCCGCCTTCGGTCTCGGCGGCCCGGGCATCCGAGCCAACGCCTTCGCCTTCGACCATCTGGACGGCCCGCCCGACGTCTGGAGCCGACAACTGGTCCGCAGCCGCCTCCGGCTCGCATCGCCACCGCGACTGGTCGGGCTCTTCGGAGATCCGTTCAGCCCCGGATCCGCCAGCCTGCCCCGAGCGGTCGAGGCGGCGGTCCCGACCGGGACACCGCTGACCGGCGGCCTGGTCTCGGGCGGAAGCCAGCCGGGCACGAACGTGCTGGTCGCGGACGATCGCGTGCTGACCGGCGGGACCGTCGGTTTCACGCTCGAGGGCGGGGTCGTGGCCACCCCGATCGTCGCCCATGCGGGGCGGGGGGTCGGGCCACTGCTGATCGTGACCGCCACGAGCAACGGGACGGTGATGGAACTCTCCGGCCAACCCGCCGCGGAAGTCCTCGAGGAGGTGCTCTCCTCGCTCCCCACCTCGGATCGAAACCGACTCCGCGGGCGGCCGATGATCGGCATCGCCGCGGATGCGGGCAAATCACCGCTCGGCCGCGGCGACTACCTGATCCGGCCGATCGCGACGATCGATCCGATCCGAGGCGGCCTCCTGGTGCCCGGCGGCATCGCCCGAGGCAGTTCCGTCCGTTTTCAGGTCGTGGACGGCGACACCGAACGCCAGGATCTGGCGATGGCCCTCGACCTCGCCCTGCTCGATGAACGCCCGATCCTCGGCGTGCTCGCCGCCAGCAGCGCGGGCCGCGGCCCGGGCCTGCTCGGGGCCGACACGCATGACGCCGCCCGTCTGCACGGTCGGCTCGGCGGTCCGCCGCTGGTCGGACTCGTGACCGCGGCCGAGGTCGCACCGATCGGCGGACGACATCGGCTCGCCGGTCTGGGCCTTTCGGCGGTCGCGCTTCGCCCCGCTCCCGACCGCTGGGGACCGGGATCCGAGCGACGGGACGCCGCCGATGCCGGCGACTGAATCCCAAAGCGGGGCCATTCGGTAGAAGACGGTCCCGACGATGCTGATCCAGCCCGTCGAGGGCGACCGATAAGCCGAAAGAATGCGACTTTCGATTCCCGATCATCCCCCCGGAGGCGTCCTCCGGGAGACTGGGAACGAACCCCGCTCGACCGCGGCCGCCGGCCGCGCCCGGAGACGTGCATGGGACTCGGGACGATTCTGGTTGAACGCGGACTGATCACCGAGCAGGAGCTCGATGAGGCGATCCGCGAACAGAAGCGCACCGGGGAACGCCTCGATCACGTGCTGGTTCGACTCGGCCACGTCGAGGCCGATCGCGTGCTGGAGGCGATCGGTCGGCAGTTCGACATGCCGATCGTCGATCTCTCCGAACTCACCGTCGATGAGGAGACGCTGCGGATCCTGCCGTCGCGTCTGGTGTTCAAGCAGCTCTGCGTGCCGATCCGGCGAAGCGGAAGCACCCTGCAGGTCGCGACCTGCGATCCGTTCGAGCTCAGTGCGTTCGACGAACTCCGACTCCTGACCGGCATGGGCGTGGAACTCGTGCTGGCGGACGAGCGGGACCTTCGCAAGTTCATCCGCGCCCACTACGGGGTCGCGGGTGACACGCTCGACGCGCTGGGCGGCGAGGACACGACCGCGGAGTCCGGGGTCGAGTCGCTCGACGGCGAACTCGACGCGGCCGAGGAGGCGAGCGTCATCAAGCTCGTCAACGACCTGCTGCTGGAGGCGATCCGGGAGCGGGCGACCGACATCCACATCGAGCCGTACGAGGACGAACTCTCGATCCGCTACCGCATCGACGGCGTGCTCGGTGAAGCGGGCGTGCCTCCGACCGTCAACCGGTTCCGCAACGCGATCGTGAGTCGCCTGAAGATCATGGCGAACCTGAACATCGCCGAGAAGCGGAAGCCGCAGGACGGACGCATCACGCTTCGTCACAAGGGACGCGAGTTCGACCTGCGAGTCTCGATCATCCCCATGATGTTCGGCGAGGGCGTGGTGCTCCGCGTGCTCGACAACGCCGCGGCCCGGCTCGGACTGGACGATCTGGGCTTCCCCGGACCGGTCCTCGATCGCTGGGACGATCTGATCGCCCGCCCCCACGGCATCCTTCTGGTGACCGGCCCGACCGGCAGCGGCAAGAGCACCACGCTCTACGCGTCGCTCAACCGGATCGTCAGCGACGCCGTCAAGGCGATCACGGTCGAGGATCCGGTCGAATACAACGTCGAAGGGGTCAACCAGATCCAGGTCAATCATCAGACCGGGCTGACGTTCGCGGAAGGTCTCCGCGCGATCCTGCGCCACGACCCCGACATCATCATGATCGGCGAGATCCGCGATCGCGAGACCGCGGAAGCCGCCATCCAGGCCTCGCTCACCGGCCACCTCGTCTTCTCGACCCTGCACACCAACGACTCGTCGGGCGCGCCGACCAGACTGCTCGACATGGGCGTGGAACCGTTCCTGGTGTCCTCGAGTCTCGAAGGCGTGCTCGCCCAGCGACTGGTCCGACGGCTCTGCCCGCATTGCGGACGCCGCCGAGAGATCGCCCCCAACGAGATCCCTGCCGGACTCCCGACCCCCGCGGACGGGCTGGTCCCGGAGGCCGTGGGCTGCCGCGAGTGCCGCCGGACGGGCTTCCGCGGGCGGATGGGCGTGTTCGAACTGCTTCGCCTCACCGATCCGCTTCGCGAGATGGTCACGGCCCGGGCGGATTCCGCCAGCCTTCGACGTCGCGCCGCGGAGCTCGGGGAGCTGCTCCCCCTGCGGGATGCCGCCTGGTCACGGGTGCTCGACGGGCTCACCACCCCCACCGAGGCGATGCGGGTCGTCGGTCTCTGACCGGCGATCCCGGCCGCCGGCGGACCGCCGGCGGCCCGACCAAGACGATCGACGGGAACCCCACGACGGCCTCCCGCGAATGCCTGCGCTTGACGGGAGACGGAAGTGCCCGGACACTGATCGTCTTGCGACGGGTTCGCCCGTCCAATCCAGTCCTCGTCGCCCCCGAGCTCCGTCCCGGACGCTCGGATCAGGCGTCGAGATCCTCAGGCCCCGATTGGCCCCGAGATCCGCCCCGAGACCGCCGCTACAAGGCATGCAGCCGACGCGGCGTGGAGATTCCGACGATGGCTCGAAGTTCAGGTGCCGGTACCGGCGTGGTCGTGGCTCTGGTTGTCAGCGTGGTCTGCAACCTCGGCCTTCTGACGATCACGTTCATGATGTACTCCGGCAAGGCGGAGGCCCTCGAGAACGAGGCCAAGACACTCGCCGACATGAACGCATTCGTCACCACCGGCGAGCGCAATGATGCGTTCCAGCGGGACCTCGATGCGGCCAAGGCCGAGCGCAAGTCGCTCTACTCGCTGCTTCAGGCGCGTCGTCAGGGCATCGCCTCCTTCGTGGCGGGCAACCCCAACGCGACCCTCCCGGAGATGCAGTCCGGTCTGGGACTCGGCTCCAGCGACGTGGTCCGCAACGTCATCTCCGACCTTCGCCGTCAGGCCACCGCGGTCTCCAACGAGGTCGCAAGCCTCGAGCGCGAACTCGCCAACGCCCGTTCGGAGAACGAGAACCTGCGTGACCGCGTGGCCCAGGCCGAGGATCTCGGTGACGAGCGCGTCGCCAAGGTCACCGAAGAGTTCGACGGCTACAAGACCGCGGCCGTCCGCTACGAGCAGGAGGTCGAGGATGCGGTCTCCGCGATCGAGGAGAGCCGTGCTCGTCTCGACCGCGACTACCGCAACCGCATCGCCGAGCTCCAGGCGCGTCTCGATCAGGCGAACGAGGACAACAGCGTCTTCCGATCGCAGATCGAGGAGCTCCGTCGCAAGACCGAGAGCTACCGCGTGAAGCCGCAGAACCCCGCCGAACTCGTCGACGGTCGTGTCATCAGCGTGCCCGGCGCCGGCGGCCAGATCTTCGTCGATCTCGGACGCAACGACCGCGTCGTGCCCGGCATGACCTTCGAGGTCTACGAGGACGCCGCGGCGATCCGCCCCGATCCCCGCACCGGCGAGTACGTCCGGGGCAAGGCGAGCGTCGAGATCATCCGCGTCGGCACCGACACCTCGTCGGCCCGCCTGACCCGCGAGATCCCGGGGCGTCCGGTCGTCAAGGACGACGTGATCGCCAACGCGGTCTTCAATCCCGACTACCGGTTCAAGTTCCTCGTCCACGGCCTCTTCGACGTGAACAACGACGGCACCCCGTCGGTGGCGGATGCCGACTACGTCCGCCGTCGCGTCATCGAATGGGGCGGCGAGCTGGTCGAAGGTGACGAACTCACCGGCGACCTCGACTTCCTCGTCCTCGGTGAGCAGCCCCCGATGCCGGCCCCGCTGCCCCCGGATGCCGGTGACGCCGAGTTCCGTGCGTTCCTGCAGCAGCGTGAGGCCCGCGAGGTCTACGACCGGCTCTTCGAGCAGGCGTCCCGAGCCCAGATTCCGGTGCTCAACTGGAACCGCTTCGAGACCCTCACCGGCATGACCGCCCGCTGATTCCTCGATTCTTCCCGTGGCTCCGCCACGAACCCGCGGCCCGGATCGATACCATCGATCCGGGCCGCGTTCGTGACGGGGCTCCTCCGCCCCCGAACCGCGCCGTGACCACCGCCGACCTCGAGCTCGACACCCGCCCCCCCGCCCGCCGGATCCGGCATCTGGCGGAGTTCCTGTCGATGAGGGCACTCGCGGCCGCGATGCAGTGCGTGGACGCCGAGATCAATCTCAAGACCGCGTCGTTGATCGGCTCGGTCTTCGCCGCCACCGGACGCCGGCGTGTCGAGCGCGCGAAGTCGCACCTGCGCGATGCGATGCCGCATCTGGGGGACGCGGAGGTCGAGCGGATCGCGCTCGACTCGATCCGCTGGATGTTCCGGCTGTTCCTCGTCGATGCGCTCGCGATGCCTCGCCTCGTGAATCCGTCGAACTGGCACGAGCATGTCGAGCTGGACGAGTTCGAGGACGGGGCCAGACTGCTGCTCTCGGACCGGCCGGTGATCCTGGTGACCGGCCACAACGGCAACTGGGAACTTCTCGGGTTCACGCTCGCGGCGATGGGCTTCCCGCTCACCGCCCTGGCCCGCCCCGTCGACAACCCGCTGATCTACCGCTGGGTCCTCGGGCTGCGGGAGGCCCGGGGCATGAAGGTGCTGACGAAATGGGGTGCGACGGACCGGATCGTCTCACTCATCGAGAGCGACGATCCAGCCGACCGCCGCGTCGCGTTCATCGCCGACCAGAACGCCGGGGATGGCGGCCTCTTCGTGCCGTGGTTCGGCCGGATGGCGTCGAGCTACAAGTCCATCGGCCTGCTGGCCATGCGGTACGACCTTCCCATCGTGGTGGGCACGGCGCGTCGGCTCGGCGATCGATTCCGATACCGCATCGAGCTCGTCGATCACTTTGGCCCCGAGGACTGGGCGGACTCGCCGGACCCCCTGTTCTACATCACCGCCCGCTACAACCGCGGACTCGAGTCGGTCGTGCGACGGACGCCCGAGCAGTACCTCTGGATCCATCGCCGCTGGAAGAGTCGCCCGAAGTGGGAACGCGCCGGACGGACCATGCCGGCGGCCGTCCGGCGGAATCTCGAAGCGCTTCCGTGGATGGACCCCGAGACGCTCGGACGGATCGTCGCCGCGGATGAGGCGGGCGCGAAGGAGGCAAAGCCATGACCGGGCCGGGACGATTCTCGGGGCGTCGCATCCTCGTGGTGGACGACGATCCGGACATCCTCGCCTCGACCGTGCTGTCCCTCCGTGCCGAAGGTGCGGAGGTCGTGACCGCGGAGGACGGGAACACCGCGGTCTCCCTCTTCGCCGCCTCGCCGCCCGACGGCGTGGTGCTGGACATGATGCTCCCGCGACGCTCGGGCTTCCTCGTGCTGGAGAAGATCAGGGAGTCGCCGTCACCTCCGCCGGTCGTGATGGTCACGGCGAATCAAGGGCGGCGTCACATGACCTACGCCGAGAACCTTGGCGTGACGGCGTATCTGGTCAAGCCGGTGCCGATGCCGAGGCTTCTCGACGTCCTCGCCGAATCCATGGGACTCGGCTGATCGGCCCCACCCCGCCCCCGTCACCTCCGCTATCCTCCGTTCCCTCATGGCCACGTTTCAGGTCCGACATTCTCCCGACGCCGACGGCAATGCCGTTCCGATCGCATCCCGCGTGGAACTGCTCGAGATGCTGGCGCCGTTGAACATCTCGCCCGAGACAGCCGACGATGCCGAGCGCGTGCTCTACGGCCCCGGCATCCGAATCGAACTCGGCGAGGATGACCCGGTGATGCAGTTCCTGCTGACGGAGGTCGACACCGACATCTCGCTGCGGGTGCTGCTCAAGATCGCGAAACGATTCGACTGGATCCTGACCGACCTCGAGACGTTCACCGAGCGGCACCTCTACCGACCTCCGGACGAGGACGACGAGTGACCGCCGACGAGCACCCGACGACGGCGGAGGATGCCGACGGCGTCCGTACGGTCGATCACCGTGATCCCGAACTCCTGCGGCATGCGATCGCCGACGCCTTCGACTATCGAGGCGACGTCACGATCGTGCTCGACGACGGGACCGTGGTCGACGGCTTCGTCTTCGATCACCGCAACGAGATCACGTTCGAGTCGTCCTCGTTCCGAATCCTCACCCCGCAGGGACGACGACTGACCGTCGAGTTCCCGCGACTCCGGGAGATCCGGTTCACCGGTCGCGATGCCGCCGCAGGCCGGACCTGGGAGAACTGGGTTCGTCGGTACGCGGAAAAGAAGCTCGCCGGTGAGACGGCGAGCATCGACAGCGAACCACTTGATTGAACCGCGACGGGCGCGACCTCAGGGACGGCGGAGCAGAGCCGCGGCCCGGGGGTCCACCTCGATGTCGACGCCACCCCGCGTCGAGTCGATCGCGGCGAGCCGCGCGTCGATCACGGAAAGCATGGCCTCGATCTCGGACGACGCACGATCGAATGCATCGACGCCGGTGATCAGGCCGATCGCATCCTTCCGTCCGGCCCGCCCCATCCGCTCACGAATGACGGCAGCGTCGGCACCGTGAAGCGCCATGGCGCGCACGAGTCCGGCGCGGAGTTCGAGAAGCTCGCGCTCCTCCTTCGTCACCGGTCCTGCGTTGGTGCCCGCCAGTCGGAGTCGAGGCGACTCGGCGCCGATCGAATCCGTGGACGTCGCGGGCGTGGATGGGGTCCGCTCGGACATGAACCCGGCATTCTCTCCGACCCGAGCGGCGGCGGCAAGCCCGCTCCCGTTGGATCCCGACCCGCTGTGATGTCGCGCTGGAACTGATGGCATGCCTGCGCATCGACTGAACGCCGTACGAATCTCCAGATTCGAGAAAATATCGGGCCTTCGTGTTCGGATCAGCCCGCGGTGCGGATTGCCGGAGATGTCTCGGAGGACCGCCCCGCCCGCCCGAGGATCTCGACTTCGCCCGCTGCAGGCTCGGGCTCGACCGCACGGACGGCGGCCCGAACGGCCTGGGCCGCGTGCTCGGCATCGGTTCCCGGCGGCGTGTCCGCCAGGGCCACCAGACGCCTCACCGTCGGTGCGGACGGGACCGGACCATCCCAGGTCTGGATCGCCGGATGGCTCGTCCGGCCGAGCTCGCGACCGGGCTGCGCGAGGATCTCGTGGATCTTCTCACCCGGCCGAGGCGAGGTGAACACCATCTCGATCTCGCCGGCCCCGAGCCGCGTTCCCGAATGACGCACGACGGCCGCGAGGCCGTTCGCCGCGGCGAAGCGGGTCGCAAGATCGACGATGCGTACCGGCTCGCCCATGTCGAGCACGTGCACCCGTCCCTCCGGCTCGGAGCGGTCGGCGAACGTGGCGGCCTGCAGAACCAGTCCCGCGGCCTCGGGGATCGTCATCAGATACCGCGTCATGCGGGGATCGGTGACGGTCAGAGGTCCGCCGTCACGGATCTCCCGACTCCAGATGTCGAGCACGCTGCCGCTCGAGCCGAGCACGTTTCCGAACCGAACCACGGCACACCCGAGCCCGGCGTCGGCCGCCTCCCGCTGCACCGCGATCTCGGCAAGTCGCTTGGTCGCGCCCATCACCGAGCGTGGTGCCACCGCCTTGTCGGTCGAGATGAGCACGAAGCGGGACGCGCCGGTCGCGATCGCGGATCGCACCGCATTGATCGATCCGATCAGGTTGTTGCGGACGGCCTCTCGCGGGTGATCCTCCGAAAGCGGCACGTGCTTGTGGGCCGCCGCATGCAGCACGATGTGAGGACGAACGGACTCGAAGACCCGCAGCGTTCCCGCCGCGTCGGCAACGTCCTGAAGCGACGCCCGACGGGTCAGCCCCGGATGACGTCGCGCGATCTGCCGGTCGATCTCGAAGAGCGCGTGCTCGCTGCGGTCCATGAGCACCAGTTCCGCCGGTTCGTAGTCGGCGATCCGGCGACTCAGCTCGCTGCCGATCGATCCCCCCGCTCCGGTCACGAGAATCCGCCGTCCACGGAAGAGGTTCCGAATGCGCTCATGATCGAGCGGACGCGGGCCGCGATCGAGCAACGCGGCGTGGTCGATGTCGGGCAGCGATCTCGGCCCGACGCCTCCGAGCAGGTCATCGACGGTCGGGAAGAACCGCTCCGGCACGCCCTCGCGTCTGAACGCCGTCCGGATGCCGGAGAGCAGGTCGGCGGCGGAGGCGGGGAGACTCACGATCGCCAGATCGGGGCGATCCCGACGGACCGCGGCCGCGATGGCCTCGTCAAGACGACGCCCCCGGCATGGCGGCTCGCCCTCGTCGAGCGGGATCCGCCCCACCACGGTCGTTCGGCGAGCCGCGTCGAGGAGGCGACGCTCCACCGCCGCGATCGCGGTCGATGTGCCGACGAGGATCACGCGATCGGCCGCCGTGGCCGGCTCGCTCGGAGTCGTGAGGTCGTCCATGCCATGCACCCCCGGGGACTGTCCCGTCGCCACCCGTCGAGGCCGCGACACACCATCGACATCGTTCGGGACGACCCGCGACTTGGGCGGATCATTCCAATCCGGTGGAATCCATCGTCTGGAGGAGCTGGCGGGTCATGGCCGCGTCCGGGAACTCAGCCGGGCGAGGTCGCCTCGCGGGTCTCGCCATCGCCGCCACCGAGCCGCCCGACCAGCAGCGAAATGGCGATGCCGACCCCGACCAGCGTGATCGCACCGACCGCGAGGCCCCCCGACGGCGTGAAGCTCCTCGTCGGCCGATGCTTGAGCGGCACCGCCTCCGCCTGCTCGACGGACTCGATCCGCTCGCCGCGGACGATCGAACCGACCTCGGGCAGCATCGGCTCGCGGAACGGCCACAGCCCCGCCACCGCACCGAGCAACAGTCCAAGCAATGCCCCGAGCGTGGCGTCCCGGTGCCGTTGAAGCAGCCACCGAACGAGATTGCTCACCAGCACCACTCCGAGCAGCACGCCGATGCCGATCGCAAGAAGCGACGGCGCGGCGGCCAGCATCGCGTCGAACGACCTCGCCTTGACGGCGTCCGCCATGGCGCTCACCGCATCCAGCACGGCGACGTACTGCCCGAGGACCAGCAGCAGGTACCCGCCGCTCACCCCGGGAAGCACCATCGCCGCCGCACCTGCGAAACCGGCGACCAGCAACCCGACGAGCCCCCCCGAGTCCGCCGCCTCGGCCACGGAATCAGGCCGTGCCTCCTGCACGATCGCCAACGCGACCATGCCGACGAACGCCAGGATCGTCGCGATCAGGGCGGATCGCGAAAGCGGCCGGAGCATCCGCACGAGGGTCGGCGCCCCGCCGAGCGTGAGCCCGATGAACACGCTGTAGGCGATCCAGCGGTGCAGCAGCACCGCGTCTCGGACGGTGCCCGCCAGCAGGGCGATCGCGATCATCGCCGGGCCCGCCACCGCGGCCAGCACCAGCCACGGTCGCCAGCGGCGGGCCAACCGAGTCACGCCCGCCACCGCCTCGACGAAATCGGGATAGACGCCCGCCGCCAGCAGCATCGTGCCGCCGGAGATGCCCGGGACGAGGTTCGCAAGACCCATCAGCACCCCGCCGACCGCGGATCGGAGCAGCAGGAGCGGCGTGACGGGATGTTCTTCGGTGGAGGGTGGCATGGATCGACCTCGTGCATGTCGGCGATTTCCGTCTCTGGCGTCACCGCGAATCCGACATCGGCTCGATCCCTCGGCCATCGCGATCCGACAATGGAAGCATGACAACGCCGACCGATCACCATCGCGTTCTCGTGACCGGCGCCGCCGGCTACATCGGTTCCCATGCCGCCCTTCGACTGGTCGAGGCCGGGCACCACGTGGTGGCCTGGGACGATCTCTCCCGAGGCCATCGCGGCGCCATCGACGCCGTCGCCCGGGTCGCCGAGAGCCTGCCCGGCTCGTTCGAGTTCGCCGAGGGCTCGATCTCGGATCGGGTGGCGCTGGCGGCGACGCTTCGCGACCGCGCGATCGACGTCGTGATGCACTTCGCGGCGTTCGCCTACGTCGGCGAGTCGGTCGACGAGCCCCTTCGGTACTACGACAACAACACCGGCGGGGCCTGCCGCCTGCTTCAGGCGATGGACGACGCGGGCGTTCCGACGATCGTGTTCTCAAGCACCTGCGCGACCTATGGCGAACCGCCGGCGGACCGCATCCCGATCGCCGAAACCTGCCCGCAGTCGCCGATCAACCCGTACGGCCGGTCGAAGCTCATGGTCGAGCACATGCTCGCGGATCACGCCGAAGCATGCCGTCGTCAGGGCCGGCCCTTCGCCTATGCCGCGCTGCGGTACTTCAACGTCGCCGGCAGCGATCCCGCCGGCCGCGTCGGCGAGGATCATCGGCCCGAGACTCACCTCATTCCGATCTGTCTCGAGGTCGCGGCCGGCCGTCGCGAGGCGCTCACGATCTTCGGCGAGGACTACGACACGCCCGACGGCACCTGCATCCGCGACTACGTTCATGTCGTGGACCTCGTCGATGCGCATCTGGCGGTGATGTCGGTGCTCGCGCCGGGCGACGAGCGCCGGTACAACGTCGGCATCGGTCACGGATGGTCGGTGCAGGACGTGCTCGAGGCGTGCCGTCGCATCACGGGGCATCCGATCCCGGCCCGCATCGGCCCGCGTCGCGCCGGTGATCCGCCACGCCTCTTCGCAGATGCCGGCCGCATCCGCGAGGAGCTCGGCTGGACGCCACGATTCACGGATCTCGACGAGACCGTCGCCACCGCCTGGCGGTGGATGCAGGCCAACCCGAGCGGCTACGGCGACTGAGGATGACGCGGGCGGTCAGAACGACCGGCCGATCCCGACCGAGATCGCGACGGCGTCGAGTCCGGGATTGTTGTTGCCGGTTCGAGCGTTGGACATGTGGTACCAGCCGAGCGCGATCCGCAGTCGCCAGTCGTCGTCCATCGCCCAGGTCGCGCCCACCCCGGCCTGCGGGGTGAAGTTGAACCGCGTTCCGCCTTCTGGAATCCGCACCGTGGTCCACGCGGCGCCGACGCCGAGTTCGGCGAACACCGTCCAGCGTTCTCGATGCAGAAAGTGCCATCGCATGATCGGCGCCAGGCCGACCAGCAGTCCGCCGTCCTTCCCCTCGGTCGCCGCCCAGCCGAGATCCCCCTGAAGTCCGATGCTGAAATCGGTGGCCACGAACCAGTCGACGCCGCCACGGGCGAAGGCAAGGTGCGTGATGCCGAGTTCCGCCGCTGCGGTGCCACCGATCCACCAACCGACCGTGCCCTCGGTGCCGAAAGGACGAGCGTCCGTCGCCGGCGACGCGACGACGGCGGCCTCGGTTTCCGCACGGGCCAGGACGAGGTCGAGCACGTCCGCCTCCGCGGACGAACCGAAGACGCAGCCCGCAAGCCCCAGGCTCTGAATCATGATCTGCCGCACGCGACGCTCCCGAGCATGGTGAGCACGGTCACCAGACGACCAGCCGACCGACGGCCTGATCGTGCCGCAGACTACGGCCTCGCCTGGGGGCGGTGAGAGACCGGCCGACCGAAGCCTCGGTTTCTGAGCAGAAGTCGGGGACGGCCCTGGGTGGACAAAAAGCAACCGCCCGGTCGCTCCGACCCGACCGGGCGGCTCTTGGGCCGTGGTCCGACAGGCGGATCACGGCCACGAAGAAGTCCAGTTGTCCGCCACTCGACCCGCGAGCGACCGATGCGTTGGAACCTGACTGATCCCCTCGGGTTGCCCGGACCGGGCTCCGAACATACGCTCGGCCAAGGTTCGGGATGTCCGTGGCACGGACACTCCCCACCCCCAAACAGGCCCTGATCCAGCATCCAAGCGGGAAGAAGCCTGCCGTTTCGCCGAAGTTCGATCGAGAATCAGGGGCGTTGGCACCCGAATCCCGAAATCGAGGATTCAACCGAGATTCCGACCTTCCAAGGGCACCGGCCAAGCGGCCTGAAAGTGCCCCTTCCGAAGGACCTCCGGACGGTAGCGGGTCCACCCGGGGTCGGTCAACGGGCGAAGCACGCGATCTCGTATGAAATTACAAATGCCTGCCAATACTGACTTTACAAACATCGAGCCCAAGCCCGCCCCCGTTCGCGTCGCGATCGCCGCGGTGATCCGGAACGCCCTGGACGGAACCGTCGAGGTCCTCGCCGCATGGCGATCACGAGCCGCGGTGCGCGGTGGCGTCTGGGAGTTTCCCGGGGGCAAGATCGAGCACGGCGAGAGCGCGCACGAGACGGCACGCCGCGAGTCACACGAAGAACTCGGCATCGAGATCGAGGTGCTTGAATCGATCGCGATCGCGGAAGACTTCGACCCGACGCAACGACGCGAGCATCACGTCGTGGTCGAACTCATGCTTGCTCGATCCACGACCGGCGACCCGACCGTGATGACGCGGCCGTGGCGATGGATCCCGCTGGATCAGCTCGATGACGTGCCATGGCCCCGCGCGAACGCGATGCTGATCCGCGAACTGCGACGACACCTCGACGCCCGCGACCCGATCATCGCTCACTGACGAACGCCGGGCCGATCCCGTGTCCTGGACGTCAGCCGCAGAGGCGGCCGAGCATTTCACGGGCCCGGGCTCTGGACTTCGATTCGTACTCGTTCAGCACGTTGGCCCGTCGCACGTCCTCGGGCGACGCGACGCCGAACGCGCCTTCGGTCTCCAGCCACGCGGCCGCCTCACGCACCCGCGACTTCTGTGCGTCGTCAAACTCGATGTCGAAGCCCGGCGCGAGCGCATCCCCCATCGCCCAGGTGAAGCCATCGACGAGGCCGATGGTCATCAGCAGTCCGGCCACGGTCGAGTCGTAGACGTGCGACACCCGCGGCGCCACCGCCATGACCTCCAGAACCGCGACCAGACGGTCCGCATCGCCTTCCGCGACCGCGAGACGTGCGTCCGCCCAGAGATTCTTGCGGATCCCACGCACGGCCATTCCGCGGATGGCGGCGCTGTCGGGAAGCGGCCCCCATCCGCCATCGAGCTCGATCAGTCGATCGTTGAAGGTTCGGACGAGGTTCATGACCTCGACGCCGGCGGGGGGCACCGGCGACGGCGGAACCTGACCCATCATCCAGGCGTCCATCTGCCCCTGCACCTGCGGCTCGCCATAGAGCACCGCCATGTTCCCCTCGCGCGGCCATGCCTCGAGCGCCGTCTGCCACGCCGCCCCCGCCGCCGCGTCACCGCCCACGCCCGCCGGCCCGATGACCGACGCATTCGCGAGCTCGTTCGGATCGGGCGGCGGCTGTTCGCACCCGGCGACAAGCGTCGCCGCGACGACCAACGCACACGTTCGGAACAGGGCAAGACCGCTTCGGGGGATTCGATTCATGTGCGCAGGGGAACCGCTGGCCCATCACCATGTCAAGCGCGGATCATCCTCAACCACCGATGCTGCTCATCGCCCGATCGCCGCGCGTCCCGTGAACCTCGGGTTTCATGGCGGTGCAACCCGCGAACGCCGCCCGCCATCGCTCGTCCTCCGACGCGACACCCGAGGCCAGAAGCGGCTTCAGATCGACCTCCCCACCGTCGAACAGGCAGCTGCGCAGCACACCCGTCGCGTCGAGCCGGAGTCGATTGCACGATTCGCAGAACGGTCGGCTCATCGCGTGGATGAACCCGATTCGACCGCGACCCGTCGCGGTGCCGAACGCCCGCGCCGGCCCGATGCCGGGTTCAAGCCGGTCGATCGGACGCAGCGGCCCGATCGCGTCGACGACCGCCGCCTCGATCTCCGAGGCCTCGACGAGCGCGTCGGACGCGTCACGATCGGCCAGCACACTCCGTCCAAGCGGCATGAACTCGATGAATCGCACGCTCCAGTCACGCTCGACCGCGAGTCGCGCGAAGTCGCCGATCTCGTCGTCGTTCACGTCACGCATCACGACGACGTTCAACTTCAGGCCACCGAACACCTCGTCGGCGACATCGAGTCCGCGGCGCAACTGCGACAGGCGCCCGCCCCCGGTGATCTCGGCATACCGATCATCCCGCCAGGAGTCGACCGACACCGTCACGCGCTCGAGCCCCGCGTCGCGGAGCGTGCGAGCGACGGCGGCGAGCCGAAGCCCGTTGGTGGTCATCGAAAGTTCGATGCCGTCGATCGCGCGAAGCCGCGTGACGATGTCGACAAGATCGCGACGCACCGTGGGTTCGCCGCCGGTCAGCTTGACGTGCGTCACGCCGAGTCCGACCGCGACCCGCACCACCCGCTCGATCTCCTCCGCGGCGAGCAGCGCCGACGACGGCAGGAACGAGACACCCTCCGCGGGCATGCAGTAGCGACATCGAAGATGACACCGATCCGTGACCGAAACCCGCAGCATGCGGACGGCATCAAGTGATCTCGGCCCGACGGCATGCGCCGGGCGCACCGGCGAAGGGTCGAGCAACGGGAGCGGGATCGTCCGGATCGTCGAGGTCACGACGCGATGCTATCGCGGCGGCGATCGCGCGATCAGGCCGCCACGATCGGGGACAGCGACGATTCGAGCCGTTTCTCGATCGCCTCCCGGAGCTGCGGAGGCACCACCGGCTTGCGAAGCACCTCGACGCCCTCGAGTCCGACCACCCCGCAGGCCGCAGGCGTGGCGGCGTCGAGACCGGTCACCAGCAGCACCGGCACGTTCGATCGCCCGCGGATGCGTCGGGCGAGCACCGCACCGTCGCCGCCGGGCATGTTGAGGTCGGTGACGACGAGATCGAATCGGGTCCGCACGAACTCCCGCCAGGCGGTCGCGCCGGTCCGAGCCGTCACGCACTGACAGCCGAGGCCGCTTGCCACGCGGGCGATCATGAGCACGCTCATCCGGTCGTCGTCGACGACCAGCACCATGGGTCCACGTCCGGTCCGCACCGACGGCGCCATTCTCCCCCGGGCTTTTCTGGATCAGTCGGACCGGCACCACGGCCTTCGTCCGGCGGGCGTCGAAACGCCACCCCTCGACATCGACCCGAAGGAACCCCGGCTGCAGCCGGGTCCGCCGGATCCGGAAAAGGCCACCCCCGAGGCGATCCTCGGGCTCAGCCCGGATCGTCGGCCGAGCCCCGCACCGGCCCGATGGGACCCTCGATGGGATCCCCGATCGCCTCGGGATCCGGACGACTGCCGTCGGATTCCTCGACCTCGGCAGCGAGACCGGCCGGGGTGTTCGCACCGGTCGGATCGGGGGCGGTCGCCTCCATGGCCGCCAGTCGGTCACGCATCGCCTCGGCCCGAGCCATCACCGCGTCGGCGTCCCGATCCTCGGGTTCGAGCACGACGTGCCAGACGGCCCGGCTCTCGACCTCGAAGGGAAGGAGTTCAGCCATCAGATCTGGCCCCGGCAGATCCCAGATCGGGGGCGTGGCGGACCGCCCCGCCATGACCGGCTCCCAGCCGTCGCGGGCCACTCGGAGGTCGTACTTGCCATAGTGCAGGATCTCGACCTCGCAGGGGGTGACCCCGACCTCGCGATCGTTCATCCAGACCAGCGCCCCGGAGGGCTCGGAGGTGATCTCCACGACCCGACGGACGCATCCGCCTGCCCAGAGCACGCCTGACGCGGAAAGCAGCACGATGAGACGCCCGGAGCGAGTGATCATGCCGTCGGTTGTATCGGGACACCGGCACGCTGGCAAGCCGCCGCCGCGACAGGGGCGGTCCGAGGTCGGATACCATCGGTCCCATGCCACTTCTCGACGTGCAGGATCTCCAGAAGACCTACGGCGGCCGACGGGTCGTCGACGGAGTCGGGTTCACCGTCGAAGAGGGTGAGATCGTCGG
This sequence comes from uncultured Isosphaeraceae bacterium, assembly GCA_964481025.1. GTDB lineage: Bacteria > Planctomycetota > Phycisphaerae > Phycisphaerales > SM1A02. Next base: position 23,388 of record CAYZSH010000001.1, read on the forward strand.
CCTGCTGGGCCGCAACGGTGCGGGAAAGACCACGTCGTTCCGCATGACGATCGGGATGCTGACCCCCGAGGCGGGATCGGTGGTCTTCGATGGCCGGGATCTGACCCGGGACCCGATGTACCGCCACGCCCAGGCGGGCATGGGCTATCTGAGTCAGGAGCCGAGCGTCTTCCAGAAGCTGACCGTCGAGCAGAACGTCCTCGCGATCCTGGAGACCCGCGGCATCGACCGCCAGATGCGGCAGCGCCGTTGCGACGAACTCCTCGAGCAGTTCGGACTCGTCCACAAGCGCCGCGAACTCGCCCGAACCTGCTCGGGCGGTGAACGACGCCGGCTTGAGATCGCCCGCGCACTCGTGACGCGTCCGCGTCTCATGCTGCTCGACGAGCCGTTCGCGGCGGTCGACCCGCACACCGTCGAGGAGTTGCAGGCCGAGGTCCGCAAGCTCGCCGACGAGGGCATCGCGATGCTGGTCACCGATCACAACGTCCAACAGACGCTGCGGATCTGCGACCGCGCCTACATCATCCACCAGGGACGCAATCTCAAGGATGGCGATCCGAGGTCGATCATCAACGACGCGGACGTACGCGAGGCGTACCTCGCGAGCACCTTCCGTGGCGACGAGTTCGACTGATTCCTCGCGGCGTTCCTGCCGGAACCGACGAACGAGAACACGCCCCCGTCGAGGACGGGGGCGTGTTCGTGGTCGGCCTGTCGAGTGATGAGGCTCAGAGGGCCTGGATCATGCGGACGAGATCCTGCTTGATCGCATCCTTGTAGCTGTTCATGCCCGCCGGCGCACTGCGAAGCATGCCGAGCGCCGCCTCGATCTCGGCGATTCCGCCGGCGGCGCGGCGACCACGGCGTCCCGGCTTCGCAGCGGTCGCCGCAGTGGCGGCGGCGCGGCCACGACCACGCCCCTTCGCAGCACCCGGCTTGGCACCCTTGCGCGGACCCCGGGTCTTCGCCATGCCGTGCTTCTTCAGCCAGTTGCTCATGGTCGGCACCGAGCATCCGCAGGCCTTCGCCATCTGCGCGATGGTCTTGCCTTCGGCCTTGAGCGCCTCGAGCGTGGACTTGTCCTTGTAGTCGTAGGTGGGCATTCAACCTCCTTGATTCATGTCGATCGATGTCGCTTCAGTCATCCGAAGCGTATTGATATCGAACCAGGCGAAAGTTCGAAGCCGGAATTATAACCGATATTGAAACGAACCACATCGACTTAAATGAAGACAACACCGCCGAACCGCGGTGTTGCTTCAGAAAAACATGCCTCGCCGATCAGGAAATGAAGCGGATCGTCATCGGATAGCGGAAGTATTCCGACCTCCCGGCCGCGATCGCCCCTCGAACGCACGCCACCAGCCAGGCCACGAACCAGATCAGGAAGATCGGGATGCCGATGATCGTGATCATCGACAACGCCAGCACGCAGAACGTGAGCAGCGTGTTGATGATCTCCCGGCCTTGATCGTCCACGAGCGGCGATCGATCCTTCCGCACCGCCCAGAAGACGAGCACCCCGATCCAGATGATCGGAAGCGTCGCGGTGAGGGCTCCGATGAACGGCCAGAGGTGCGAGGCGACGAGGAGCGAGCGATCGAGGTCCTGTTCCCCTTCGGAGCGAAGTCGCCCATCCGGGGTGGGAACCGCATCCGGACCGGGCCGAGGATTCCCGCCCGCACGTCCGAACCGATGCGAACCGCCGCCATGAGGCGGCGGCGGGTATCCGGCGGAAGCGTGTTCGGACTCGTTCGGCATCGAGATCGTGGCTCCGGTCATGTCCGGTTGCTGGGATCCGGGGCCGCCGGATTTCAGCGTCGTCGGCTTCTCACCACCGATCGCGTCAGCCGACCTCGCCCGCCGCGGCATCGACGCCACCCTCGACGGCGCCGAGCCGCTCGACCGCGACGCGATCGATGCGGGTCGGCGTCGCCTCCAGCACCTCGAACCGCAGGCCATCCGCCTCCAGCGACTCGCCGGCCTCGGGCACCCGCCCCAGACGCTCGAGGATGTACCCCGCCACGGTGTCGAAGTCGTCGTCCTCGGGCAGTTCCACCTCGAGCAGTTCGTTGAGGTCGTAGATCTGATAGCGGGCGTCCAGTTCCCACCGGCCGGGCGAGACCTCGTCCGCCGATGGCGGCTGCTCCTCGGCGGTGTCATGCTCGTCCTGGATCTCGCCGACGATCTCCTCCAGCACGTCCTCGATGGTCACGAGGCCGCTGGTGCCGCCGTACTCGTCCACGACGATCGCCAGGTGCACCTCGCTCCGCTGGAAGTCGCGAAGCAGGTCCTTCACCGGCTTGGTCTCCGGCACGCGGATCGGCTGGCGAAGCAGCCGGTCGAGCCGGAACTCCGCGGACTCGTTGCCGAGCCACGGCACGAGGTCCTTGACGTAGAGGATGCCGAGGATGTCGTCGAGATTCTCGCCATAGACCGGAATGCGGGAGTGCCCCGCCTCGGCGATGAAGTCACGCACCGTGCCGAGATCCTGCGTCATCGGCAGCCCCTCGATGTCGGTCCGCGGCGTCATGACCGTGCCGACCTCGGTGCTCGTGAACTCGACGACGTTCTCCAGCATCTCGGCGGCCGCCTCGTCGAGTCCACCCCCGAGCGTGGTGTCCTCGATCGATCGCCGAAGGCGATCCTCGACCTCGTGTTCGCGCAGGTTCGCACCACTCAGACGCCGCACCGCCTCATCCACGAGGATCGTCACCGTCGCCAGCGGACCGAGCGCGAGATCGAGGAATCGAAGCACCGGCACACCGCGCACGACCAGCGACGCCCCGAGATACGCGGCGATCGCACCCGCCACGACGCTGGTCGCGAACCAGATGAGCAGCACCGAGACGACCGAGGCGATCGCGATCTCCATCGCATCGGGCTCGGCATCGACCACGGCGATGATCGCCGACATCGTGACGCCGACCCGCAGCGCCGTGCGGATGAGCGCCACCTCGGTCGCGAGCTGCCGACGTCGAGCGAAGATCCAGCCGGTGATCGACTCGACGCGCTGACGACCGCGGGCGCGGAAGAGATCCTCCAACTCGCTCCGGCTCGGTTCCTGCAGCGACAGATGAAGCGCGCTGGCCCACGATCCCAGCCCGAGCATCACGATGCCCGCGACGACCACGAGCCAGATCACGCGTCACCTCCGGGTCGGTAGACCGGTCCGACGCCGATCGCGCGGAGCAACCGATCCTCCTCGGCGTGCATCCGGGCGTGCGCCTCGGGTTCGTGATCGTCGTGCCCAAGGGCATGCAGCACACCGTGGACCGCGTAGAGCAGCAGTTCGCGGTCGACCGCGTGCCCGAACTCCGCGGCTCGCCGGTCGGCCTCGTCGAGGCACACGACGACGTCCACGCCGAGTCCCGACGTCTCGTCGCTGACGAAGGTCAGGACGTCCGTCGTCCCCTCGACGCCGCTGAAGCGACGGTGTGCCTCGTCCATCTCGACATCGTCGACCACGCGGATCGATACCCGTTCGCAGCGGGTTGCGACTTCGGCATCCAGAATCTCGAGCACGTCCGTCAGTCGCCGGGAGAGCCATTCGGCGGGAACGCCCCCGCGGGCACGCACCGCGGCGGAGACATCGACCTCCACCCGGTCCCCACCGTCAATCGCGGCGTTCCACCGTTCCGGAGGTTCGGCGTCCGCGGCGGTCGAGCGTTGACCACCCTCGTCGGCGGCGTTCTCAGCGTCCATGCACGGGACTCCCACGACGCATCAGGCCCCGGCGGTCACGGTGACCGGCACGAACTGCGGCTTGACGCGGGCCTCGAACTCGCCGCGGAACTTGTTCACGATGGTGCGGATCGCCCAGTTGTTGCCGTCGGCGAGACCGCAGATCGTGGTGCCGGGCGTCAGTCCCATCGATCCGGCGACCTCGAGCAGGAGGTCGAGGTCCTTGGTCGTGCCCGCGCCTCGCTCGATGCGGGTGATCAGCTTGAGGATCCAACCCGAGCCCTCGCGGCACGGCGTGCACTGACCGCACGACTCGTTCTTGAAGAACCGCGCGATGTTGCGGGCGACGGCCACCATGTCGGTGTCCTCGTCGAAGATCGTCGGACACGCGGTGCCGAGTCCGAGGACGTCGAAGCGACCGATGTCGAAGTCCATCGGGGCGTCGAACTGGTCGGGCCCGAGCACGCCCATCGAGACGCCGCCCGCGATCGCACCCTTGAACTTCTTGCCCTTCCGCATGCCGCCGCAGTGCGTCTCGACGAGTTCCCGCAGCGGGATGCCGAGGCCGCACTCGAAGACGCCGGGACGCTCGACGTGCCCGGAGACACCCATCAGCTTCGGACCGTAGCTCGGCGGACCACCGACGCTGCTCTCGACGCCGATCGACTTCCACCAATCGACGCCCTTCTCGATGATCGGGACCACGGCGGCGAGCGTCTCGACGTTGTTGACGATGGTCGGGCGACCGAAGAGTCCCTTGACCGCGGGGAACGGCGGCTTGATCCGCGGCCAGCCCCGCTTGCCCTCGACCGCCTCGAGCAGGCCGGTCTCCTCGCCGCAGATGTACGCACCCGCACCACGATGCAGGTGGCAGTCCACCGCGAAGGGAACCTTGCCCTTGAGCAGCCCCTGCTTGCCGAAGACGCCGTGCTGGTACGCCTCCTGGATCGCCCGCTCGAACACCTTCGCCTGATGGTGGTACTCGCCGCGGATGAAGAAGAACGCGGTGTCGAGCTGACACGCCCAGCACGCGATCGCGATGCCCTCGAGCACCAGATGCGGATCGAAGTCGACGAGCAGGCGGTCCTTGAAGGTGCCCGGCTCGGCCTCGTCGCAGTTGATCGCGAGATAGCGGCGGCCACCGTCGGGAGCAGGCAGGAACGACCACTTGAGTCCCGCCGGGAAGCCCGCCCCGCCGCGACCGCGAAGCACCGCGGCCTTGACCTCGTCGACGACCTCACCCGGCGCCCGGTCCAACGCCTTCTCCAACGCCTGGTAGCCACCACTGGCGACGTAGGCGTCCAGATCGACGGTGCGACGATCGGCCGGATTGCCCCAGGGGGCGGTCGGAATGCGCTTGGTCAGTACGGGCTCGGTGAGCGTCATGGTGAGGTGCTGGCCGGTTCGGGGTGTGGGAGAAGCGGGTGGCGTTCGGTTCAGACTTCGGGGTCGGCGGGGCGCCGGATCTCGACTTCCTCGATGGTCGTGCGGCGAAGGACGACGTCGCCTCGTTCCTCGGTCTCGACCGTGCGTCGGACCTCGGTGCGGCTCGGCGAGGCGGGATCCGTCCGGACCCCCTTCACCACGTGCCCGACGAACTCGCCGAGCGACCGCATGATCGACTTGTCCTGGTCGCCGCTCATCGATCGATCAGTGCTCCGAGTCCCCGCCGCCCTGACGGACCTTGGCGATCAGCTGATCGATCGTCTCGATCGTGAGGTTCTCGTGGAGCGTCTCGTTGAAGAGCGCGACCGGCGCCGTGCCACACGAACCGAGACACTCGAGGGCGAGCAGCGTGAAGACGCCGTCTTCGGTGGTCTCGTGAGGCTCGATGCCGAGCGTGTCGCGGCAGTGATCGAGCAGCGCCTGATGTCCGCAGACCTCGCAGGCGATCGACTGGCAGATGCCGATCACGCACTTGCCGACCGGCTCGGTGGTGTATTCCTCGTAGAAACTGACCGTGTCGAGCACCTCGGCGGGCGTGATGCCGAGGAACGACGCGATCTCCAGCATCGCCTGATACGGCACGTGGCGATACGCGTGCTGCACGTCGTGCAGGATCGGCATGAGCGCGCCCTGCTTCCGCTCGTAGCGGGGCAGGATCCGCTCGGTCCAGTCCGCCTTCATGGCGTCGGTGCACCACGGCTCGCTGCGGCGCTCGATCTGGGCGTTGCCGGAATCGACGACCTTCCAGGACATCGGGGGGCCTCTCGGGTTGCGGGCGTCGCCCGCCGGGACGGATGCGGCCTCGGGGCCGCGAGAATCGGACTTGGATCAGCGGTCGAGTTCGGCGGCGATGATGTTCAGCGAACCGAGCACCGCCACCACGTCGCTCACGAGGTGGCCCTCGATGAGCTTCGCGAAGACCGAGTAGTTGATGAACGACGGCGGACGAGTACGGGCCCGCCACGGATGCTTGGTGCCGTCGGCGACGATGTAGTAGCCGAGCTCGCCGTTGGGGCTCTCGATCGAACCGTACATCTCGCCGATCGGGGCGTCGACGCCGCGGTTGTGCATGATCAGCTCGAAGAGCTGGATCGTGCCCTCGATCGAGCCGTAGACGTCGCTCTTGTCCGGGATGCGGAGCTTCGAATCGGCGACCACGTCGATCGGCCCAGACGGAATCGAGTCGATGAGCTGCTCGATGATCCGGACCGACTGCGTGAGCTCCTCGAGTCGCACGAGGTACCGCGAGAGCGAGTCGCCGTCGGTCGAGATCGGCACGCTGAACTTGACCGCCTCGGCGCCTTCCCCGTCCCAGTTGTCCGCGTAGCAGAGGTACGGCTCCTCCTTGCGGATGTCGCGACGCACGCCGCTCGCGCGGGCGACCGGACCGGAGAGGCTCCAGCCGATCGCCTCTTCACGGCTGATCGTGCCGACGCCCTTGAGACGGTCGACGAAGATGCGGTTGCGGTTGAGGCAGGTCTCCAGATCCTTCTGCGCCTTGGGAAGACGCGTGTGGATGAAGTCCTTGATCATCCGCTTGAAGACTTCCTCATCGGCGATGTCGCGCCAGGCGCCGCCGAGACGGGTCCAGTCGGGATGGAACCGCTGACCGGAGAGGTACTCCACGATGTCGTAGATCCGCTCCCGCTCGTTGAAGCCGTAGAGGAAGCCCGTGAAGGCTCCGAGGTCGAGCGCCGCGGCACCGATCGACAGGAGGTGGTCCTGGATGCGGCCGAGTTCGGCCATGATCGTCCGGACCGCCTTGCACCGCGGGGTGATGTCGATCCCGAACAGCTGCTCGCAGACCGTGTGCCACGCGATGTCGTTGACGATCGGCGAGACGTAGTTCATCCGGCTGATCGTGCAGACGTACTGGTTGTAGTCGTGGTGCTCGCCGAGCTTCTCGAAGCCCGAGTGCAGGTAGCCGATGTGCGGCGTGCAGCGGGCGACCCGTTCACCGTCGAGCTCGAGGACGAGACGCAGGGTGGTGTGGGTGGCCGGGTGCTGTGGACCGAAGTTCAGGACCCACCGATCGGCCGCCTGGACGTGGTCCTTGAGGTAGTCGGTGTTCTCGACGTCGAGGCCGAAGACCTCGTCTGGCTTCATCGTGTACGGCATGGGTCTCGCGGGCCCGGGGCTCGGTCGGAGGGGACCCGGACGGCTCGGCGTCCGGTCGGGCGATCAGTATAGAGGCCGAAGGGCCGTCCGCCCCGGTTCGATGTCGGTCCGACGAGAGCGTCTCGGATGCGAAGGTCACGGATCCGGCGATCCGACTCCCCCGCCGCCCTCCGGATCACGCCCGGAACACCGCGCCGAGCCGCTTGCCGAGGAGGACGCTCGCCCCCGCCAGCGTGCAGGCCAGGAGCAGCATCGCCCAGGTGCCCATCGCCGCCGCGATGCCGGGGCCGTCGCCGAGACGCTCGAAGAGGACGTAGATCGCCTTGGTGATCGGGTAGTCGGCCTCCCGCTGGGCGAGGATCAGACTGTCACTGACCTCGAGCATCGAGAAGCTGAACGCCAGCAGCGCCCCGGCCACGAGGTTCGCGGCCACGAGCGGCAGCACCACGCGACGAAGCACCATCGAGCGCCCCGCCCCGAGTCCGCGGGCGGCCTCCTCGAGATCGACCGGCGTCTGTTCGAGCCCCGCGACGGTCGATCGCACGACGTACGGAAGACGGCGCACCGCGTAGGCGACCACCAGCAGCGGCATCGGATTCGGGTTCTCCCCGAGGACGTTCGCCGCCCAGGACAGCGGCCCGTCGTCGAGCGCCGAAACCAGCGATCCAGGCATCACCGCCGCCAGCCACCCCGGCACTGGGCCGCGGAAGGGCCATTCGAGCGTCATCGCGACGTATCCGAAGGCCATGACGAGCCCCGGCACCGCCAGCGGCAGCATGCAGAGGGCGTCGAGCAGGGCCCGGCCCCGAAGCGTCGTGCGGACGATGATCCGGGCCGCCACGACGCCGATCACGAGATCGAGCAGCACCGCGACGCCCGCGAGTCCGAGGCTGTTGCGGATCGACCCGATCGCGAGCGGATGCCCGAGGGCCTCCTCGTAATTCTGGATCGTGAACGCTCGCGGCAGCACCGACTGGTACCACTGCCCTTCGACGGAGAGGCTCGCGAGGATGACACCGACGTGCGGGGCCGCCGCGACGCCGATGACCAGGGCGAAGAGGGCCGCCGTGCCCCACCCCGCGAATCCGCGAAGCCGCGAGGACGAGTCGCCGCGGGAGGCCTTGGCACTCGCGCCGACGCCCTTCACACCCGGCAGGACGCGTCCCGCGAGGTACAGCAGCACCGCGGTCGAGAGCATCACGACGGTGAGCGCGAACGGCTCGGCGCTCGTCTCCATCTGCTTGAGACCGTCGAAGATCTGCACCGGCGTCACCTGCCGGAACTCGAACATCAGCGGCGTGCCGAGTTCGGTGAAGCTCCAGATGAAGGTGATCGTGCCGCCCGCGAAGAGACCGGGCCGCACCAGCGGCAGCGTGATCCGGCGGAAGCGGGTCCAGCCACCCGCCCCGAGGTTCCGCCCCGCCTCGTCGAGCGCGGGATCGAGGTTCGCCAGCGCCGCGAGGAGATTCAGGTAGATGATCGGATAGAGGTGCAGGGCCTCGACGACGATCACGCCGACGATGCCGCTGGCCCCGAAGAAGTCGATCGGCCGATCGACCCACCCCGCGTCGAGCAGCATGGTGTTGATCGCCCCCGCCCGGCCGAGGATGTGCTGCACGCCGATCGCCCCGACGAACGGCGGCAGAATCAGCGGGACGAGAATCAACGCCGAGAACAGCCCCTTGCCGGGAAACTCATGACGCGCCGCCAGCATCGCCAGCGGCATCGCGACGATCACCGAGACGATCGTCGTCGCGGTCGCGATGATCAGGCCGTTGATCAGGCCGCCCCGCAGAAGCGGATCGGAGAGGACGTCGAGGACGTGGTGGAGCGTGAACCCGCCGTCCTTCGCGAGCAGGCCGCCGCGCACGGTCAGCCAGATCGGGTAGAGCAGCAGGACTCCGAGGAGCGCGAGCAGACTTCCGAGCAGCAGATACCGGCCTGGTGACGAGGAACGCATCGGGCCGGGAGTCTACCGCCAGCCCGCCGAGGCCCCCGTCCGTGGCGTCAGCCCGTCCAGTTGGCGAGCATCACGCCGATGTCGCTGCCGCCCACGGAGCCGTTGCCGTCGAGATCGGCATCCGGATCCGAGGTGCCCCAGAGACTGAGCAGCAGCCCGAAGTCGCTGCCGTTGACGCGGCCATCGTCGTTGAGATCGCCCGGAATCGGCTCCGCACCCGACTCGGGCAGCCACACCGCGATCGCCATGCGGGTCGTGACCGGCGAGGTATCGGCACGCTGGAAGCGAACCGCGTAGCTGCCGGGGGCGAGATCACGGATGTGGATCAGCTCGGCGGGATCGACCCGACTCACGCTCCGCACGTTTCCACCACCGAACACCGCGGTGCCCGTCCCGGCGAGCGGCGTGAGCCCACCCTTCGCGTCGATCGAGAGGACCTCGATGTCGATGTCGGGCAGGGTCGTGGACGTCCAGTTGGTCGGTGTGATCCGGTTCCACGCGGCACAGATCGACACCTCGGCCGCGGCCTCGGTCAGATCGAAGCGGTGCCAGTAGATCTCCGATGCCGACATCGTCTCGTAGTCCCACGACGGGGCCGACAGCGTGGCTTCGGACGGAACCGCGGAACCGCCGTCGTGCTCGAGACCCGTGTAGATGCGATGCGCCCGATCGATGTTCACGACACCCGCGCCGAACACGTCGTCGAGCGGGCGATCGGTCACACCGCGCTCGACCTCGGGGGCCGGAAGATTGGTCCACGACTCGTTGCGGACGGCGCCCGCCATCAGCACCGCCTTGATGACCTGCGGCAGATCGGCGAGCGCGTTGGATGCGAGCTCCGGCGTGGTGTCGCGGGTCTCGTAGAGGAGCGCGGCGCATCCGCCGACGAGCGGCGTCGCGAAACTCGTGAAGTCGCCGGGGGCGACGATCTCGGGCTTCTGTCGTCCGGGCGCATCGGTGTTGGGGCCGGTGTCGTCACGACCGTGATTGCCGTTCGAAAGACCGACCGACAGTCCATGGAACATGCCCGCCAGCAACGGTTCGTTGGCGCTCGCGGCCCCGTTGTTCACCCCGACGACCCACATCGTGCGGAAGGCGTTCGCGGCGTAGTCGGCGCGACGCAGCAGTTCCTTGTCGGCGGTCGCATTGTCGAACGAGCCGATCCAGCTGTGATTGAAGACACGAAGCCCGGTCGGCGGCGATGCGGGCGGCGACGCGGTGCCCTGCTTGAGGTAGCCGCTGAACAGAAACTGATTGACGTCCCAGAGATGCACGGTCGAGACGCCGGGCGCGGGACTGAGCGTCCGACCGTAGAACCGCGTGGCCACCGTCGTCGCATGACTGCTGGTTCCGGCGGTGCCGCTCTGCTCGACGAACGAGACGCCGGCGAACTCCGAATCCGACTGGCTCGGGCCGTACCCCGGGTTGGGCACCTCCACCTGCCCGAGTCCGACGCCGGCGCCCGAGGGTGCAGCGGCGCCGAGCCGTTCGACCAGCGCGCGATAACCGATGTCGTCGAGTTCGTCGGCGACCGCGAAGGCCGGCGACAGCAGAACCATCGCCAGCGTGGCGGCTCGTCGGGGGATTCGGATCTGGATCATCGGGGAGACTCCGTCTGGATGACGTCCCTCGACGATAGCCCGTCGGCCGACGAAGTCCACCTCGGACCCGGATTGCCAGGTCCGGGAACGCCGGGCCGGTGTCGATCCTGCGGCCGGTGAGCCGATCAGCGCATCGCGGAGTCGCGACGGACGAGAAGTTCGACCCGCGCGTTCTCGCCGGGCTTGACGCTCATCGCTCGATCACGGCGCCGTGGCTCCGAGGTTCCCGAGGCGGTCACCCGCAACCGGTCCCAGTCGATCCCGGCCGCCGCGAGTCGCTCGGCGACCGCGGTGGCACGCTCGATCGCGATTCGGAACGCCTTCGCGGGATCCTTGAACGCCTCGACCTCGTCGGCGTGGCCGCGCACCTCGATCACGTTCTGGCGTCCGTGATGCCGGGCCGCGAACTCCGCGATGATCGCGTCGGCGTCCGCCGCGGGTTCGAGCTGATGTCGTCCGAAAGGCACGTCCACCGCCTGCCCGAAGAAGTCGATGTCGCGTGGAGATCGCACCTCGGTCTCGGCGCCCTTGACGCCCGGATCGCTCGCGGTGCCCGCGCCTCGCTGCGCGATCGCGTTGAGCACCTCGGCGTCCTCCGGATCGTCTGGATTCAGCGGGTTGTGGAACGCGCGCCGCACCGACTCGATGAACTCGGGATCGATCTCGAGCGCCTGCGCCGCGACGCCTTCGGACTCGTCGCCGCCGCCGCCCGCGTTACCGCCCTTGGGTTGCACGTTGAGCGCGAACAGGATCACGAAGAATCCCATCAGCAGCATGACCATGTCGGCGAAGGAGATCAGCCACTCGGGGGCGCCGGCCTCCTCCTCCTCGTGACCTCCACCGCCGTGGCCTCCGCCGTGCCCACCTCCGTGGCCGTGGCCGCCATCGCCGTGCTTGCCGTGATCGTCGGACATCGCGGTCCTCTCCCTCGGGGGCGCGGTCAGGCCGCGAGCTTGAGCTTGCCCCGTCCGGTCTGCGGAACGAAGGCCAGCATCTTCTCGGTGGTGGTTCGCGGATTGTCACCCGCCTGGATGCTCATGACGCCCTGCAGCATCATCTCCTTGGAGAGGATCTCCTCGCCGGAGCGCAGGGCGAGCTTGTCGCCGATCGGACCCGCGACCGCGTTGGCGAGCACGGTGCCGTACATCGTCGCCGTCACCGCCACCGCGAGCATGCCGCCGAGTTCCTCGATGGATCCACCGAGCGAACCGAACATGCCGATCTGACCGATCAGCGTCGCCGCGAGGCCGTAGCCGGGTCCGTAGAGCTTGATGAGGTCGAAGAACTTCTTCCCCGCCTTGTGCCGTTCCTGCATCGCCATGACCTCGAGACGCAGCGTGGTCTCGACGATCGCCTCGTCGGTCCCGTCCACCGCCATCTTCAGGGCCTGGGCGAGGAATGGATCCTTGATCTTCTCGACTTCGCTCTCGAGGGCGAGGATGCCGTCGCGACGAGCCTTGTCGCTGAGCATCGCCATGATCGACACGGTCTCGCCGACCGACTGCGACGGCTCGCGGAAGAACGACTTGATGTAGCCGGGGACCTGCAGCAGCTTGTCCATGGGCATCGCCATGAACAGCACGCTGATGGTGCCGCCGAACACCATGATGACGCCCTTCAAGGACCAGAACATCATGATGTTGCCGCCGTGGCTGAGCACGAGCATGACCGTCGCGCCGCACACGACGACGCCGAGGATGCTTCCGATCAGACTGGCCTTGTCCATGCCTCGCTCCACCTCCCTGGTCCACCGCGACGTCGCACGGTGGGACGAGGAGCGCACGGCGTCCCTCGACCCTCGATCGATCGACCGGGAGGCAAACGATCTTGACCGGGACGGTGGACGTTCGATTCCACGTCCGCCGACGGCGCGGACCACGAGGATCGCGCCGATCCTGCAGGCGGGACCGGTTATCGGGATTGGCGGTTCAGACGGACGTCAGACCGCGGCAGCACTGCGCTTGAGGGCCGCGGCGGGACGGAACGCGACGGTGCTCGACGCGGGAATCTCCAGCGTCTCGCCGGTGCGGGGGTTGCGGCCGGTGCGGGCGGCCCGCTCCTTTCGCTCGAACGTGCCGAAGCCGGCGATCGCGACGTTGCCATCACGATCGACCCCGTCGAGGATCGAGTCGAGCACCGCCTTGACCGCCTTCTCGGCGGCGGTGCGGGATCCGCCGAGTTCGGCGGCGACGCATTCGACGAGGTCACGCTTGTTCATCTGGCTCACTCCGGGTCTGTCGGGGGAGAGGTGGATCGGGATTGCGGAACCCTACCCGATCACCTTCTCGGCAAGCCAACGAGGATCGGACCGGCGGGGATTCGCCGTGGATGAATCGGCGACACCCCCCGCGGCGCCCCCGTCGGCCGCGATACGGCCCCTGCTAGCATCGCCGCCATGACCGCGTCACCCCGCTCCGAACGCCCGCTCGTCGTCCGCACCGAACACCTTGATGTCGGCGCCGAGACGTGGCTCGCCGAGCGATGCGAGGTCGTCGCGATGGGCGTGGACGAGCCGGGCTTCGCCGACCGCGTCGACGAGATCGAAGCGCTTGTGGTTCGAACGTACACCATCGTCGATGACACGCTGCTCGATCGACTTCCCGCGCTGCGGGTGGTGGCCCGCGCCGGCGTCGGTCTCGACAACATCGACGTTCCAGCGTGTCGCCGCCGCGGCATCGAGGTCGTGTACACGCCGGATGCGAACACGCAGGCGGTGGTCGAGTACGTCACGTGTCTCGTGTGCGACGCGCTTCGCCCTCGAGTGCTGCTCGACGGCCCGGTGGACAAGGCCCGCTGGAGCGAGATCCGCGAGGAGATCTGTGGCGCGTGGCAGATGAACGAACTCGTGCTCGGGATCCTCGGATTCGGACGCATCGGGCGACGCGTCGCCGAAGTCGCCCGGGCGATCGGCTTCACGGTCATCTTCCATGATCTCATCGACGTGCCGGAACACGACCGCCGCGGCGCGGACGCCGTGTCCATGGACACCCTGCTCGCCGAGAGCGACGTCCTGACGATCCATGTGGACGGTCGTGACGCGAATCACGGACTCATCGACCGCGGCATGCTCGGCCGGATGAAGTCCGATGCGATCCTCATCAACACCAGCCGCGGGTTCGTGATCGACGAATCGGCGCTGGCCGCGTGGCTTCGCGACAACCCGACGGCGCTCGCGATTCTCGACGTCCACGCGACCGAGCCGTTCACCGACGCCGACCCGCTCCTCGGCCTGCCCAACGCCCATCTCGCCCCGCATCTGGCCAGCAGGACGACGACCGCGATGGCGAACATGAGCTGGGTGGTCAAGGACGTCTGGCGAGTCTTGGAAGGCGAGGCCCCTCAACACCCCGCCGCCGAATGAGCGGAACGGCGGGCCCGGCCGCATCCCGAGCATCCGAACCTTGAGTTCGAACGTCGAGGCTCGACTCTCGAATCGCAACGCCTCCCACGCTCCGCCCTCCACGTCACCCCGCGTTCCAAGTACCCTCCCCCCTCGATTTCACCCCCGCCCGCCACTGGACCCTCCCCCATGTCGATCGACATCGTCTCCGTGCACGCCCGCCAGATCCTCGACTCCCGTGGCAACCCCACGCTGGAGGCCGAGGTCATCCTCGAGGACGGGTCGGCCGGCCGGGCGGCGGTCCCGAGCGGCGCCTCGACCGGCGAGAACGAGGCGGTCGAGCTTCGTGACGGCGGCGAGGCGTGGCTCGGCAAGGGCGTCGAGCAGGCGGTCACCAACGTCAACACCCGCATCGCCGACGCGGTCGAGGGTCTCGACGGTCTCGATCAGGAGACGCTCGACGCGACCCTCTGCGACCTCGACGGCACCGAGACCAAGGCGAACCTCGGCGCGAACGCGACCCTCGCGGTCTCGCTCGCCGCGGCCCATGCCGCCGCCGCCGCGACCAACCAGTCGCTCTACCGCTACCTCGGCGGCACCACCGCCCGCGTGCTGCCGGTGCCGATGATGAACATCCTCAACGGCGGCAAGCATGCCGACAACACCGTGGACTTCCAGGAGTTCATGATCCAGCCGGTCGGCTTCGAGGAGTTCGAGACCGCGCTTCGTGCCGGCGTCGAGTGCTACCACGCGCTCAAGGGCGTCCTCAAGAAGCGCGGCCTCTCGACCGCGGTCGGCGACGAGGGCGGGTTCGCCCCCGACCTCAAGAGCAACGAGGAAGCGCTCGAGGTCATCGCCGAAGCCGTGGAGAAGGCCGGCTACGACTTCGGCAACGAGATCGTGGTGGCGCTCGATCCCGCGACCAGCGAACTCGCGAACGAGGCCAAGAAGCTCGGCAAGAAGGGCTACTGCTTCTTCTCCAGCGACCCGAGCCGCGTGATCTCGGCCGAGGAGATGGTCGATCTCTGGGCCGGCTGGTGCGAGAAGTGGCCGATCGCCTCGATCGAGGACGGTCTCGCCGAGGACGACTGGGACGGCTGGCGTCTGCTCACCCAGCGGCTCGGCGACGAGATCCAGCTCGTCGGCGACGACCTGTTCGTCACCAACCCCCGCTTCCTCGAGCGCGGCATCGAGGAAGGTTGCGCCAACGCGATCCTCGTGAAGGTCAACCAGATCGGCACGCTCAGCGAGGCGCTCGACGCGGTGAACCTCGCGACCCGCTGCGGCTTCGCCAGCGTGCTCAGCCACCGCTCCGGAGAGACCGAGGACGCGACCATCGCCGACATCGCGGTCGCGACCAACTGCGGCCAGATCAAGACCGGCGCCCCCTGCCGCAGCGACCGGAACGCCAAGTACAACCAGCTCCTCCGCATCGCCGAGGAGCTCGGACCGAACGCTCGCTACGGCTTCTGAAGCCGTGCATCCGTCCCGACGTCTGCTCTTGAAGCACCTCGTGTCCCGCGGCCCTGCCGCGGCGCCGAGTGATGGGCTCGTGTCGACCCCGCCCGACGGAGCCCGGGGCATCCTGTGGTCCGAAGCCGAGCCTCGGGCACGTCGGCTTGCCGCCGCCTTGTCCGGTCTCGGCGTCGGCGCCGGCCAACCCGTCGCCACGCTTGCGTTCAACGACCATCGGCATCTCGACGCCTACCTCGCGGTGCCCTGCCTCGGTGCGATCATCCATCCTGTGAACGTGCGATGGCGGGATGACGAGATCGTCCCCGTGCTCGAGCAGACGCGGGACCGGATCGCGTTCGTCGATGCGACGCTCGCGCCGCGGATGTCGGTGCTCCTGCAACGGTGCCCGTGGATCGAGGTCGTGATCGGACTCGGCCCTTGGGCCGCCGAGGATCGCGCGGCCCTCGGATCGACCGCGTTCCACGATCACGACGAGCTCATCGCGCGATCCGATCCGATCGCCGAATGGCCCGATCCGGATGAAACCGCCACGATGGCGTACTGCTCGACGAGCGGTACGACCGGCGGTCCCAAGACCGTGGCCTACACGCATCGTTCGACGTGTCTTCAGACGATGGCCCTCGGTCTCACGGACTGCATGCGACTCTCGGGCCGCGACACCGTGCTCGCGATCGTGCCGATGTTCCACGCCCTCGGGTGGTGCCTGCCGTATGCCGCGGCGATGCTCGGGTCACGTCTCGTGCTCCCCCATCGCGATCTCGCCCCCGAACGCATCCTCGACCTCGTCTCGGAACACGGCGTGACGACCGCAGCGGCGGTCCCCACGATCTGGAACGGCGTGCTCAAGGCCCTCGATGCGAATCCCGGCCGATGGAACGTCGCGACGCTCGATCGCATCGTCTCGGGCGGCGCGGCGCCGACCGCCGCGATGATCCGCGGATTCCGCGACCGTCACGGCATCGAGGTCATCCACTCGTGGGGCATGACCGAGATCAACCCCGTCGGCACGATGTCGCCCGCCGCGACGACCCGCGAGGAGTCGGCGATGACCGCGGACGAGCGACTCGACCATCAGACCGTTGCAGGCCGCCCGCTGCCGGGGCTGGCGCTGCATCTTGAGGACGACGAGGGCCGCGCGGTTCCGCACGACGGCGAATCAACGGGACGCCTGCTCGTCTCCGGCTGGTGGGTCGCCGACGGGTACCTGCACGATCACGCCGAGTCGCCGCGGTTCCGGGACGACGGACGTCTCGAGACCGGTGACGTCGCGTCGATCGACGATCGCGGCCGGCTTCGCATCCGCGACCGTGAAAAGGACCTGATCAAGTCGGGCGGTGAGTGGATCTCGAGTCTCGAACTCGATCGCGCGATCGGTGACCTCCCCGAGGTCGCGGCCGCGGCGGTCGTCGCCCGTCCCGATCCTCGCTGGGGCGAACGCCCCGTGGTGGTGATCGTGACCGCGACCGGCGCGTCGCCGTTGACGATCGAACGACTCCGAGCCGCGTTGGCGGACCGCTTCCAGTCCTGGCAGATTCCGGACGCGATCATCGAGATCCCGGAGATGCCGCTCACCTCGACCGGCAAGATCGACAAGAAGGCGTTGCGCCGATCGATCCCGCCCGCCGACTGAATCCGGCCACCCGCATCCGAGAGAATCTGGGAGAATCCCGGCTTCGCCCCGAGGCCTGCGCCTCGTCTGGATGCTTGCCGTGACTCCGCCGTCCGACTCGACCGTGCCGAACCGTCGCCTCTTCCGAGGGATGTGGGATCTCATGGCCGGCGATCGGATCCGCTACGGCGCCGCCCTCGGCTCGCTGCTCGTCGCCGCCGGCCTCCTCTATCTCGTGCCCCTCGTGCCGCAGGCCGTGATGGATGTCGTCTTTCTCGGGGAAGCGACACGGGCGTCGGCGGTCTCGCGGGGCGTGATCGATCTGCTCGGCGGCACCGACGCGGTCTCCGCCCAGCCGTGGCGACCGATTCCGCTGATCGCGATGGTCGCTCTGACCGCAGGCGTGTTCACGTACTGGCGACAGCGATGGTCGGCGATCGCCAGCCAGAACGTCGCCAAGCGGATCCGCGACCGCCTGCAGGATCGCATCCAGCGACTCGACATGCGGGCGTACGACGCGCTCGATCGAGGCGATCTCCTCCAGCGCTGCACGAGCGACGTCGATACCGCGCAGACGTTCCTTTCGATGCAGGTCGTCGAGGTCGGCCGCGCGTTGGTGATGCTGATGGTCGCCATCCCCCTCATGTTCGCGCTCGACCTGCGAATGGCGGTCGCGGCGATCTGGCTCCTCCCCGTCATCGTCGGATTCTCGTTCTTCTACTTCCGCCGCGTGCGATCGATGTTCCGCGAGAAGGACGAGGCCGAGGGGCGACTCACCGCGGCGGTGACCGACAACCTCGTCGGCATCCGCGTGGTCCGCGCCTTCAACCGGCAGGACTTCGAGATCGAGCGGTTCCATCCCCGCAACGACGAGCACCGGCAGCTCGACGCCGCCCTGTACCGGATCTTCGCGTCCTTCTGGGCGACGAGCGATCTTCTCTGCTTCATGCAGCAGGCGTCGGTGGTCATGGTCGGGGCGTGGCTGCTCGCGACCGACCGCATCCTCGTCGGCGAGTTCTACTTCTTCTTCGCCGCGGTCGGGCTCTATCTGTGGCCGGTCCGCATGGCGGGCCGAATCGTCGCGGAGTTCGGGAAGGCGACGGTCGCGATCGACCGCATCGAGGAGATCCTCGCGCTGCCCGTCGAGACGGATGATCCTGCCGCCGCACAAGCACCCGTTCCCGCGAACGGCTCGATCGACCTGCGGGGCATCTCCTTCGCCTACGCACCCGACACGCCGATTCTTCGCGACATCGACCTTTCGATCGCCGACGGCGAGACCGTCGCGATCGTCGGCCCGTCGGGCTGCGGGAAATCCACGCTCGTCCAGCTCCTGCTCCGCTTCCACGAGCCCGATGCCGGGACGATCGAACTCGGCGGCATCGACATCCGTCGACTGCCGCGGCACGATCTCCGGACCCGGATAGCGGCGGTCCTGCAGCAGCCGTTCCTGTTCAGTCGTTCGATCCGCGAGAACATTCTCCTCGCCGACCCCGCCGCCGATCAGGGCAGCATCGAGATCGCGACCGGCGAGGCGTGCATCCATGAGTCGATCATGCGGTTCGAATCCGGCTACGAGACGATGGTCGGCGAGCGAGGCGTGACGCTGTCGGGCGGACAGCGGCAGCGGATCGCGATCGCGCAGGCGATGCTTCAGGAGCCCCTGGTCCTCGCGCTCGACGACGCCCTGTCGGCGGTCGACACCGGAACCGAGCGGGCGATCCTCGACGCGATCCGCGCCCGCCGGGGCCGACACACGACGATCGTCATCGCGCACCGTCTCTCGACGCTTCGCGAGGCGGACCGGATCGTCGTCATGTCCGCGGACGGTCGCATCGACGCGATGGGCACGCATGCCGAGCTGCTCGATCGCCCGGGGCTCTATCACCGCCTCTGGGACATCCAGCGCGACCTCGAATCGGAGTCGGCGGTGCCGGGGGAGACCGTGCGATGAGCGTGGATCCGGCCATCGACGACGACCTCACCGTCAAGCGGGTCGACTGGCGGCTGTGGCGACGCATCATCGGCCACCTCCGTCCGCATCCACGTCCGGTCGCGGTCATGATCGGTGGCGGCACGATGCTCGCGGCGATCGAGGTCTGCCTTCCGCTGGTGACCGCGCGGATCATCGACCTGGCGAGCCACGCCGACGGACCTGACGGCGGATCATCGATCCCGGCCTGGGGCGTGCTCTACGGCGGCATGCTCGCGGTCTTCGCCCTGCTCGTCTTCCTGTTCATCCGGGCCGCGGGCACGCTCGCCACCGGCGTCGCGTTCGACCTGCGGCGAGCGTGCTTCGCGCGGCTCCAGTCGCTTCCCTTCTCGTACTTCGACGTCCGTTCGACCGGCTGGCTCGTGGCTCGCGTGACCAGCGACGTCACCAAGGTCACCGGCCTGCTGCCCTGGTTCCTGCTCGACCTCTTCTGGGGGTCGTGCATGCTGATCGGCATCCTGACCGCGATGTTCGCCGTGCAACCGGGACTCGCCCTCGCGGTCTCGGTGATCGTGCCACCGCTGGCGCTGGCGACCTGGTGGTTCAAGCGTCGGATGCTGCATTCGAGCCGACGGATCCGCCGCGCGAATTCGAAGATCACGGCGACCTACAACGAGTCGATCGCGGGCGTGCGCACGACCCGCATGCTCGCCCGCGAGGAAGGCGCCGCCGCGGAGTTCCGCGAGCTCAGCGGCGAGATGCGGTTCTGGACGGTACGAAACGCCCTGCAGTCGGCGGTGTATCTGCCGATCGTGATGAGCCTGGGGTCGATCGGCGTCGGGCTCGCCCTCTGGGCGGGCGGCGTGCAGGTGCGGGACGAGACCGGGCTCACGCTCGGCACGCTCATCGCATTCATGCAGTACGCGGTGCTCTTCAGCCAGCCGGTTCAGGAACTCGCCCAGCGGTTCGTCGATCTCCAGAACGCGCAGGCCGCTGCCGAGCGGGTGCAGGAACTGATCGACGAGAAGCCGGCGATCCGGGACAGTCCGGAGGTGGCCGCCCGCATCGCTTCGGAAGCCGCGTCGCCGACCCCGGGACGCGCCCCCGACGGCGGCGCTCCGATCATAGAGTCGGTGTCCTTCGAGCGGGTCGGCCACTGGTACGTCAAGGACGAACGGGTGCTCGACGACGTCTCGTTCACGCTCCGCCCCGGCATGACGCTTGCCCTCGTCGGACACACCGGAAGCGGCAAGTCCACGATCGCGGGACTCCTCGCCCGCTGGTACGAGCCGAGCGAGGGCCGCATCCTCGTCAATGGCGTGGACTATCGCGATCGCGGTCTCGACTGGTGGCAGTCGCGGTTCGGCGTCGTGCAGCAGGTCCCCCACCTCTTCACCGGCACCGTGCGCGACAACGTGCGATACGGACGGCTCGATGCGACGGACGACGAGATCCGCGCCGCGCTCGCACAGGTGCACGCCCTCGGCTTCGTGGACGCGCTCAAGGCCGACGACGGCAACGCCCTCGACTTCCAGGTCGGCGAAGGCGGCGAACGCCTGTCGATCGGCCAGCGCCAACTCATCTCGCTCGCCCGGGCGTTCCTCGCCGACCCGCCGATCTTCATCATGGACGAGGCGACGAGTTCGGTGGATGCCGAGACCGAATCGGCCATCCAGGACGCGGTCGAATCGATCCTCGCCAACCGCATCTCGGTCGTGATCGCCCACCGGCTGAGCACGATCCGCCGCGCGGACCTGATCCTGCTTCTCGATCAAGGCTGCATCGTCGAACAGGGAAGCCACGCCGAACTCATGAAGCTCGAAGACGGCCGCTATCGCCGGCTCTACCTCGATCAGTTCGTGGACGAAGCCGAGCGCCGCGTGCTGGGGTGAGTTTCACCACGGAGGGCACGGAGCCGCACAGAGGGCCACGGAGGGGGACATGGCGCAGACTTGAACTCGGTGCGTTCGCAGGCTCGCGACGAGAGGGACAGATTCCTGCTCAGGCCATCGTGTTCACGCATGCAACCCAAACTCCCCTCCGTGGCCCTCCGTGTCCCTCCGTGCTCTCCGTGGTAACCAGCCGCAATGAACTCAGCCGTCGCCGGGGCCGACGATTCCCAGCAGCGCCTCGGACTCGCCGAGCACGCGGCCGATGCCGACGAGTTCGCCGAGATCCTCGGTCGAGAGGCAGCAGGCGATCGAGCGGAGCACCATCTGGGCGTAGGCCTCGCCGATGCCCATGCGACCGGCATCGGCCCAGCTGCGGCGGAGCCCGGCGATGCCTGCGAGCGAGAACGCCAGCGTCCCGCGGACCGCGGCGGGTGCGGCTTTCACGCGCACCTTGAGTTCGGCCTCGTCGAGCTGACCCATGAGTTCGATGTCGAGTCGGACCTGATCGACGACCCGCTTCTCGGCCGCATCCAGGATCGCCTCGATCGCCTGGGGATCGATGTCACGCATACGAGTGCAGTCCCGAGATGACGAAGTTGATGACGATCCAGTTGAAGAGCATCACGGCGCAGCCGATCACCGCGAGGATCGCGGTCCAGAGACCCTTGTCCCGGGCCTTGAGTCGGACGTGCACGAGGATCGCGAAGATGACGAACGTGTTGAGGGCGAAGACCTCCTTCGGGTCCCAGCCCCACGGCCGACCCCACGAGTGATCGGCCCAGATCGCCCCCATCACGATGCCCGCCCAGAGCAGCACGAAACTCAGTTCCATGAGCAGCATCGTGGTGCCGTCGAGAATCTCGCCGAAGCGTTCACGGCGCCTGGCAGGCGTCGAATCGTCGTCGAGATCCGCAAGGGTGTGGCCGTCGGGGCCCGCGAGCACCAACGCCCCCGCCCCGCCGGCCCGGGCGTAGACCGCCTTGCCGCCGATCAGTCGGTACGCGAGATACATCGCCGCCGTCACCGACGCCATGAAGATCAGGGCGTAGCTGAAGATGATGACGTTGGTGTGGATGTACAGCCACACGTCGTGCAGCACCGGCATCATGTTCGAGATGTTCGGGTTCAGGTAGACCGGGAGGAAGTGCGCGGTCATGAGTGCGACCATCGCGGTCGCCGCCGAACCGAGCGGCAGCAGACCTCGGAACGACGTGCGTCGCAACCAGACCAGTTCGAGCAGCACCGCGCAGAGCACGCCGAACCAGCTCGCGGTCGTGACCGCCTCGAACATGTTCGAGTTCGGCCACCGTCCGCTGATCCACCAGCGAAGCCCGACCGCGAAGGTCTGGAACGCGAACGACCCGAGGAAGATCGTCATGCCGGTCCACATCGCCCACCGCCAGCGATAGACGGTGCCGAGAAGCAGCAGAACGATGGAGAACATGTAGAGCAGCCAACCCCGGGTGAGCTGATCGGATTCGAAGTACCAGTTCTCCCATGACAACCGCTCGACCGAGGGATACGCCTCGGGGTTGAGGGCACGGGCGTCCTCGGCCATCACCTTGACGGCCGCGTTGACCGCGGCGGCGTCCTGCGCACTCCACGCGTTGACGAGGTCCCGCCAGGCGCCCGCCAGGTGTCTCTGCGTCGCCTCGTCGAGACCGGAGATCGGCGACTGCTCGGGCAGCCCTTCGAGCGCCGCGTCGGCGACTTCGGAGTCCAGCGGCAGGAACATGATCTCGGAGAGTCCGTGCCACGCGCCGTTCTCATCACCCGGCGCGGGTGGAATCATCCGCAGTCGATCGAGAAGGAACGCCGGCGCCATCACGGCCCGCGCGGACCGGATCGCATCCACCTGCTTGGCGGTGCGGATGAGATCGCTCTCCATGCGGGAAAGGAGCGGCGTGACCTCGGGGCGATCGAGGAGATCCGGCGAGACGAGCCCCGACTTCACGAAGACCGCCATGCGATCGGCGAGCGTCGGATCCGCACGCTCGATCGCCTCGGCGATCTGGTTGCGGACGAGCTTGTTCTTGATGTAGATGCAGTCGGCGTCGGCGTACGCGTCGGGCCGGAGCAGCAGGTCGAAGTACGTGAAGGTCGGCGACTGGCCCGCGATGTCGCGGGGTCCGCTGACCGCATCCATCATCGCGTTGGCGTGCGAGCCGAAGCTCTTGATGCGTCCCTGGACGTGCACCGCCATCGAACCGAGCGGCGAGAGGTCGAGCTGTTCGTGCCAGGCGGCGTCGTCGGCGCGGACCGACGTCCCGAGGGTCAGGACGGCGACGAACGCGAGCAGGACGATGCGGAGTCGGTGCAGAGACGTCATCGGTCGGTCTCCGAGGTCGAGGCGACGGCGTCGTAGACGGCGCGACGGCGTCGCTGCTTGAGGATCGGCTTCACGTAGAAGGCGTACGCCATGCCGACGACCGCGATCACGCAGCCGAGGAGCTGGATGTACACGCCGTTGCGGTTGCCGACGCCGAGCACGGTGTAGTTCAGACCGGCGCTGGCGACGTCACCCTGGAACCTCGCCTGGTCTGGCGGATCCCACTGGGCCTGGAAGTACCAGTAGCCCTCGTGCTCGACGGGTTCGTTGACGCTCACCGGCACCGGATCGGTCCACGCCGCGGCGGGTTCGTCGCGGAAGCGGAGCATGCTCGTGTAGTTGCGGATGTTCGCGGTGTCGCCATCGAAGTCGCCGATGTGCGAGGTCAGCACGAACTCCTCGAGCGAGACCTCCGACGGCAGTTCGATGCGTCGGCGACCGAACATCACCTCGAGTCGGGTGCCATCCGCGAGCTGCAGTCGTGCCGGCTCGTAGATGTGCCGCCGCAGGACCCACTCCGGCCCCTCGAACGGATACTGGTGGAATCGCAGCCATCGTGACCCGCCGTCCGGCGTGGTCAATCGAAGTCGCGAGAAGAAGTCCCGGGCGTCGCGGCTTCGCTGCTCGATCGGCACGATGAACGGCTTGGAGACGAACGTCGCCCGCGGTTCGTAGCGATCGACGGTGAGCCGCAGTCCGCCCGGCAGATCGACCGCCTGGCCGACACCGAGCTCGACGGTCTCGGGCGTGTCGACACCGATCGCGTTGAGCAGCCGCAGTCGCGAGGGCTCGGGACCCGCGACCAGCGTGAGCAGCGCCGTCCCCGTCCCCGGTCGGTAGGTGATCTCGATCGACTCGTCGCCGACGATCGCGCCCGCGTGCCGCGGGTCGGCGACCGGCATGCCATCGACGACATCCCGGGTGAGCGTGGGATCATCGAAGACCCAGCGTCGATACAGGCCCTTGGGGGTCGAGAGTTCGAGGATCGCCACCGACACGCGGCCGGCACCGATCGCGAGATCGTTCTGCACCGACACGACGCGGTAGCCGTAGCCGGTGTCGCCGATGCGGACGAACTCGCCCTCCTCGGCCTGCGGAATGCCCGCGACCGGCTGCTCGAGATCGATGTCGAGGGCCGGAATCCGAATGCCGAGGGTCGGCGTCGCGACGAGGCCGGAGAGTTCCGATTCGGACTGGAGCCAGCGCATGACCATGAGCCCGCCATCCACCGAGTTCCGGTCGGGGTCGAACGCGCGAAGGACGTAGTCGTTCCGGCGCCCCATCTCGGGGGCGGCGATCTCGATCCACGCGGTCGGGTCGAGCGCCGCATCCGGGCCGCCCGGCATCGCCTGATCGCGCATCACCGCGTACCGGAGATAGCCGGTCGCCCGGAACTCGACGTCGGGCGCCGGATCATCGGGCGAGACCGCGCGGATCGGCACGTCGAGCGGATCGATCGGCATCGACTCGTCGCCGGTGCCGGCGTTCCACACCCAGTCGCGGTCCGCCACGTAGTCGTTGTAGAGGAAGTCGCCGTCGATCGGCCGTTCGATCCACTCGGTA
The DNA here is from genome assembly GCA_964481025.1 of uncultured Isosphaeraceae bacterium. Classification (GTDB taxonomy): domain Bacteria; phylum Planctomycetota; class Phycisphaerae; order Phycisphaerales; family SM1A02. Next base: position 48,342 of record CAYZSH010000001.1, read on the forward strand.
TCGCCGATCTTCCGCAGGTAGAGCGCCCAGCTCTTGGCAAGGTCGTTGCGGAGATACGCGTGATCGGTCGGTGCGAACTCGAGGCCGACCATGAGTTCCGGATCGAACAGCCGCTCGCCGTTGACCTTCACGTTCCGCTTGAACGGCTGGCCGCCGTCGTTGGTGAAGATGAGGTCCTCGGTGTAGTCGGGGTAGCCCGCAATGACCTGCCGGATGAAGCGTTCGCCGTCGCCCCGCTCGACCATGAGGTTGACGCTGAACGCCCGCTCGCCCTTGTCGTCGCCCGACAGCAGTTCCCACGCGGGGTCGATGCTCTGGATCGAGACGTCGTAGCGGCGTTCGCCGACCCCGATCGAGGTCGAAAGTCCGGGCATCGCGAGAATCCGTTCCGACCCGAGCACGCCACCGGTCTCGGCGTCGGCGATCGCGATGGTGACGGCGCGGCGTGCGACCGGCGCATCGCCCTCGACCTTGGTGCCGAAGTAGTAGACGCTCCCGAGGGCGAGCATGATGATGCCGACGTGGATCATCCAGACGCCGGCGTTGATCGCGTTGAGCGGGATCCGCCGCACGGTCGTCACCGCCATGTTCAGGCAGAGCAGCGCGATCATGACGTCGAACGGCCACCAGTGGAACCACTCGAACTCGGTCATCTCGAACGGCCGCCACTGCCGGATCTGGGCATGGACCCAGGCGTCCGGGTGCAGGATGTTCGGATGGATCGGATAGACGAGGCCCGCCGACCCGATCGACATGTAGACGAACAGGATCACCAGCAGCACGATGCCGAGACGCACGCTGGAGAACAGGTCGAGCAGCGCCCCGATCGGGCCTCGGGTCGCGGTCTTCGCAGAAGGGGAATCGGTCATGGAGAGGCGGGCGTCCGGGGGAGTCGGCGATCGCGGATCAGAGATGGCCATCCTAGGAATCTCGACCGGTTCGCACCGGATTCGACACCGACAACCCCGCGGTTTTGCGATCGGCGACGATTCGGGGACCCCGCGTTCGGAGGCCCCTCCGCGGCCGGGTGTCGTAGAGTACGCGTCCCGTCGAACGGCCTCCGGGACCGGTCCCCGACCTCGGAGACCGGCATCCGCGGCCTCGCCGGCTCCCCCGACTCGACCTTCCCCAGATCTCTGAAAAAGGACTCTCCCGATGCTCAGCCTTCGCCGTGTCGCCGTCACCGCCCTCGCCACGCTCGCGATCGCCCCCGCCGCGATGGCCGCGAAGTACGTGGCCATGACCACCTCGCTCGGTGCCATCGTCATCGAACTCGACGACGAGAAGGCGCCGATCAGCGTCGAGAACTTCCTGACCTACGCCAAGGACGGCTTCTACGACAACACCGTCTTCCACCGGGTCATCCCCGACTTCATGATCCAGGGCGGCGGATTCGATCACCACGGCAACTATCCCGGCGGTCTGCACCAGAAGGGTGAGGGACACGGCATCCGCCCCGCGATCGTGAACGAGTGGCGGAACGGGCTGTCCAACAAGCGCGGCACGCTGGCGATGGCCCGGCTCGGCAACCAGCCCGACTCCGCGACCGCCCAGTTCTTCATCAACCTCAAGGACAACGACTTCCTCGATCAGCCGCGAGACGGCGCGGGGTACGCGGTGTTCGGCAAGGTCATCGGCGGCATGCAGGTCGTGGATGCGATCGGCGGCGTCCCCACCACTCGCGTCGGTGGCATGGGTGACGTCCCCCGCAACGAGGTCCGGATCGAGTCGGTGAAGGAGATTTCGAAGTCCGAGGCCCGGACCTTCGCGTCGCAGGCTCGACTCGACGCCGCGAAGCGACGCATGGCGGCCGCCGAGGCCGAGTTCGAGGCTGCCAAGCGGGAACTCGAGGCCGCCGAGGAGGCGGCGAAGAAGGACGAAGGCGAATGAGCCAACCGCATCCCTTCCGGGTCTACAAGGGCGACGGTGATCGGCTGATCGAGGCGAGCAGGGAGTCGCCGCAGTGCGTGCTCATGCCCGCGGGCGACCCGCGCACCGTCCGCGGCATCCGACGCATCCGCATCCAGTGGGGCCAGCACCTGCTGGAGGATCTGGTCGACGGCCGGTATCGCACGGTGATCTGCGGCGTGAACGACGTCGACAACGACCGCGGCATCCTCGGCGAGCTGCTCCGGCTCATCCCGACCAGCCAGTGGACGCTCGCGAGCGCCACGAGCTACGCCCGGATGTTCCGCGAGTCGGTGTCGATCCACGCCAGGGAGGACCGCGAGCCGTACGTCCTCAAGTTCGACCTCGACCGACTGCTCATCCTCGCCCTGCTGCGACCGGCCGGTCGCGATCACTTCACGCTCGAGGACATCTACCGCGGGTTCCGCACGATCTCGAAGATGCTCGAAGGCCGCCGCGAACGCCAGCCGGTCGCGACGATCTCGTTCCTCGGCGCCCGCTCGAACCGCCTCGCGTCGACGAAGACGCCGGACGGCGAACCGAGCCTCGAGTCGGTGCTCGACGCGATGCATCAGGCCGGTTTCGAAGGCGACCTCTATCCCCCCACCACCGCCTGGGACGTCGCCCCGACGAGCGTCTTCGCGAACTATCCGTTCCCGGAGAGCCTCGACCGGATGCGTGAGGGGAGTTCCTGAGGGGGATTTACCACGGAGGACACGGAGGGGGCACGGAGGGCCACGGAGAGGAGACGGGTTGCATGCTTGAATACGACGGTGATTGAGCGCTCGCTTCCCGTCGAAGCCGATCAATATCGGTGAGCGTGGTGTTCAAACATGCAAGCCAACAAACTCCTCCGTGGCCCTCCGTGACTCTCCGTGCACTCCGTGGTAGCCCCCCAAGCGTCACCCGAAGCTGATCCCCTGAGCAAGCGGGAGATCCGCGCCCCAGTTGATCGTGCAGGTCTGGCGGCGCATGTAGGCCTTCCAGGCGTCCGAGCCGGATTCACGGCCGCCGCCGGTGTCCTTCTCGCCGCCGAACGCGCCGCCGATCTCGGCGCCGCTGGTGCCGATGTTGACGTTCGCAATGCCGCAGTCGCTGCCGGCGTGCGAGAGGAACCGCTCGGCGTTGCGGACCGAGTCGGTGAAGATCGCGGACGAGAGTCCCTGATCGACGTCGTTGTGGATCCGCATCGCCTCGTCGAGATCCGCGATCTCGAAGACGTAGAGGATCGGGGCGAACGTCTCTTCCTTGGTGATCGTCGGCACGGCCCCCTTCGGGACCCTGATGATCGTCGGCTCGACGAAGTGTCCGGGGTTGGAGGCCTGACGCTCGATGCCTTCGACGCCGCCGCACACCACGGTGCAGCCTTCGGCGACCGCCCGCTCGATCGCGGACTTCATCGCCTGAACCGACTGATCGGAGATGAGCGGGCCCATGAGCGTGCCGCTCGCGAGCGGGTCGCCGATCGGAACGGTGGCGTACGCCTTCGCGAGCGTGGCGACCACGTCGTCGACGACGTCGGTGTGGCAGAGCAGACGACGGGTGCTGGTGCAGCGCTGACCCGCGGTGCCGACCGCGCCGAACAGGATGCCGCGGATCGCGAGTTCCATGTCGGCGTCGGGCATGAGGACGATCGCGTTGTTGCCGCCGAGTTCGAGCAGGCAGCGGCCGAGTCGACCACCGACGACCTCGCCGACGCGACGGCCCATGCGGCACGACCCCGTCGCCGAGATGAGCGGCAGGTTCCGGTCGGCGATCATCGGTTCGCCGACCGCCTGATCGCTGCCGATGATGAGGCTGAAGACGTCGCAGGCGTCGCCTTCGGTCGGCACGAAGAGATCCTGTTCCCGCATGACGCGGTGCGCGATCTCGGTCATGGCGATCGCGGTGATCGGGGTGACGAGACTCGGCTTCCAGATCATCGCGTCACCGCAGACCGCGGCGAGCATCGCGTTCCACGCCCAGACCGCAGCCGGGAAGTTGAACGCGGTGATGATGCCGATGGTGCCCATCGGATGCCACTGCTCGTACATGCGGTGCTCGGCCCGCTCGCTGTGCATGGTGAGACCGTGCAACTGCCGCGAGAGACCGACCGCGAAGTCGGCGATGTCCACGCACTCCTGGATCTCGCCGATGCCCTCGGGCTTGATCTTGCCCATCTCGAGGGTGACGAGCTCGCCGAGCGGCTCGATGTGCTCGCGGAAGGCGTTGCCCATGCGACGCACGAGTTCGCCGCGCTTCGGGGCAGGGAGCATGCGCCAGGACTTCTGGACGGTCATCGCCCGCTTCACGGTCGCGTGGTAGTCCTCGGTCGACTGAAGCGCGACGGCCGCGAGCGGCTGCCCGTCGGACGGGTTCAAGCTCACCGCGGTCTCGCCGGCGGCGTCGGGGGCGAGAATCTGCGGATGGTTCGAGAGACCGAGGCGGTCGAGGATCCCGGCGAGGGACGGATGCAGGGTGGCGGTGCTCATGGCGAACAGGGTACCTCGGAGGGTGGAGGCTGAAAACACACGGGACCGCGTCGGTGTCGACGCGGTCCCGCGTGGTTCCTGATTCCGGAGACGGCGCTGAAGGAACGATCGATCAGTCGCGGCGACGACGGACGGCGAGGCCCGCGATCCCGAGCATCGCGATCGCCCCCGGGGTCGGGACGACGTTGCGGAGGTCGATCGAGACGCCCTCCAGCGTGGTCGGGCCGTCGATCTTGAAGAACGAGGCCCAGAACTCGTCGGTGCCCGAGTACGCCGAGACGTCGAAGGTGTAGGCGTCGTTCACGCGGAAGCGACCGTCGCCGAGGAACTCGCTGAACGTCCGCTCGCTCGAGACGGCGTCGAAGTACTCGCCCGGCGCGCCGGGGCCGAAGCCGCCGACGAACGCCTCGACCGAGGTCGGCGTCGGATTGAACGAGACGTAGGTCACGTTGAGCACGACGTCGCCGGTCGGCCGGCCCTCGCCGTAGACGTGCATGTTGAGCCCACCGGGGCTGAAGATCGATCCATCCTCGATCGAGGCACCGCCGACGAAGTTGAAGACCTGCGCCGAGAAGTCGAAGGGCGGGAAGGTCGGGAAGTTCGGCTGGGCGAACGCCGCGGAGAACGAGTCCCACTGGTAGTACAGGCTGCCGGATTCACCCCGCCACGACGGGACGGAAGGGGCGACCAGATCGGCCATGGACATCGACGAGAGGAGGCCGACGGCGAGGCAGGAGGCGAGGCGACGCATGAGGCGGAACTCTCCAGGGGGAGACAAGGGGGATGACCGCTGCCGCGGCCGGGAACGGGGACAAGGCGCAAGAACCGCTTGCGATTCTGAGACCCAGTCGCAAGACCGTCCACGGTAGACCGCCCACGACGCCGGGTCAATCGGACCGCCGCCCCAGTCCTGAAGACGGGCGGATCCGAGGCCGGTAGAGTCGCCAACTCGCCCCTGATTCCGGAGCCACCATGCCTCTCGACCGCGATGGCATCACCCGCCGCGCCGCCCTCGAACTCCAGGACGGCTTCTACGTGAACCTCGGCATCGGCATGCCGACCCTCGTCGCCAACCACGTTCCGGACGGCATGACCGTCTGGCTGCAGTCGGAGAACGGGCTGCTCGGCATGGGCCCGTTCCCGAGCGACGCCGAGGTCGACGCCGACCTCATCAACGCGGGCAAGCAGACCGTCACCGGCGTTCCCGGCCATGCGTTCTTCTCGAGCGCGGAGAGCTTCGGGATGATCCGGGGCGGACACATCGACCTCGCCATCCTCGGCGCGATGGAACTCAGCCAGGAGGGCGACATCGCCAACTGGATGATCCCCGGCAAGATGGTGAAGGGCATGGGCGGCGCGATGGATCTGGTCGCGGGCGTCCGCCGCGTCATCGTGACCATGGAGCACTGCAACAAGAAGGGCGACCCGAAGATCCTGCCCGCGTGCACGCTCCCGCTCACGGGGCGTCGCTGCATCGACATGGTGATCACCGATCTCTGCGTGATGGAGATGGATCGCGATCGCCATCGCTTCCGAGTCACCGAACTCGCCCCCGACGTCACCCGCGACGAGGTCGCCGCGAAGACGACCGCCGAAGTGCTCTTCGCGGACGAACTCGCCACGATCGGTGCGTAGGCGCTCGTTCCGGGTCACCACCGAGGCCATCTCACCACGGAGAGCACGGAGAGGCACGGAGGGCCACGGAGCTTTCTTGAGTGCACGCTCGTAGTCCGCGCCCCCGCCTGACCCCCCATCTCCAATCTCGAATCTCGCGCCCCATTCTTCATGTCCCTCCCCCCCCACTTCCCACTCTCCCCCCTCATGCTCCACTTCATTCGCTCGATCGCCCTTCTCCTTCCGATGCTCCTCGCCTCGTCGTCGTTCGCCGACGATTTCGTCCCGATGTTCAACGGGAGGAACCTCGACGGCTGGGTGAATGTCAACACCGCGCCGAGCACCTGGCGGTTCGACGGTCCGGAGTTCAACCGGATCCTGATCTGCGACGGCAAGCCGACCGGCGTGCTCCGCACCGAGAAGCGGTACCGGAACTTCGTGCTCGAACTCGACTACATGCACCTCGTGCCGAAGGGCAACGCGGGCATCTTCATCTGGAGCGATCCGCTCACGGCCCAGGGCCAGCCCTTCACCCGCAGCATCGAAGTGCAGGTGCTCGACGGCCTCAACACCGCGAGCTACACGAGTCACGGCGACATCTTCCCGATCCACGGCGCGGTCATGACGCCGGATCGCCCGCATCCCAACGGCGGCATGCGCTGCCTGCCCAGCGAGCGACGGGCGCAGCCCGCGGGCGAGTGGAACCACTACCGCATCACCGCGATCGACGGCACGATCAAGCTTGAAGTCAACGGCAAGGAGGTCTCCGGCGGATCGAACTGCTCCCCTCGTGAGGGCTACATCTGCCTCGAGAGCGAGGGCGGCGTCGTCTGGTGGAAGAACGTCCGCATCAAGGAACTCCCCGACGACGGCACCGAACTTCCCGCCGACCAGCGGGCCGCGATGCCCGAGGGTTTCCGCTCGATGTACAACGGCGTCGACTTCACGGGCTGGAAGATCACGCCGGACCTCCAGCAGCACTGGAAGTGCCAGGACTGGATCCTCGACTTCGACGGGAAGCACGGCGACCTCTGGAGCGAGGAATCGTTCGGCGATGTCGAGCTGATCGTCGACTGGCGATGGAACGGACCGTCGCAGGGGAAGATGCAGCGTCCGCTCATCGAGCCCGACGGGTCGTACACCGTCGACGAGAACGGCAAGCAGGTGACGGTCGAGATCGAAGAGCGTGACAGCGGCATCTATCTCCGCGGCAACTCGAAGAGCCAGGTCAACATCTGGGAGTGGCCCGCGGGCAGCGGCGAGGTCTACGGCTACCGCACCGACGGCTCGATGCCGGCCGAGACGCGGGCCGGCGCGACGCCGAAGAAGAACGCGGATCGACCGGTCGGCGAGTGGAACCGCTTCCGCATCCGCATGGTGGGCGAGACGCTCAACGTGCATCTCAACGGCGAACACGTGCTTGTCGACTGCCCGCTCCCGGGCGTCCCCGAGACCGGTCCGATCGGGCTGCAGGCCCACGGGTCGGGCATCCAGTTCGCGAACCTGTACGTCCGTCGCCTCAACCCGGATGGCACGCCGGTCGCGGAGTGAGCCCCGGAGAAACGGCCGCCTCTTCGCTCTTGACGACGACACGCCCCGCCGACCCTTTGGTCGGCGGGGCGTGTTCTTCACACGTGGAGATGTCGTGGCCGCTCAGCGACGGCGACGACGGCCGGCGAGACCCAGACCGCCGAGGGCCGCGAGGCCACCGACGCCCGGCACGGCCGGTGCCTGCAGGCTCGAGATCGTGATGCTGTTGGTGGCGACGATGCCGGTCGGATCGATGTCGTACGGGCCACCGCCATCGAAGGCCTTGAGCGAGATCGAGACGGAATAGTCACCGATAGTGTTCGCGTCGAAACCCGCCGCCGCGAAGAAGTCGTAGCCGAACTGCCAGCTCGCGGAGTTCAGACCACCATTCGCACCGTCATAGGCGTCGAGCTCGAAGGCGACGGAGGGCGACGCGTCGCCGGGCTTCGAGAACGCGTAGATGATCTCGTACTGACCGGCCGAGGTGATCTCGGCACCGTCGACCAGCACCGCCCACGAGAAGCCCCACTTGAACTGCCGCGGGTTGGACGGATCGTCCCAACTTGCGACCTGATCACCGACGCCGTTCACGCCGTAGTAGGTGCCCGTACCGTTGTTGTAGAGGTGGTTCGAGTTCTCGCCCGGCACGTCGATCGAACCGTCACCCCCAGTACGCGGGTCGGTGCCGTCGGTCGGCATCGCCTGACGATACGACTGCGCCTTGAGGCCGATGGTGAAGACCGTGCTTCCGATGGCCGTATTGTTGGTCCAGAAGCCCGAGTTTCCGACGCCGACGGTGCCCGCGATCAGGTCGTAGTTGACGTTGGTGAGCGAGCCGGCGTCGGCACCCCACGCAAGATCGCCATAGGTCGTGAACGAGTCGTAGGTGCCGCCCATCGCCGATGTGGCGACGCCGGTCGCGGCGATGGCCGCGCAGAACACTGGACGCATGTGCATCTCCTTCTAGAGAGCAGGTTTGGGAACGCCGTGCGGGAACACGACGAGGGAACGATCCTTGTCTCCAAGGACGCTCGCAGCGTAGCCACTGACGTCTTCCGAACCAACGGAATTCCGGCAAGTTGGAGAAATCGGGAGGACCAGCCAAGACACGACGCCCGCCCTCGGTCGAGGGCGGGCGTCGGGATTCCTGCATGGCCGGGGTCGCGGGAGCGGTCGAGCGACTCCGGACGGTTGACTCAGAACTCGCGTTCGCGATGCTGCATCTGGGCCTTGAGACGGGCCAGGATCGAGGAGTGCATCTGGCTGACGCGGCTCTCGGAGAGATCGAGGGTGAGCCCGATCTCCTTCATCGTCATCTCCTCGTAGTAGTAGAGGATGACGATCAGCCGCTCGGCACGGGAGAGCCCCTTGGTCAGCAGCGACTGGAGGTCCTGACGCTGGACGGTGGTGAGCGGGTTCTCCTGACGCGTGTCCTTGACGACGTCGATCTCGCGGACGTCCTTGCTGGAGTCGGTCTCGAACCACTTGCGGTTCAGGGAGACCTGACTGACCGGACGCGAGTCGCGCTTGAGCTTGCGGTACTCCTCGGGGGAGAGCTGCAGTCGATCGGCGATCTCGTCGTCGCCCGCGGCGCGACCGGTCTCCATCTCGATCTGCTTGCGGGTCGACTCGAACTTCGCGGTCCGGGACCGGACGAGTCGCGGCACCCAGTCCATCGATCGAAGCTCGTCGAAGATCGCGCCGCGGATCCGCTGCGTGCAGTACGTCTCGAACTTGACGTTGCGATCCGGGTCGTACGCGTTGATCGCGTCCATCAGTCCGAAGGTGCCCGCCGACATCAGGTCGTTGGTGTCCACCTCGCTCGGAAGCCGCATCGCCATCCGCTCGGCGGTGAACCGCACGAGGTCGTGGTACTTCTCCATGAGGAAGTTGCGGATGTCGAGGGTCGGCTCGACCCGGTACATCGCCCAGATCTCCTCGATCGCGATCTCGGACAACTCGCGATCGGTCGCCTGACTGCGAGCGCCCTTCGTTCCGCTGCGGCTCGCCGATCGCTCGCGACGCGGCGCCGGCGTCTTCTCGACCGACTCGAGCTCGGGCGCGGCCGCCTCGACCTCGACCGGCTCCGCGGCCGCGACGGACTTCCTCGGCTTCGCAGCCGCGGTCGTCTTGCTCTTGGTGGTCTTCGTATTGCGGGCAGGCTTTTCGCCCGCCGCGCCCGTCTTGGTGCCGCTCTTGGCGGCGGTTGACTTCGCGCCCGTCTTGGGCGCCATCGTTCGGGTCGTCATCGGTCCGCTCCTTGACCTTGACCTTGGAACATCTGATCCGAACTCCGCAGGGCGGACTCGGTCAGCTCTGAAGGACGCTGCCGACCATGGCAACGCCCGCTGTCAGACCACCGATCCGAACGGACTCGGTGCATCGTCGTCATCGTCGATCCTTGACGAGTGACGTCCGGAGTATACGGCGACGTTTTCGGACGCGCCAACCCCGAAGGCATCCACCATTCGTCAACTGAACAGGTTTCATTCGAGCAGACCGAAGGCGACAGGACCCGACCCGGATCACGCGGCGAGCGTCGCGTCTCCGGATCCGACCGTCGAACCATCCGATTCGAGATCGTCCTCGTCAATGATCTCGACGTCATCTCCGGCACCTCCCGGGTACGAGTCGAGTTCGACGGCCCTCAAGGCCTCGGCGTCGGCCTGTTCCCGGAACAGTCGTTCCAGAACAACGCCGGCGACCAGGCCGATCGGCCAGCCGACCAGCATGACGCCCAACGAACGCGCAAGAATCGCGCCCGCAGGATTGTCCACTGCGACCCCCGCCAGCACCGATACCGCGAAGCAGACCACGGCCGTGCAGCAGGCCGTGGGGATCGCGATCGAGATGCGAGGTGAGGTGGTGTCCATGCCGTTCCATCATCGGTTCCGGCCGCGTCCCCACGCGAGAGACGGCCGTCCGTGGGCGTCAGTCGCGGGCGAAGGTGCGAAGCAGTCCAGCAAGAAAACCTCGCCGCGGCTCCGACCTCTCGCGCCTTGGACGATCCTCCACCAGACTCTGGGCGATCGTGCGGATCGCAACGGTCGCGCGGGCGTCCGGCGAGATCAATGACAGCGGCTTCCGTCGCTTGACCGCCCCCACCACCGAGAAGTCGAACGGCACGATGCCCGCCAGCGGGATCGCCCGCCCGAGGTGCCGGCGAGCGACCGAATCCATGCGCTCGTGAACGGCGAGCCCCTCGTCCTCGCTGCCCGCCATGTTGACGATCAGCGAGAGATCGAGATCGGGACGACGAGCGAGAATGGCCTTCGCCGCCGCGTACGCGTCGGTCATGGCGGTCGGTTCAGGCGTGCAGGTCAGCAGGACCGAATCGGCGGCACTGGCGAACCCGATGGCGTCGGCGGCGATCCCCGCCCCGACGTCGATGACCAGCAGATCGACGGCCTTCTCCAGTGCGACGAGCTGCTCGACCAGCAACTGCCGTTGGGTGGCGTGCAGCGTCGCGATCTCGGTGACTCCGCTGGCGCCGGGAACCAGGCCGACACCGCCCCGCCCTCGGATGCCGGGAACCCGAACCATGATCTCGGCGAGACGACGGCGACCGTGCACCACGTCGGCCAGGGTCGAGCGGATCGGGATTCCGCAGAGCACGTCGGCGTTCGCGCACCCGAGGTCGGCGTCGAAGAGCGCGATGCGGCGGCCGAGCTTCGCGAGCTCGATCGAGAGGTTCAAAGCGAGGTTCGACTTCCCGACCCCGCCCTTGCCGCTCGCGACCGCGATGGCCCTCGCAAGCCGCGGCGATTCGAGCCGAGGCCCGGATCGCTGCGTGGTCGGTCCGAAACTGACCCGGCCGCGGCGCTCCGAGTCGACCCGGTCGGCGGGCGCCGGTCCGATGCTCGCTCGCGGCGTGGCGACCTCCGCCGCCTTCGACGGCTCGACGCCCGATTCCTTCAACAGATTCCGCAGGATCGAGGCCTGATCGTTCATGCCCGCACCGCCCCGCCGAGGACGAGGTCCGCAAGACGCGACCCGGTCGCCCGCTCGATGTCGCGGGGCACTTCCTGCCCGGTGGTCATCCAGCTGATTCGGCGGCCGATGCGACGCACGACCGAGACGAGCATGCCGAACGCGACGGCCTCGTCGAGCTTGGTGAGGACGACCCGGTCGGGGCCGAGCGACGAGAACGCCTCCGCCTCCCGCAGGAGCACGCGCTCGGAGGCCGTGCCGGAGAGCACGAGATGCGTCTCGTGCGGTCGCGCCGCGTCGACGATGGCGCGGAGTTCCGCGAGTCGATCGGTGTCGTTCTGACTGCGGCCGGGGGTGTCGATGAGGATCGCATCCACGTCGCCGCATCGGGCGATCGCCGCCCGCATCGACGATGGATCGCCCGCCACCTCGATCCGTGCCCCGAGGATGTCCGCGTAGGTCCGCAACTGATCGACCGCGGAGATGCGATAGGTGTCGGCGGTGACCAGAGCGACCCGCAGCTTGTCGCGAAGCACGAGGGTCGCCGCGATCTTCGCGAGGGTCGTGGTCTTGCCGACCCCGGTGGGGCCGACGAAGGCGATCGTGCGCGGTCGTCCGTCGCGCGGACGAGCGGTCTCCAGCGACTCCGCGGTCGGAACGAGATCGGCGATCTCCTCCATCATCGCGGCCCGGACCCGGTCGGGGTTCCGCCGCGCCTCGTCATCGAGCCCCGACTCGATCGAAGCGACCACCCGATCCGCCAGATCCCGGGAGAGTTCCTGCGCGACGAGCGACGCGTACGCCGCGGCAAGCGGGTCGGCTCCCGGATCGCTCGAACGCTCGCTCGACGCATCCGATGCACCGCCGCCGTCCAGTGCCAGGCCGCCGTCGGCGAGGACCCGCCCCACCGTGCGACGAATCGCGTCGAGTTCGGAGGTCACCGAGGCGGAGGATGGTGCGGACGGCGGTGCGGACGGTGCCGTCTCGGACGTCGCGGGCCGAACCGTCACCGGCGTGGCGACCGGGATGCCGGTACCCGGGTCGGCGACGAGTCGCTCGGTGTCGATCGCCACCACTCGCGGCGCCGGCTCCGGGCGTGCGGTCGGCACGGCATCCTCGGCGATCAGTTCGCCATCGGCACCGATGATGAATCGCCCGAGTCCCGTGGCCGGTCGCGACACGGTCGGCGCGGCGGGCCGAGCGGGAGCCTCGATCGGCGCGGGCTCGGCGCCACCGATGAGATCATCGGGCCCCAGCACGCCGGCGGCCTTGCGAGCCGCCTGCTGCCGTTCGAGTCTGATCGCCATCGCCTGCGCGAGCTTCCGGGTGCGGTCGCGATCGACCTCGAGGGAGCCGCTGCTCAACCGGCCGGCCTCGTCGGATGACGCATCGGACGATGTCCGGGCGGCCATCGACGCCGCGCCGTAGGCCGCCCGGGCGCGGGCCCCGGCGATCTGGCGTGAGGGCGTGTCAGCACGATCCTCGATGGCATTGGAGGCCGATTCGGTCTCGCGAACGGCGGAAGGCAGGATCGTCGTCTCGGGTCGCTGCTCGGAGGCGATGACCTCCACGACCTCGCGACCGCCGAGTCCGAGGAATCCGCCCCTCTTGAAGGTTCGCGTATGAAGGATGGCGGCGCCGGTCCCGAGGTCCTCGTGGACCGCATCGAGCGCTTCGGCAAGCGTGAAAGCTCTGAAGGTCTTGAGTCGCACGCGGTCGCCCTCCTGGCGGTTCGGTGCTCGCGACACGCGGGTCACGAGGCCGGTCGGAATCGCCGGATCCTCCGGCGGCGGGTTCGACGTCGTCTCAGGGTCGTTCCGGCGTCGTCACCGCGACAACCGCCGACCCGGGTCGGGTCTTTCGGCCGGTTGCCCGGCCGAGCCAGCCCGATCCCGCTCTCGGCCTCGTCGCGTCCGGCGACGCGGAAACCCGGGGGTCCGCTTCCGGTCCGACCGTCTCAGACGGCGCCGACCGGGGTGCCCGCCCGCGACGAGGTCGCGTTGGACGCCCCTGACGGCAACTGCACGAGGCCGACCGACTGCACGTCGAAGCCGTCGGCGAGCTCGTTGTAGCCGAGAACCACGACCCCCGCAAGGTGCGGCTGCAGGATCTGACGCAGGGGCGCCCGGACCGTGGGCGAACTGACCACGATGATCTGGCGTCCCGCGTCGCTCAACGGACGGGCCGCCTCGGCGACCGCCCGCGCGACCTCCCCGGCGAGGCGGGCGGGGACGGCGACGGTCGTCCCGGCGGCGCCCCGATCGACGTGGGCGCCGAGGCGCTCCTCGACGTCGGGGTCCATCGTGACCACGTGCATCCGCGGACGGCCGGAATCGTCGAGCTCGGCATGTGCGGTGCAGATCGACCGCCGGAGGGCGTGGCGCACGTACTCGACCAGCACGTCCGCGTCGCGGGTGTGCGTGCTCCAGTCGCCGAGCGTCTCGATGATCGTCTCCAGATCGCGGATCGAGACGCCCTCGCGAAGCAGTGACTGGAGGACCTTCTGGATCTCCCCGATCTTGAGCTGCGAGGGAACGACCTCCTCGACGAGCCTCGGCGCCTTCTCCTTGAGTTGATCGACGAGCAGCGAGACCTCCTCGCGGGAGAGCAGCTCGTCGGCATGTCGTCGCACGACCTCGGTGAGGTGCGTGGACATGACCGAGCTGGGATCGACGACGGTGTAGTTCTGCACCTCCGCGCGGTGCCGCAGCGCCGGGTCGATCCAGATCGCATCGAGTCCGAACGCGGGCTCCTTTCCGACGATGCCCTGCAACGTGCCCGTCGCCAGTCCGGAGTCCATCGCCATCAGCAGGTCGGCGTGCACGTCGCCTTCCGCGACGACGGCACCGCGGATCTTGAGGCGATAGTGCTCGGGCGGGATGTTCATGTTGTCGCGAATGCGGACCGGCGGCATCACGAGGCCCAGATCCTGGGCCAGCTCCTCGCGAATGCGGGCGATCCGGGCAAGGAGGTCGCCGCCGTTGGCCTGATCGACCATCCGGACCAGCCCGTAGCCGAGCTCGAGCTCCAGCATGTCCACCGAGAGCAGCGACTCGACCGGCTTGGGCTGAACCCGCTCGGCCTCGGCCTCGCGACGGGCCTCGTCCTCGCGCCGCCCCGCCGCCGCGGCGGTGGCCTTGCGCATCGACCAGCCGATGCCGCCGGTCGTGAGTCCGGCGAGCAGCAGCGGAACGGTCGGAAGCGGCGTGAGCGCGAGCATCCCGAGGAAGCCGCTGATCAGGAACAGCGCCGTCGGCTGCGACGCGAGCTGCGCCGGGATCTCCATGCCGATGTTCGAGCCCCCGCCCGCCCGGGCCACGATGAGACCGGCCGCGATCGCCACGATGAACGCCGGGATCTGCGAGACCAGTCCGTCGCCGATCGAGAGCATGCCGAAGATCTGGATGGCCTGCGTCGCGGTGTAGTCGTGCATCAACATGGCGATCGCGAGACCGCCGAGGATGTTGACCGCGGTGATGATGATGCCCGCGATGGCGTCGCCGCGGACGAACTTCGATGCACCGTCCATCGCGCCGTAGAAGTCCGCCTCGCGGGTGACCTCTTCACGACGGGACCGCGCCTGCTCCTCGGTGAGGAGTCCCGCGGAGAGGTCGGCGTCGATCGCCATCTGCTTGCCGGGCATCGCGTCGAGCGTGAACCTCGCCGCGACCTCGGACATGCGGGTCGCACCCTTGGTGATCACGACGAACTGCACGATGATCAGGATCAGGAAGATGATGGCGCCGATGACGGGATTGCTTCCGGCGACGAAGCCCGCGAACGCCTCGATCACCTCACCCGCCGCGGTGGACGCCTCGCCGGGCGGCAGTTCACCCGCGGCCAGGATGAGCCTGGTCGATGCGATGTTGAGCACGAGCCGGAAGAGCGTGGTCGCCAGCAGCAGCGCCGGGAACACGCTGAAGTCGAGGGGCCGCGTCATGTAGATCGTGGTGAGCAGCACGATCGCGGCGAGCGCGATGTTGGCGCTGATGAGCACGTCCATCGCCAGCGGCGGAAGCGGGACGACCAGCACGCCGATGAGCGCGAGGAACCCGATCGGCACGATCAGGTGCCGATGGGCCGCGATTCGGTGGAGGATGGCGGGCAGGTCGCCGGAGGTGGCCATGGTGGTTTCCGAGGGGAGAAGGCGGTCAGGCCGCGCGTCCGTTCATGCGGTAGACGAAGGCGAGCACTTCCGCGACCGCCGCGTACGACTCCGGCGGGATCGGCTCACCGGTCTTCACGGTGCGGTGGAGCAGCCGGGCCAGCGGCTTCCGCTCGACGATGGGGATCCCGTGCTGGGCCGCGATCCGCCGGATCCGCAGCGCGAGGTGATCGACGCCGATCGCCACCACCACCGGAGCGTGCATCTTCGCCTCGTCGTACTTGATCGCGACCGAGATGTGCTCGGGGTTGGTGACGATCACGTCGGCGGTCGGAACGGTCTTCGTGATCCGTTGCATCGCCATCTGACGCGCCATCTGGAGTCGCTTCTGCTTGACCTTCGGATCGCCCTCGGACTCCTTGAACTCCTCGCGAACCTCCTGCTTGGTCATGCGGTGGTCCTTCTGATGCTTCCACCGCTGGAAGGCGTAGTCGAGGATCGCGAGGATCAGCAACGCCAGCGCGATCATCGCGGCGAGCTCGAGCATCAGGCGGCCGATGACCGCGAACCCGGCGACCGCGGAACCCTCCGGAAGCACCACGAGGACGTCGTGCATCCGCCAGGACACCACCCCCGCCACGCCCAGGGCGACCGTGGTCTTGCCGAGATCGAGTCCGCCCTTCACGAGAGTCTGAATGCCCAGAAGACGCTTGATGCCGTTGAGCGGATTCAACTTGTCGAGCTTGGGTTCGAGCGGCTTCGCCGTCACCAGCACGCCCACCTGCCAGAGATGACCGAGATACGCGGCGAGCCAGCCCGCCAGCACCAGCGGCGCCAGCGTCGCCACGCCGATGAACGCGGCCGACCGGAGTCCGGTCGTGGCCTCGGCGACCGCCGGCTCCCCCGATCGCTCGATGCCGAACGCCACGAGCACGCCGAGGCGATCGAGCGTCGGCGCCGCGAGCACCCAGAGGATCACGGTGGCGCAGGTCAGCAGCAACGCGGACGCGAGGTCGGTGCTGCGCGGAATCCTGCCCTCCTCGCGTGCCCTCGAGAGCTTGCGCGGCGTGGCGTCCTCGGTCTTCTCGCCCAGATCCTCGGCCATGTCAGGCGCCCCCTCCAGGACCGGCGGACGTCGTGGACCACGCGATGATCGTGTCCACGACCTCGTTGGTGAACGACTCGGAGACCGACAGTGTCACGGGGAGCGCCGCGATGATCACGATCAACCCCACGAGGATCCGGATCGGGAACCCGAGACTCAGCACGTTGAGCTGCGGCACGGTCTTCGCCACGAAACCCATCGCGATGGTCTCGAGGAACACCACGCCCAACAGAGGCAGCGCGATGCGCAGGCCGAACTCGGTAGCGGCGAGCATCACGCCGACCACGAGGTCGGCGCCGCCTCCGCCGGACACGAATCCGCCCGCGGTCACGTGCTCGAAGCTCCGCAGCACGCAGAGGAACATCGCGTCGAGTCCGCCGAGCCCCAGGAACAGCACGATCGCGAGGAACGACATGATCTGCTCGAGGACGTCGCTCTCCTCGCCCGCCGCGGGGTTGTAGAACCGCGCGAAGCCGAGTCCCATCTGCTGACCCATGATCAGCCCGCCCGCCCGCATCGCGAAGATCGGCATCGAGGCGACGAAGCCGATGACGCCGCCGATCGCGATCTCCGCGGCGCCGAGCGGCACCATGGCCCACGGGTCGTCGAACGCGATGTCCGGGAACGCGACGCCGCGTCCGGCCAGCACCAGATACGCGCCGACGCCAGCCACGATCACCAGCATGCCCTTGACCCGCGCGGGGATCGAGGTCATCGAGAGCACCGGCGCGTAGATGAACAGTCCGCCCAGGCGGAGGATCACCAGCATCGCCGGTCCCATGCTGCGTTCGATGATCGGAAGGGCATCCACGCGAAGAACATCCTCAACCCACGAACATCCGCTCGGCGAACGCGACCATCTGCGTCGCGATCCATCCGAGCAGCGCCACCGCGACGAGGATCATCGCCGCGATCTTCGGAACGAACGACAACGTCTGCTCCTGGATCTGCGTCACCGCCTGCGCGATGCTCACCACGAGTCCGACGACGAGACCGGCGATGAGGATCGGCGTCGAGATCCAGAGCGCCACCAGCAGCGCCTCCCGTGCGATGTCCAGACCTTCGGTCGACATGCGACACCTCCTCGAGGTCAGCCTCCGCCCGCGGCGGCGACTCCGTGCAGCAGACTTCCCGCGACGAGCATCCAGCCGTCCGCGATCACGAACAGCAGCAGCTTGAAGGGCAACGAGACGAACACCGGCGGCAGCATCATCATGCCCATCGAGATGAGCAGGCTCGACACCACCATGTCGATGACGAGGAACGGCAGGTAGATTCGGAACGCGATGAGGAACGCGACCTTCAACTCGCTCAGCACGTACGCGGGCACGAGCTGCATCATGCCGGGATCGCGTTCGAGGTCGATCTCCCCGTCCACCTCGTAGTCCCAGCCGCCGAACTCCATCATCATGCTCACCGACGACTCGTTTCCGGCGTGGCGGATCTGTCCGACCATGAAGTTCCGCAATGGCGCCTTCATCCCCTCCCACGCCGCCATCGAGTCACGTTCGGCCTGCGGCGCCTCGAGATACGGCTTGAGACCGCCATCCCACATGGCCTCGAGCGTCGGCCCCATCGCGACGAACGTGAGCAGCACGCTCAATCCCACGACGACCTGGCTGGGCGGAAGCCCCTGGGTGCCGATGGCCTGTCGAAGCAGGCCGAGCACCACCACGAATCGCGTGAACGAGGTGCAGAGGATGAGGATCGACGGTGCGACCGTGAGCAGCGTCAGCAGCAGCACGATCGAGATCGGTCCCGACGTCCCTCCCTCGATGCCCGGCACCGCCGCGGCCGCCGACTCGACGAATCCGAGGGGATTCTCGAGTCCTTCGGCGCCGATCGGCGTCGCCTGCGCGAGGATGGAGACCACCGGCATCGACATCAGTTGGCCCGGTTTCCTCGGCGAGGACGACGACGGGTGAGATCGACGGTCTCCATGACGTCGTCGAGAGGCAGGCCATCACGACCGCCGAATCCCTGCGGCCGCCCCTTGCGGTCGTAGAGCCCGAGGTGACGTTCGAGGTCACGTCCGAACTCCGGCTCCGACTCGCGGCGGGCGATGCCGAGGCGAGTTCGAAGGTCGGCGATCTCCTCGAGCGAGGTGAACTCCGCGATCGGTCGAACCTCGCCGCCACGACCCCCCTGCTGATGCACGAGCACCAGACGCGGACCGACCTCGAGCAGCACGAGCGATGCGCCTCGCCCGAACGGATAGCGGGCGAGCACCGAGAGCACCCCGGACGGGCGGCCCGCCCGCGGACCTCGGACGTTCGACCAGCGACGCGCGACGACCGCCAGTCCGATGAAGGCGGCGAGCAGCCCGCCGACGCGGATCTCGGGAGAGGACCACCATCCGTCGAATTCCGCGAGTCCGCCGACATCCTGACCGACCGCGCCGGCACCCTCGTCCGCCGCCCGGTCGAAACGTTCGGTGACCCGCGAACCTGAAGGACGCGGAGCAGGCAGGATGGCGGCGGTCTTGGTGGTGCCGGTGGTCTCGGCAGCGCCCGCGACGGAGGCGGAGGGCATCGACGCCGCGACCGGGCCGGACTCGGGCGCGTCGTCGGCGCGACGCTCCAGCCGGCTCGCATCGTTCGCGGCGAGCCTCGCCGCGATGCGGTTCGCGAGTTCGGCGGGGTCGAGGTCGTTCCCACCGGCCGTGGAGGACATCGGCGTCTCGGCGGGGGACGCGACTTCGCGCGGCGTGATCGTGGCATCGCCGACGCCGCTCGCGGGCGGCGCGGCGGTGGCGGCCGGAAGCACGCCGAAGACTGCGATGACGAGGGCTGCGAGTGCGGCGGGACCGCACGGGCGGGGGTGATCCATGGTCGCCTTCCTGGCTTGGGGGATCGGGACCGGATCCTCCGGTCCAGGCGGGTTGGTGGCCGATGCGTCGGGCGGCTCAGCCGGCCTCTGCCTCGGGCAGTCGTCCGATGATCTCGCTCACGCGGACGCAGAAGTTCTCGTTGAGGACCAGCACCTCGCCTCGGGCGACGTGCCGGCCGTTCACGTAGATGTCCACCGGATCACCAGCGGCCTTGTCGAGTTCGACGACGGACTCGGGCGACAGCCGAAGCACGTCGTCGACCAGCATGCGGGTTCGACCGAGTTCGATGCGGACGTCGAGATCGACGTCGCCGAGCATGTTGATGCCGCTCGGGGTCGCGGCATCGACGCCATCACCGAAGTCGGGAAGATTCACGGGCGTGGCCCCGCCCACCGGGCCGGCGGCCGCGGCGGCCTCCTGGGCCAGACGATCGACCTCCGCGGCCGTCTGCTGGACCACCGCTTCGGGGTCCGCAGCGTCGGTCGGGGTCTGGGATTGATCGGACTCGCTCATGTTCGCGGCTCCGCCGTCGATGAGATCGATGGATGATGAACGGAGAGGAAGGGACCTGAAACCGGATGCGATCGACGCGCGGGACGGATGCGCGGGATCGCCGGCGTCCTGCCGACGCGGTATCGGAGGATCATCGGATCCTCACCGACCGGACCTGCAGAGAATGCCGCTCCGGGCACTTCCATTCAGGTCGATCCTGCGCGGATTCAGCGATTGACGCGCCGACCGATGTCCATCACCACGATGACGTCGTGGACGATGTCGCCCTCGGGCATCGCGTGGTCGGCGGACTCGGACTCGGCCTCGTGCCCCCCGCCGTGACCTCCGCCGTGACCGTCGTCGGCGGCCTCGGTGGTGGCCGACGGCATCACCGACGGCCGGCGATCGAAGAGCCCCTCCTGTTCGAACGCCCGCTGCACGCGGGCCTCGATGGCGGCGAGGTCGGCGGAGTCGAGTTCCCGACGGCCGGCGGATCGCCAGATCTCGGACAGTCGGGCATGGATGGTGCCCGCGGAGCGGGCGGCCTCGGCTTCGATCCACATGCGGTCGCGTGCGTCCACCTTCAGGAACACCCGGGTCGGATACCGGAACGCCACGCCGGTCGCTTCGTTCCCGAGGTAGCCGTCGAAGATGACGACCTCCTCAAGCGTGGCCTCCGGCGCGGTCTCCTCGAGTTCGTGCGACATCCCGACCGCCTCGGTGGGCGCGGGCTTCGAGAACATCATGAACGCGCCGCCGATGACCGCCGCCTCCGCGATCAGCAGGACCGCGGTCGTCATCGCCGCCTTCCCGCCCCGCGACTTCGGAGCCTTCGACTCGGCACCGTTCTCGGCACCGGAGTCCTTCGCCTTGCTGTCCGCCTTGTCGGCCATCGGAATCACTCCCTCCCGAATCGTGGCCACCGACGCGCTGCCGATGGACCGATCCCCCTGGATGCGGGGAGCATCGTCCCCCGACCCGTCCCCCTTGACTTCAGAGAGGTTTCCGGCGGGCGGCCCTCGTCACCTTGTGCGGTTTCAGGCGGTTCTCGGAGGTTCGAGAATCGCGAGCACCCCGGGCTCCACGTCGAACCGGACCTGACCGGTCGGTTCGGACGCCCGTGGCGGATCGCCGTCGGCCTGCCAGACGCTCGGCGGATCGAGTTCGAGTTCGATGCGGCGGCCGGTCCGATAGATGAGCCGCGGATCCCGCATGTGTGCCCCGAACCGCATCCGGACCATCCAACCGAGCAGGTCCGACACCGACCTGGCGGGCAGGATGACGAGGTCGATCAGGCCGTCATCCATGATCGCCCGACGCGCGGGATCGAGTCGGGAGGCGTACTGCCGGGAGTTCGCGACGACGACCATTCCGGGGATCCCGTCCGCGACCGGCTCGCCATCGACCCGCGCCGAGATCCGGGGCGGGTCGAACGCCCGCATCCGACGAAGGATCGGCCGCACGTATGAAAGGTTGTTGACGGTTCCGGTTCGGACCGACGCGAGATCGTGGACCACCTCGGCATCGAAGCCGAACGAGGCCATGATCGCCACGGTCTCGTCATCCCGCCCCTCGATGCTCGCCCGAACGAGGTCGATCCGACGAACCTGACCGGTCGCCAGCGTCTCCGCGACCTCCGACGCGACGGCCGTCATTCCGAACTCGCGGGCGAAGAGGTTCTCGTTGCCGGCCGGGCAGTGCACCAGAGGCACTCCGGCGCGGACGGCCTCCGGGGCCGCGAACCGCACCGCCCCATCGCCGCCGACGACCACCAGCGCCCGACGGCCGCGGATCGGTTCCCGAAGCCACGCATCCGCCGGACCGGGACTGGTCGGAAGCAGCTCGACGTCCAGTCCGCGGGAGCGCGCCGCATCGGCGGCCGCCTCGGCGAGGCCGCGGGCACGACCCGCCCCGGAGATCGGATTGAAGATCACCAGGACCGACATGAGAGGCGTCTGACTCGGGAGTCCGGAAGGGGAACCAACGACGGTCGTGCATCGACCGTTCTGGGCCGTTCCCCGTAGGATGCGGCGATGTCCTTGCCGGGTCAACGTCGACGCCTCGTGCTCAGTCGCCTTGTCGGCGCCTTCGTGGCGCTCGGCGTGGCCGTCTGGCCCGCCCGCCCGGCGATCGCCCAGGACGAGTACGTCCTCGGGGAGGACGATGCGTGGCAGAAGGAGTCGCCAGAGCCCGGGACCGAGTCTGCACAGGTGCTCTCGGCCCGCCGCGCCCTCGCCCTCGGGGAGCCCGAACGGGCCAGAGCCCTGGCGGGCGCGTTCATCGATCGGTTTCCGACCAGCCCCTTCCGAGCCGAGATGCTGCTCGTCCGAGGGGATGCCCTCGTCGAGATGGGTGACGAGTACGAAGCCCTCTTCGACTACGAGGCGATCGCCCGCGAGCACGCCGGAAGCACGGTCTTCGTGACCGCCCTCGAACGGGAGTACGACATCGCGGTCGCCTACGCGCATGGCCTGCGACGAAAGTTGTACGGGACGATCCGCGTGCTCGATGCCTCGGATGACGCCCAGGAACTCCTGATCCGCATCCAGGAGCGACTGCCCGGAAGCCGCCTGGCCGAGGACGCGGGCGACCAGCTCGCCGACTTCTACTTCCGCCGCGCCGAGATGCGGCTGGCCGCCGATGCGTACGACCTCTTCCTTCAGAACTACCCGCGATCCGACCGCGTCGAGAAGGCCCGCGCCCGGCTGATCGAGTCGTACCTGGCCTCGTACCGCGGCCCGCGCTACGACGACGCGGGACTCCGCGACGCCCGTCGTCGCCTGGAGGCCCTCCGGGCGGTGCAGCCATCGACGGCCCAGCGACTCGGCGCCGACGCCCTGCTCGTCCGCATCAGGGAGTCCGAGGCCCGCAAGCTGCTGGTGACCGCGGAGTGGTATCTCTCGATCGACGATCCGATCTCCTGCGAGCAATACCTTCGCCGGATCGTGACCCGCTACCCCGACACCGTGGCGATGCTCGACACGCTGCGTCTCGCCCCCAGGGTGCTCGCCCGGATGCCGGCGGGCATCGCGGCGACCGCCCCGGACTACCGCACCCTCGCGGAAGCGATGCTGGGAGCGGCCGCACGCGAGGAGACCGGCGTGGCGCCGATCGACCGTCCCCAGCCGCCTCGCACGGCGCCGCTCGAGCCGGAACGGCCCGTCGAGGCCGTGCCGAACGCCGGAGGTGGATCGTGACGATCGCTCGGCTGACGCTCACGGGTCTCGCCGCGATCGCCATGGCGATGGGCGGTGGCCCCGCGGGGTGCTCGCCCGACCCGCATGACGGCTGGTCGATGTCGTGGACGCACCCCGAGCGGTACCGGACCATCACCCTTCCGCTCTTCGCCAACGAATCGTGGACCCGCGGACTCGAGACCGAACTCGGACGCGCCCTCGTGACCGAGATCGAGTCCTCGACCCCGTGGAAGGTCTCCGGGCCCGGAACCGCCGACACGATGCTCCGGGGAACGATCCGGGAGACGGAGTTGATCCCGCTCTCGAAGAGCCTCTCGACGGGTCTGGCCCAGGAGATGCTCTTCAAGACCACGATCGATTTCGAGTGGATCGATCTGGCCACCGGCGAGCCGATCGTCAGCCGCGAGGGATTCTCCGCCTCGGCGGTGTTCTTCCCGTCACGGCCGGGGATGGAATCGGTCGATCTGGCAAGGTTCGGAGTCGTACGGAACCTTGCGGTCGATCTGGTCGATGCCCTTCGGGGTGACTGGTGACCCCCTCCCGCCTCCGGGGACGGCCGGCTCCTATGGTTCCCGGCACGCCTTCTCCTCGATCGAACCCCTCGCGAGACCCTCGCTGATGCCCGATTCGGACTCCTCGAACCGCACGCCCGACACCGATTCCAACCGCGGCGGCGGCCAGCCGCCTCGCAAGAACCCCGAGGGCGGCCCCGTGCCGAACCGGCCCCCGCGGCCGTTCCTGTCGCTGGTGCTGCTCTTCGCGCTGTTCGCGCTGGTGTGGTTCGTGGTCGTCGGCGGCCAGACGAAGGGCAAGGAGATCAGCCTCGAGCAGTTCATCCGCGACTGCGAGGCGAAGCTCATCGTCGCCGACTCGATCAAGGTGTCGTCCGACGGCATCACCGCGAAGAAGGTTCCGGACAAGATCTCCGAAGACCGGTCGAAGGCCGCCGACGTCCCCGTGCGGGTGACCATCGCGGAGGGCGGCGTTCCCTACACGCTCGACCGACTCCAGGCCGCGAACATCCCGTTCGAGATGGAGAAGTCGGACCCGACGTTCCTCCTGCTGCTGATCAACTTCGGACCGATCATCCTCGTCATCTTCCTCGTGTGGTTCTTCGTCTTCCGCTCGATGCGGAATGCGGGCGGTGGTCCGGGCGGCATGCTCGGCAACTTCGGCAAGAGCCGTCACCGCGTGCAGACCGCCGACTCCGTGAACGTCACCTTCAAGGACGTCGCGGGCGTGGACGAGGCGAAGGAAGAGGTGACCGAGATCGTCGCGTTCCTCAAGAACCCGCGGAAGTTCCAGCGCCTCGGCGGCCGCATTCCGCGCGGCGTGCTTCTCGAAGGCCCTCCGGGCTGCGGCAAGACGCTGCTCGCCAAGGCGATTGCCGGTGAGGCGGATGTTCCGTTCTTCACCATCTCGGGTTCGGACTTCGTCGAGATGTTCGTCGGCGTCGGCGCCAGCCGCGTCCGCGACCTCTTCAAGCAGGCGAAGGACAACTCGCCGTGCATCATCTTCCTCGACGAGATCGACGCGGTCGGTCGTCGCCGCGGCGGTGGATTCACGACCGGCGGCCACGACGAGCGTGAGCAGACCCTCAACGCGATCCTCGTCGAAATGGACGGCTTCGAGGCCACCGACCAGGTCATCGTGATCGCCGCGACCAACCGCGTCGACGTGCTCGACCCCGCGCTCACCCGCCCGGGCCGATTCGACCGCACGGTCGCCGTGCAACTGCCCGACGTCGAGGGTCGCGCCCAGATCCTCGCGGTCCACGTCAAGAAGGTGAAGACCGGCGACGACCTCGACCTCGAACGCCTCGCCCGGGCCACGCCCGGCTTCTCCGGTGCCGACCTCGCCGCCCTCATCAACGAGGCCGCGATCATCGCGACGATGGCCGACAAGGACGTCGTCGAGATGGAGGACTTCGAGGAGGCCCGCGACAAGGTCCGCTGGGGCCGCGCTCGTCGCAGCCGGAAGGTCGAGGAGGAGGACCGCGTCGCGACCGCGTATCACGAGGCCGGTCATGCGGTGCTCCAGCACATGCTGGAGGACGCCGATCCCCTGCACAAGGTCACGATCCTGCCGCGCGGCCGCGCCGCCGGCGTGAGCTTCTCCCTGCCCGAGAAGGATCGTCAGGGCTACGGGCTCAAGTTCCTTGAGGCGACGCTGAAGGTCGCCTGCGGCGGCCGCATCGCGGAGGAGATGAAGACCGGCGACGTCTCCAACGGCGCATCCGCGGACATCCGGATGGTGTCGCGCATGGCGCGGGCGATGGTCACCGAGTGGGGCATGAGCCCGCGGGTCGGTTTCGTCGCGCACGCCCACGACGAGAACGAGTCCCCCTTCGCCGAGCGTGACTACTCCGAGGAGACCAGCCGCATCATCGACGAGGAGGTCAAGCGGATCGTCGACACCGCGTACGACGGCGCCACGAAGCTCCTCAACCAGAACTGGGACAAGGTCGTCGCGGTCGCCGAGGCGCTCCTTCGTCACGAGACCCTTCTCGCGGACGACGTTGACAAGCTCATCAAGGGACAGCGACTCTCGAAGCCGACCGTCGCCGACCTGCTCGCCGCGGAAGCGGACAAGACGCCGCCCCGCAAGGTGACGCCGCCGACCGACGAGCCCGGCGAGGACCTCGGCGGCATCATGCCGAGCCCGGCCTGACCGGGAGGGAACCGAATCCTGAAGCAGACCTCGACCGCCCGAGCCTTGGCCCGGGCGGTCGTCGTTCCATCCTCAGACGAAGGACCTCGCCGCCGCGGAGAGGATCGCGGGATCACCGGCGATCTCGAACACCTTGTCGCGCGACGTCGGACCGGAATCGAGCGCCACGTCCGCCTTCGAGACCGCGAACGCCTCGGCAAGCAGACGACGGATCGCCTCGTTCGCGCGACCACCCTCGGGCGGCGCCGACACCCTGATCTTGAGTCGATCCCCGAGCGGACCGGCGATCGCATCACGGCGGGCGCCCGGCACCGCCTTCACCCTCACTCGGACACCATGCTCGAACTCGGCCACGAAGTCGGGGGCTTCGTCGATCACGGCTCTCCCTCTCCGCCGGCGTCATGCTCGCCCTTCCCGCCGCCACGCCGCAGCGTGCGTGGCGCCTTGGGAATCCGACGTCCGTCGTCCTCGCCGAGCATCGCCTTCTTTCGAAGCAGATGGTGGTAGTGCTGGGCGAACCGGTGCGCCTCGTCCCGAATCGCCTGGCAGAGTTTCAGCCCGAGATTCTCGCGGCCGAGCCGGATCGGTTCGCCTCGCCGCTGGACGTGGATCAGTTCCTCCTTCTTCGCGAGCGAGATCACCATCGGCGGCTTCACGTCGAGCTGTTCGAAGGCCTCGAGCGCCGCGTGCAACTGCCCGAGACCGCCGTCGATCAGGATGACGTCGGGGTAGAGCTCCTGCCCCTGCCCCGCCTCGCGATACCGACGCGAGACGACCTCGCGGATCGCCATGTAGTCGTCGTTGTCGACGCTGCGGATCCGGAACCGACGGTATCCATCCTTGAACGGCCGACCGTCGATGAAGCAGACCTTCGAGCCGACCGTCTCATCGCCGCCGAGGTGCGCGATGTCGATCGCCTCCATGCAGCGGATCGGTTCGTCGAGCCCGAGCGTCTTCTGCAGCGACTGCACGCCCTTGGCGGGATCGTGCACGAACGAAGTCACTTCGGGTTGCCAGTCGAACTCGCCGTCCTCGCTGCGCCGGCGCTCGCGTTCGTCGAGTCGTTCGATCGATCGGATCTGATCGCGAAGCACCGCCGCCCGCTCGAAGTCGAGTCGCGTCGACGCGGCATCCATCTCGTCGCGGAGTTCCTTGAGCATCCGGCTGCGCTTCGATCCGAGAAATCGCACGAAGCGATCGATGTCCGCGCGATAGTCCTCGGGCGAGATCCGATTCGCACACGGCGCCGTGCACTGTCCGATCGAGTGCAGCAGGCACGGCCGGAACGTGCGGTTGCGGGGATCGTCCGATCTGATGTCGAGTTCGCAGGTGCGATACCTGAACACCCGCTGCATGAGTTGGACCGCCTGCCGAAGCGCGTGCTTCGATGTGAACGGACCGAAGATCCTCGCCCCCTTGAACCGGTCGTCGGCGGGGTTGCGGGTGACGAAGACCCCGGGAAACTCGTCCCGCAGCGTGACCGCGAGATACGGGAACGTCTTGTCGTCGGTGAGTCGTTCGTTGAACCGGGGTCGGATGTCCTTGACCAGCCGGCTCTCCAGCAGCAACGCCTCCCATTCGCCCTCGCACTCGACGACGTCGAAGTCCTCGATGAGGGGAAGCATCCGGTTCTTCCGGTGCCCGTGGTCGGCCGCGGACTGAAAATACGACGACACCCGATTCGGCAGCACCGACGCCTTCCCGACGTAGAGGACCACCCCCGCCGCGTCCTTCATGATGTAGACCCCGGGCACCTTCGGAAGCCCACGAGCCTTCCGCGAGAGGCGTTCCAGACGGTCCTGCGGGGTCTCCGCGGGCGATTCGCCGGAATCGTCGACATGGGAATCGGGGTTCGTATCCGACACGAAAGAGTCCGAGAATGGCGTCTCAGGGCCGCCGACCCACTCCAGATCCACTCGGTCGGCCCGGTGCTCACGCCGATCGACCCATCGGAATCGTGCAGGATCCATTGCGAACCGACACCGACTCCCTCTAGCATACGAGTCCACGTCCGGACTCCGGGGCATCGTGCCGGTCCGGACATGACACGATCGTTTCCTTCCAGATCAATGGAGCAACTTCGATGAAGACCCTCTTCACCGCCGCGACCCTCGCCGCCGCCTTCGCCCTCGCCGGCTGCAACACCACCCAGAACACCGACGCCGCCCCCGGCGCCACCAGTGGCGACTGCTGCGGTGGCTGCGAGGGCGACAAGGCCGCCCCGGGTGCCACCAGCGGCGCCTGCTCGACCAGCTGCAGCGACAAGGCCGAGTGCGGCACCAGCTGCTCCGACAAGGCCGCCCCCGGCGCCGTCTCGGGCGAGTGCTCGAGCAGCTGCTCGGACAAGGCCGCGACCTGCCCCTTCACCGGCAGCTGCAGCGACAAGGGCTGATCGCCCTCGCCTTGATCTCGGCCTGACTCGTCGGATCGAGATCGAATGCTGAACATCGACACGCCCGTTCCGCCTGCGCGGAGCGGGCGTGTCGCATTCCGGGCGCGGATTGGCCGGCTCGGTAGCATGCGTGCCCCTTCGACTCGCCGAGTCGACCATGTCTTCGGAGCTTCGCATGCCGATCCGCCCGACCTTGCCCATCCTCGCCGTCGCTGCCGTATCGCTTCTCGCGGGTTGTGCCTCGACCGACACCCGCATGCTCGAAGGATGGAACGGCTATGGCGACGCGCACGGCGTCGGGTCCACCACCGCGATCGCGAACCTCGCGGACGACGCCGGCCATGAGATCGCCCTCGAAGGCTGGGTCACCGAGGTCTGCGCGGTCAAGGGATGCTGGATGCGGGTGCGTGACGACGCCGGCGACATCGTGCTCGTGCGCTTCCGCGACTACGGATTCTTCGTTCCCCGCAACGCCCGCGGTCGCCGCACCGTGCTGAGCGGCGTTCCGCAGGTGCGGACCTTCTCGGTCGAGCAACGACGGCATCTCCTCGAGGACGCGGGTGCCACCGCCGAGGAGATCGCCGCGGTCACCGAGCGGAGCACCGAAGTCGTGGTGATCGCCGATGGCGTGTGGATCCAGGGAGGCGGACTCGACGCGCCGTACGCCCCACCGACCGCCGAGGAATGCATCGTCGATCAACCCGCGAACGAGACGGAGAACGGACAGTGAGCGACGCTCGACGACTGCTTCTCGCGGGAGGCCGCGTGCTCGACC
>CAYZSH010000002.1:0-9392 GCA_964481025.1 uncultured Isosphaeraceae bacterium
TCAGGCCGTCGTCGCGGTCCTCGGTGGTCTGGTGGTGCTGGCCGCAGGAGGGTGCTGCGATTCCACGAAGTCCATGACATGTCGGGAAGCGTGGGATGATTACGAAGAGACTCAGCGGAGAGTTCAAGTTGGCGGTCAGATCGGACAGGGCTTGGGGGAGGCATTGTGTGTGATCGATAGAGGTCAATTAGTCACTGAGTGGAGCGAGTACTGGGCGAGGCTATTGGAAGAGGAGGAGGAATCCGCCAAGGAGAAGGCCTTGTCGAGCGGTGTCGCGTTGCAGGAGTTCCACGCGGCCGCGGATCAGCTGGCCCAGGCCATGGTTGAGAAGCTGGAGGATCGGACCGCCGATATCCAAGGGCTCGATTCGGAATACCTCGTCTATGTCGCGCTGCTTCCTGAAGAGGTTGAGTCAACGCTCGCCAACTCAAGCAGTCCGGCCGACCAGCGGATGCTGGATCAGATCGAAGTGGCATTCGATGGACTGGCAGAACGTCTGCTCGAGAACGAACAGTTCCGAAACAGCTTTTACATCTCGACCTTCGCCCCGGATGAGTCCGACGCCATCCTCGAGAAACTCGCCAACAAGGTCGCTCTACAGGGGGCGGAGCGTCCCCTTCCGGGGCAGATTCTGATCGTCCGGACGAGCGCGAATCTGATCACCATGTCGGCGCCCCCCTTCTCGGTCGACCTGTCGCTGCGGTTCGTGGTCCAGCATCCTGCATCGAACCAGGACGTCATGTCCCGGATGGTCCAGGAGCGGTACTGCTATCACCCCTATTACGAGCGGTATCTCTCCTCGGCCGAGAATCAACATCTCAAGCAGCACGGGACACTCCCGCCCGAGTCATGAACCCGGCCTGAATCTTCGTGGCGTCGAAAGTTGTGGAAGGTCTGATGCAACGATCGGCCGCGTCACCCGATCACGGCTCTGGAGGTGCATCCCGTGGCCGTTCGAACATCGACATGTCTGACGCTTCTCCTCCTCGCCCCCCTGGCCGCCTGCCGGTCAGGGGGGCCTCGGTGTTCCCCCGATCCGCGGCCGCCATCCGCCGCGCCTCGGGATCTGCTGGATGAGTCGGATTACCCGCAGCTCGTCCTGCTCGACGGGCTGGAGACGCAGATCGTTCGCGACGAGATTCGCGTGGATCGATCCGATGCCGGGGAGATTCGTCGGGTGGTGGCTCCGATCCGCTCGGTGGGGGATCGGACGCTTCGACTGCAGTATCGGGTGATCTACCGCGACGGCAAGGGAGCGGAGATCACGGCGAATCCTCGGTGGCACTCGGTCGTGGTGGAGCCTCGCCTTCGCCGCTCGATCACCGACGTCCCGGTCGAATCGGGGGCGATGGACTTCTTCATCGAGATCAGAAAGGCTCGGCAATGACATTCTCCACGGCAGCAGGCATCCCGGATCAGGTCCCCCACGCGAGACGGCGTCGCCCCGGAACGACCACGCACGTGCTTGTGGCACTGCTTGCAGGACTGGTGGTGCTCTCCGGCGCTTCGCGAGTCGAGGCCGTGACACTCACGCCCACGCCCCCGGGCAAGTTACGGAAGACACTTGAATTGTCAGCAGACCAACTCAAGTTGGTTTGCGACCGCTGGGAGGAGGCCGGCCGCCCCGGTGTCACGGTCATGGTGGGGGGGGAAGGCGGGAGCGAGCACGACGACGGCCTGGCACGGGCGATCGAGCAGGATCTCTCCAAGGCAGGGGTCACGATCCGGTGGGGTGCCGGAGAAGCCATCGCTGACCGGGTGCAGCAGGCCATCGACAGTGCCGGCAACGGAGCCGTGGATCTGGAAGATCTCGACTGGCTCGCAACCCAGCTCGGTGACGAGGGGGAGCTGGTGTTGCTGGTGACCACCTCCGAGTCGGGCTATCCGAGGGTCATGCTCTTCGATCGACGATTCTCGGATGCCACGGTGTTTCAACACGAACGGTCGTGGGAATCGATGAACGGCGAGCGGGCCCTGTACGCCAGTGTGTCAGGGATCGCGCTGAAGGCTTTGCTCTTGAATGGGCGAGGTCCCCGGTCCCCTGATGCACGCCGCTGGGTCACCATCACGGTGAAGGCGTTCGCCAAGGGTGTTCTCCAAGACGACTTGTTCGAAGATCTCGCCACGGATCTGGAGGACGAGGCACCGGGCAACACCATGGTGCATCGCGTGGACGCGACGTACGACCGCGGCACGCGAAGTGGGGTCTTGAAGATCGATTTTGAAGGACGCTTTCGAAGGCTCGTTCGGGCATGTTGCGACGCATTCAAGGAGGAGGGCCTCGCCTGCGATTCCATCGGTACCGATGATCAGCAGTGGGCTTCCTTGTTCGCCTATTCCTCCGAACGGCCGAGATGGTGCGAGATCGTCGATCCTGACAGCGAGGCCCACCAGGATCTCCGTCGCGAACTTCGTGCGGTGGAAGAGAACGCCGAGGGGCTTCGCATCGCGATCGTGGTGTCATCCGACCCCGATCTGATGACCCGGTCCTTCGGCTTCGAGGAACTTGGGTCGGAGCCGGAACGCGATGCGCTTCAGGCGGAGCTCGTGCGGCTCTTCAGCGACTTCGGACTGAAGATCGTCGATCGCGGTGCCTTCGAGCGTCGGGCGGCGGAGGGACTCTCCCCGCTGGACGAGATCGATCTCGTGCTGCTCGTGCGGGTCATCGATGACACCGAGGCCGTGGTTCGGATGACCGATCGGCGGACGGGCCGGATCCTCTCGACGTTCTCCGTCCCCGACCCGTCCGAAGTCGTGCGTGACGACGTGTGCACGGTCGAATGGGATCGGCCTCGATCCGTGGCGGAATACATCGGAGGCAAGACCCTCGATGCCGTGGCCCGTTCCATGTCCGGCGAGCCCAACCCGCTGACGGTGGTCGTTCGGAACCTGCCCGACGGCACCGGTCGTTGGATCGGGAAGTTGATCGACCGCGTGGAAGCGCTCGACGGCGTCGGGCGCACCGGCGTTCGAGATCTCGCGATCGAGGATTCCACGGCATCGTTCGGTGTTCCCTACCGCGGTCAGCCCGACAAGATGAGCCGTCAGATCATGGATGCGGTCGAGGCTGCCGCCACGGAAGCCGACTCGCCGCCGTACGTGGTCGCTCAGCAGATGGGCAGCGTGATCGTGACCTTCCTGCCGGAGACCCTGGCCCAGGCGAATCCCGAGGCCGACCCCGCGTCTGGAACGGCGGTGGACTGGCGGGAGATGGCTCGATCCAGTGTCGCGTGTGCCACGCTCATCGTCTCGAACGGTCAGGGCGAGGACATCGCGATGTTTCCGACCGGAACCTGTTGGTACGTGGGCGACGGTTGGTTCGCCACCAACGCGCATGTGGTGGAGGCGCTCGTCACGCAGGGTCACATGATCCGTCGAAGATTCCCGGAAGTCTTCAACAACGGTGGCGACATCCGCTGGAGTGCCCGGTTCGATGGGCCGCATCCGGTCGGTCTCGTCGACTTCGATGCCGCCTGCGGTCACTACCAGCTTCCGGGGCAGGCCATCGACGGTGAGACCGGCAGTCTCCGTGCGGATGTCGCGCTTCGCGACCTCGAGTCCAAGGTCGCAGGGGTGCTGGTGCACTCGGGTTATCTCCATCCGCAGGAGCGATGGATCAGCGACGCGGCGTTGATCCGGGTGGCGGATGATGCGATGGCCGAGGCCGCGGAGATTCCGGCCCTCCAGCTGGCGACTCCGGAGGAGGCGGCGGGCGTTCGCGCCGGTGACCCGATCCATTACGGCGGGTTCCCGATGGAGTCGATCCTGGCGAGCGACACGATTCCGCCGCAGTTCCTGGTGTCCGGTCGCGTGGTCGCCACGGCCGATCGGTCGCTGGAGGCCTCGGCGGATCCCATGAACGCACGGTTGATCTACTTCGATGCGTCGTCCACCGGCGGATCGAGCGGCAGCCCCCTCTTCGATGACGAGGGCCGGGTGGTCGCCATCAACTGGGGAGGCAGTTACTCCTTCTCGACCAATCTGAAGCCCGGTGAGGGCCCGGATGAGGAGTTCGCCGTCGAGAGCGTCCGGTCTCCAACGGGCTTCAAGTACGGGGCTCGCGTCGATGCCATTCATGAACTGCTGCGACGGACCGTCCCCTCGTCGTGACCCTTGGTCAGCCGATGCCGCGTGTCGTGGATTCCGCGACATCGGCACGGAAACTCGTGAGACACGGAGTGTGTGATGTCGGATGAACGAAACGACAAGCATCCCCTCGAGCCCGGGAACGGCGTTCCCGACTTCCGCGACGTCACGACCCGAGGAACGGATCTTCCGGCGGAACGGGTCGTCACCGAGGACGTGGCGGGGCCGCCTCCGCTTCCGGGAGATCGAAACGGTCGGATGATCACCGAGGAGCTCACGGACCAGCCGCCAGGGCTTGGCCTTCCGGTCGCTCGATCGGCGGAAGGCGGTCAGGAGAGGTCGTTCTCCGGCTCGTGGCCTCCGGAACGACTCGGTGCCTGGGTGGTCGAAGGGATGCTCGGCGAGGGTGGCATGGGGCAGGTCTTCAAGGCCCGTCACGAGTCGACCGGCGAAGTGGTGGCGGTCAAGACCATTCGACCCGATCGCCTTCGCGCGCGGCCGCAGCTCCGAACCCGCTTCGTGAAGGAGGCGCGTCACACCGAAGGGCTCCGCCACGAGAACATCCTTGCCGTCCGCGAAGTGGTGGACGGGACGCCGCCGTACTACGTCATGCCGTTCGTCGAAGGTGGGTCGCTCAAGGATGCGGCGGGGTCATCTCGATCTCTTCCGCCGGAGCGTCTGCTTCCGATCATGCTGCAGGTCGTCTCCGCGCTGGAGCACGCGCATCGCGAGGGCAAGGTTCATCGGGATGTGAAGCCCGCCAACATCCTGATCGGTCCGCGGGGGCGGGTGTACGTCAGCGACTTCGGACTGGTCACCTCGATGCTCGCGGACGTGGATACGGACTCCGACGCGGAGGTCACCGACAAGCCCAGTTTCGGAAGCGGCACCGCGCCCTACATGGCACCCGAGCTCTTCGCGGGGGAGGCTGGGGACTACCGGGTCGATGTCTACGCGGTGGGGGCGATGATGTACGAACTCCTCGCGGGATCGCCTCCGTACGAGGGGGATCCGAAGACCATCTCCACGAAGGTGCAGTCGGGGCCGCCGGTTCCACTTCGACAACGCAACTCCAAGGTGCCACGAGGTTGGGTGACCGTCGTGGAAGGTGCGATGGCGAGGGACCTTCATGCCAGGTACGCCTCGATCCGCGACCTGAGGGCCGATCTCGAGCGCCTGCGAGACGGCGATCAACCACTCGGGCCGGCGCGGGAACGTCGATCCGGCCGACCGTGGCTCGTCGTCGGCGCCAGCGTGGCGACCGTGGGATTGCTCGCGATCGCGGGCAGCGCGGTGGCGTGGTTCGTCCTGTCCGATCGGGGGGAAACCACGAGCGTGGCGACGCCGACCGATCCCAGTGGCCCGCAGGGACCGACTGGCGGGGCGAGTGAACCGACACCGACAGGCGCCGGAGGTGAACCGTCGGTGCCCCTGGTCGTGGGACCCGGTGACCCGTCGGCGCCACCAGTGGATGATGGCGTGGAGGAGCCCGTGGAGGTTCCGTCGCCGATCATCGTTCAGCTTGTCGAGGCCGTGAACGCCTGCACCGAGCCGGACGCCGCCTGTGTCGACAAGGTCGGTGTGCTCGCGGCCGCGGTACCCGGTCCGCTCGGCAACGCAGACCGCGATCTGCTCGCCTCGGCGATTGAGACGGTGATCGATGATGATCGCGGGGACCTTGTTCTCGCCCTGCGTCGCGCCAAGGAGGTCAATCTGCTGGTCGGGATCGGCGAGGCCGACTCCACGCTGCTTCACAAGGCTGCGCAGAAGGGACGAGCCAAGGTGGTGGCGGCGTTCCTTCAGAAACTCCCGTCCGGATCCGAGGCGTTGGATGCGAATGCGATCGACGTTGGTGGGAAGACTGCGATCATGCTGGCGGCCGTCGAAGGCCACGCGAGCACGGTGAAGGTCCTCATCGACGCCGAGGCCGACGTGACCGTCGCGGAGGGAGCTCGCGGAAACGGCGACACCGTGCTCCACATGATCTGCGGGCGGCAGGACGGACTGGATGACGCGGACCATGAGATCGTCCTCCTGCTGATCGAGTCCTTGTCGGTGAACGATCGAAGGAGCTTCGTGAACGGCAAGGGGCGGGATGGGGACACCGCGTTGCATCGACTGGTCAGACGACGGTCGGTGGATGATGCGACGGTCCGGATGCTGGCCTCCCTGATCGCGCATGGCGGTGATCCCGACGCGATCAATGCGGAGGGAGACAGCGTCGAAGACGTCATCGACGATCGCATCGTCGACAAGGCTCGTCGCGAGTCGATGCTTGAGATCTGCAACCCGGCGCGCCGCCCATGATCGCTCTCCGGTGGCCGAGGGTTCTGGATGCCTGCGGAATCGACGCCGCCTTGCGACGCCGATTCGGGTGGAGGTCGTTGGTCGTCGCCTTGGCGATGATTCCCGGCGCCTGCCGGTGCGCGCCCCCGCCGACTCCGCCCATCGACCTCACCTGGGCCAGACCCGTGTCATCGGATGTCAAGTCGGGCTTTGCGAGGGTCTCCAGCGATGTGGCACTGATCCAGACGTTCCCACCAGCGTGTCTCGAGTTGCGAAGAACCGCCTTCGAAGAGGGGATTCTTGAACAGGTCGCGGAATTGCAGGAGATCGACACCGGGCACGTCCTGCTGCTCGATCGACAAGCCTGGACGTTGCTGGAGGCGGGCAGGTTCGAGGAGGCGCTCGCGGCGTACGAGCATGTGATCCAACGAACCGGCGGTGCGGCATCCGTCTGGGGCCCTGCATGGATCGGTGTCGCGCGGGCGCAGACGGCGATGGGGCGACCGGAAGACGCCATGTCCAGCATCGTGGCGGCGCAGGAGGCGCTCGAGGCGCTGAGGAAGTCGCCTTGGGCGTCGGACGGGGAGCAGCCGGCTCGAGTGGGGAGGATCTGGACCTGGATGGGCGTCGTCGTGGGGTGGGACGAGAGCGGACTCTCCCCGTCGCCGCTTCCGACCGGAGAACCGATCGATTGGAACGACAATCCGCCGCTGTTCAGGGAGAACATCGAGCCGCGGATCAGGGCCTGGATGGATCTCGAGGCGTATCGAGTCGCCGCCGGGGCGGACGACGTCTCTTCGGACCGGATCGCCGAACTTCGGGCGTTGCTGGAGCGGCATCCCGATCATCGTCCGACCCGGATGGCACTGGCCGAGGTCTACCTCAAGCTCGGCCGATCACGCGAGGCTTGCGTGCTTCTCGACGCCATGGCGTCCTCCCGCGATGTTCCGACGCACCCCGAGTTCCAGCTGCTCCGGATCCGTGCGTCGATCGAACGGGCGTCCATGCTCGCCGCGGCGGAGCCGGAGCAGGCCTGGGAGCTGGTCTCCACGGGAAGACGGAATCTCCAGGAGTACGTGGACGAGTCCCCCGGTTGGCGACGGCGTCAGTTGCCCTTCGAGTCCACGCAGATCGATACCCGATTGCTCGAGGCGTACATCTTCGCGATCGAGGGTCGAATCCGAGCCGGGGGGGGCGGTTCGGACGCTGGTGCACGGTCGCCCCGGCTTGACCTCCTGGCGGCCCGAGACCTGCTGACGCCGGTACTGGGGTCGGAGGCGGCGGCCGTTTCGGCGAGTGCCAGAGACTGTCTTGATACGTCGTTGATGGTCCAGGTGTTGGATGAGGTCGATCGGCTTGAGAAGGCGTTGGCCGAGTCGGAGGGTTCGGCGTGAACCCGGGGACGCACGACCGACCGACGTCCGGATCGACCGATCCGTTTCCGGGGCTCCTCTGGTGCCTTCGGCATGGTTCGGGGGGTCCGCTCGGTCGGCTTCGGTCGCGGATCGAGGGCCTTCCGGAGGGCCACGCGGACCGGGTGGCGGTTGAAGGCGGAATCGGGGCGATCGAGACGGCGATTCGTCGTCTGGAACGGCTGATTTCGAAGAATGGTCGCAACGGATGACCTCCGAGCACGATCACCGGGTGACGTTCATTCATCACTCAACCGTCCTCCAGTGCAAGGAGATCAACCATGGGACCCGTTCCGATCATCGCCGCCGCCGTCCTTCCCGCGATCGCGTCGCACATCTCGACCGAGATCTCGAAGTCGGCGGCGACCAAGAGCTTCGATCTCAATGGTGGCATGCCGGGCCCGCTGGAGCTGATGCAGATGCAGCAGCAGATCCAGCAGGAGAGCCTCTTCTTCACCATGCACACCAACATCAGCAAGACCGAGCACGACGCCCGCATGGCGGCAGTGCGGAACATGAAGGCCTGATGATGCACGCGAACGGTGCCGAAGTCGTCGATCCCACCGCAGGAGGCGAGCCGCGTCCGGCTCGCCTCCTCACGGAGACCGGGTATTTCCACCTCGCCGCCGGCGATCTGGACTCGGCATCCGCGGCATTCGGAGCCGCCATCGTGGTGGCCCCCGAAGAACCGGTGCCGTACCTCGGGCTGGGTGAGGCCGCCTTGGCTCGCGAGGATGCCGACGAAGCGCTGCATCGCTTCCAGCAGGCCCTCGGACTCGTCGAGGATGATCGAGTCACCGCCGCCCTCGTGCACCTTCGTCTCGGCGACGCGCACCTCGCACGACAGGATGCCGCGGAAACGCGGGCTTCCTGGACCCGCGCCCGGCATCTGGGGCTCGGATCCGACGTCGAGATCGTCGCTCGCCACCGACTCGACGGGCTTTCCGGGGGGAACCCCCGTCTTTCTTGAGAATCTCCCGCGGCGGGAACTCGTCCGCCGCTCATCTGGAGCACTGTCATGGATCCCATTCGCCCCGTACCTCCGAACAGCGGACCGGCACCGACCGGTGATGTCCGACCTGCGGCGGGCGTTCGACAGGAAGGCGACGCGCGGTTCGAGGTCGCTCGCGGCCCTGCGGATGCCGGCGTCGAACGAGCCGCCGAGCTGCCCTCCATCGAGGGAACCGATCTGCACCGAATCCAGGGCCTGATCGCCAAGGCGTCCAGGGAGTGCAGTGAACCGGCCGGAATCATGAACGCCGTCGTCCGTGAGGAACTTCAGTCCCGGTTCGGTTCGATGCTCGAAGGGCCGGTCCTCGATCAGGCCGTGGAACGCGTGCTCGAGGACCCCGGGATGCGCCAGATGTTCCAGAGCCTGCTCGCCGCCGGAGATCGAGGAGACGTTCGATGATCGATCCCAATGGAATCATCGGTCCGGGCGGGGGAGGTCTGCCCGCGGGCACCGACGCGGCCGGCATCTCGGGGCCCCGGGCCGGAGGGATGTCGGGTGCGGACGGTGCTCGCGCCTTCATGGACGCGCTTCGGGCGGATGCGGCGGGGGCGATCGAGCCTTCGCCGCAGGCTCCGCCTCCGTCCACCGACGTGTCG
>CAYZSH010000002.1:9402-46345 GCA_964481025.1 uncultured Isosphaeraceae bacterium
GACGTCGCCGCCGTGGACCCTCCGACTCGGTGCGCGGAAGTCGAGCTGGCCGTCGAACGGCTGCTCGAGCCCGGCGTCGTTCGCGACGGCATCAACGGTCGCATGCAGGGCGTGCGTGATGACTGGAATCGGTTGGAGCACGCTCGTCGTGAGCTGAGCGAGGCGGTTCGCGACGGTCGCATCGATCCGATGAGTCCCGAGCACGCGCGAATCCGCGAAGACATCGGCATGGCGACGATCCGCCTCCAGGTTCGTGCTCAGGAAGCGCACTTCGGCGTGGAACTGCTGAGCAAACTGGCTGAGAACGCCACCGGTGGCGTTCGAACCATCCTCCAGACCCAGGCTTGACCATGGACATGTCGCGGCACCTTCTGAACGCATTGCTCGTCGTCCTGAGCGTCCTCGCCGGAGGATGCACGGATGGTCTTCCGGAACTGGTTCGCGTCCCCGACCAGGGGGCTGCCATCTCGATCCTCGTCGAATTGTCGGATGCGGGGATCGATGGTGGAATCGTCGAGCCCATCGAGGATCGCCGATCCACCAGCTATGTGATTCGAATCCCGGAGGCTCGCCTGGCGGCGGCCAGGAAGCTCCTCCGGACCCTGGAACTTCCTCGACCGGAGTCGAGTGGGTTCGATGAACTGCTTGGCGCATCGAGTCTCATTCCGACCGCGACGGAAGAACGGGCCAGATTGATGCACGCGCTGGCCGGGGAGATCGAGCAGACCATCGAACTGATCGACGGGGTCGTGGCGGCGCGGGTGCATCTGGTTCTTCCGAACGAGGAACGACTGACGGCGCCCGGGGAATCCAAGCAGCCGTCGGCCGTCGTTCTGGTGAAGTACCGAGAGGACTCGCCCCCGAAACTGACCGACGATGACGGGGGTGACACCGAAGCGTGGCAGTCGCATCTGAAGGACCTCGTCGATTCGGCCATGAAGGGATTCACCGATACGCAGGCCGAAGCCGAGGTCGTGGTGCGGGCCACGCCGGTCCAGTTCGATCGGCGTGCGGAGGCTGGCGGGGAAGACGTGGACGGACTCTCCCCCGCGAGTGTGAGCGGGGACACCAAGGGGCCGTTCGGAATCGATCGGATGCAGCTGCTCACCTGGGGAAGCGGACTCTTGATCGTGTCGACCGTGCTGTTCTTCCTGTTGTGGATGAACGAGCGACTTCGACCTCAGGTGGCGATTCTCGGGCTGCTTCGTCGGAGTGACGATTGAGGATCGTCGGCGATGATTCTGCGCTCCGGCTGCGGGCGTGTGTCGCGTGCGCCATGCACACGGGAAGACCGGAATTGCTTCGCCGACTGGGCGTCGCTCCCGCCAAGGTGGTGTCGGAGCCGCTCGCATCGCTCTGGGCGATTCAGGCCGAGGCGCCGGGGCTTCGGCCGATCGACATCTTTCTTGCGGCGCGATCGCGGTCGTCGGTGGCCGTGGATGCGACCGCGAGGCGACGACTGCCGTCGCCCTGGCATGGCCTCTCGTTCTGCCAGAGCGATCAGGTTCGCCGGCGATTGGAGCTTGCCGGCGCGCGACTGTGTCTGCTCGGCGCGCTCTCCGTTCCGGGGACGGATCGCTCCGCGTGGATTCAGCGACGTCTTCAGGATCCGGCATGCATCGACCTGGTCGCGGCCCAGCGAGCATGGTGGCGCCGATTCGAGATGCCGGCGCCGCTCGCGGGTGCGTGGCGCGACGAGTTCGAGTCGCAGGACGCGGCGCCGGGCGGTGGCCTTTCCCGATTGCGGCACGCGGCCTATCTGGTGCTTCGGTCCGATCTCGCTCGATTCGACGCGTCCGCGATCGAGGAGATCTCCGGACGGTTGCGAACCACGCTCGTCGATCGAGTTCTCCAGGTGAATCCGATCGCCGAGTCGGGCGTCCCTTCTCGCGAGATCCTCGTCTCGCTGTTCGATGTCGATCACTCGGAGGCGGGCCATGTCTGAGTTCGAGGTCATTCCGGCCGATCGCGTCCCCGGCGATCGGCTCGAGGCGGCGTACACCGGACTGGCGGTTCTGCCTCGCGTCCTGCAGGAGGCGCGTGCGGTGCTTGTGGAACGGGAGTCGATCCTCGCCGCCGCTCGTCAGGAGGCGACGTCCATCATGGAGCAGGCGCGTCGGGAGGCCGACGATCTCCGGGCGGTGGCGGCGCAAGAGGCCGCGATCGAGATCCGTCATCGCTTCGAGGCATTTCTGGGCGACGTCACCCGACGGCTCGAGGAGGAGGGTGAAGAACGCACGGCCTTGCTCCGTGAAGCGGCGTTCGAACTGGCTGGTGCCGTGGTGCGCATGTCCCACGACCGTGACCCGGCGGCGATCGAGGCGTTGGTGATGACCGTGGCGGGCGAAGTCGAACGATTCACGCCGATCGGCGTCCGGATCGGTCCGGCCGATGCGGCATTCGTGGGGATGGAGGCGGGTGGAGTGCTCGGCGGGTTGGAGGTCGTGGTGGATGAGTCGCTCGATCGCGGCGCGATTCTCATTCGGACCAGGCACGGCGATGTCAGATCGTCCTTCCAGGATCGAATCGATGCCTTGAGAGGGAGCCTTGGATCGTGAGTGTCGAACGTCTCTTCGGTGGCAAGGTCGATCTCGGGGAGCGCGGGCACCAGCGTGGGTTCACGCCCGACGGGCGCGTCATGGCGGTTCGCGGCGATGTGATCCGGGTCCGCGTTCCCGGTCTGGGGCTGGGTGATCGATGCCGCATCGACGTCGGCGAGGGACGCGTGGTGCAGGCCGAGGTCGTCGGATTCGACGAGGACGGGGTGCTGGCGATGCCGCTGGGATCGCTCGCCGGGCTCCAGTCGCAGGCATCGGTGCAGGCCGATCCGTCCTCGGACGTCGTTCCGGTGGGGCGGGCGCTCCTCGGACGCGTCCTCGATGCCCTCGGGCGACCGATGGACGGTGGCGATCCGGTGGTGGCGGAGCAGTCTGCACCCTTGATCGCCGATCCGCCTCCACCGTTGTCGCGACCGGTGATCAGCGAGCCGCTTCCCACCGGCGTCCGGGTGATCGATGGTCTCCTCACCGTGGGCAAGGGCCAGCGGGTCGGCATCTTCGCGCCACCCGGAACCGGCAAGACCACGCTTCTGTCGGGGATCGCGCGACATGTCTCCGCCGACGTGGTGGTTCTGGCATTGATCGGCGAGCGTGGTCGGGAGGTGCGTCCGTTCATCGAGGAGGATCTCGGGCCGGACGGACTGAAGAAGAGCGTGGTCGTGGTCTCCACGTCCGAGCAGCCGGCGCTGCTTCGCCTTCGGGCGGCGCACGTGGCCACCTCCATCGCGGAAGCCTTCCGGGATCAGGGGCTGCATGTGGTGCTGCTGATGGATTCCGTGACCCGGTTTGCGCGGGCGCTCCGCGATGTCGGGCTGGCGGCGGGCGAACCGCCGGGGCGACAGGGATATCCCCCGACGGTGTTCAGTGAACTTCCCCGGCTCTTCGAGCGGGCCGGGCAATCTCATTCGGGAAGCATCACCGCGTTCTACACGGTGCTGGTTCCGGGAGATGATGCCGCCGAACTCTCCGAGCCGGTGGCGGACGAGACCCGCAGTCTGCTCGACGGTCACATCGTCCTGAGTCCGCAGTTGGCGGCGATGTCCCACTATCCCGCCGTCGACGTCTCACGCAGCGTGAGTCGGGTGTTCGGCCGTGTGGTCACGCCCGAACATCGTGCGATCGCCGAGCGACTCCGCCGACTGCTCGCGCTGTACGAGTCCAACGAGCACCGGATCAAGGCGGGACTGTTCAATCCGACTTCGGATGACGAGCGGGAGATGCTCGTTCGCAAGGATTCGATCGCCGCCTTCCTCCGGCAGGATCTCGCTCGCCCCGAGGCATGGAACGACATTCTCAGCGACATGTCCCGATCGATCGGAGGCTGACGTGGGCGGCTTTCAGTTCGAGTTCGAGCCGGAGCTCGAACAGCGGAGAGCGGAGCAGGCTCGTCGATCCGAGGCGCTGGAGGAGAGTCTCGCCCGAGTCGAGGAATGGCGGTCACGGCGGGAGGCGGCGACCGGGAATCGTGAGAAAGTCGTGCAACGACATCGGGACTCGCTCGATCACCTGGGCAAGGGGGCGTTGCGAAACGCCGACCTCGTTCGGGAGACCGAGCGGCTCACCGTGTTGCAGCGGATGATCACGGATCTGGATCGGAAGATCGCGGAGATCACCCGCGACCTCGAATGGGCCGAGGAGCGAGCGGCGATGCGCCGCCAGGAACTGGATGCCACCGTCGAGGCGGTGCTCATGCTGGAGAAGCTGCGAGCCCAGCATCGTCTGGAATGGAGTCGGGCTCAGCGGAAACGTGAAGAGAAGGCGTTGGACGACGTCCGGGCGCAGGCCTGGCAGAAACGGAAGGATGAGTCATGAAGGTCGACACCCGACAGTCTCCCGAATTCAGCCGGACCCCCGATGTCTCCCCGCAGACTCGACGCTCGACACCACCGACGGACGCACGAGCCCGCCCCCCGTTTCAGGCCGGATTGAAGGCCCCGACCTCCGGGCCGAATCGATGGGGCGCCGACCGTGGCGAGCGTCCGGTTCTCCTTCCGGATCGGATGATGAGCGGCCGGCTTGCCGAGACCGAGTGTCTTCCCACCCTCACCGATCGGTTTCCAATCGCCGATCCTCGCCGTTCCGACGGTCTTCGATCGGGCGAATCGGCGCCGACGTCGCTGCCGGACCGGGCGGAACTCGGCGAGGACGATGACGCAATCATCCTGCCGACGATGACGGAGAGCACGGAGCCTGGCTCGGTCGCCATGGTGGTCGGGAGCGGAAACGGCGCGCCGCATGGCCTGAGCGACATTGATCGAGCGGTTCTGGATCGCGTCGTCACCTTTGCAGGGCTTGCCCGCGTCGATGGCTCGCCCCAGTTCCAGATCGGCATCGGGGCCGGCGCCCTGGAGAACACCTCGCTCTCGATTCGCCGGCTGGCGCATCGCCGCATCGCCGTGCAGGTGAGCCGAATCGGGGGACGCGGGTCGCTCGTCGGGGACCCGAGTCTGCACGCCATGGTGTCGGCCCTGGAGTCGCGGGGGATCTCGGTGGTGCTCGAATTCACCGAGCATCGCGGACGATGATCTCGAGCACGCTCGAGTCGGGCTCGTCAGGTTCGATGGGGCGCCGTGGCGTCCTCGGCCGATCCGAGTCTTGATTTTCTTCCGAATCACGTTCCGTTCGGGCCCCGGAACTTCGCTGAAACCCAGGGGGTGGCGTGCTGTCCCCACGTCATCAGGACGCCATCCCATCCCATCCCTCGATCATCCGATCGGAGTCCACTCATGAGAAAGACATCACATCGACGATCCTGCCCGTTTGCGGGCGTTCTCACCATCGCGGCGTCGTCGCTGACGGGCGTTCTCGGTGGCGGCGGGGTGGCGGCGGC
The DNA here is from genome assembly GCA_964481025.1 of uncultured Isosphaeraceae bacterium. GTDB lineage: Bacteria > Planctomycetota > Phycisphaerae > Phycisphaerales > SM1A02. The sequence continues at coordinate 14,791 of CAYZSH010000002.1, forward strand.
CGGTGACTACCAACTGCTGGTGAGCGAGGGCATCCCGAACTCGGGTGACCGGGTGCTCCGTTGCTCCTGGCCGGATCTCGAACTGATCAATCACGCCATTCCGATCGGCATGTCCGAGCTCCAGACCATCGGACAGATGGCCATCGGATACGACGGCGATCTCTTCGTCGCGAGCTCGGTGTCGAACACGGTGATTCGATACGACCTGAGCACCGGCAGTCGGGTCGGTGACGGTGTCTTCATCCAGCCGGGGCTCGGCGGCATCGCCACGCCGGGGGGGCTTGCGTTCACCAACGAGGGCGATCTCCTCGTGGCCAGCATCGCGACGGATCAGATCGTGCGTTTCAATGCAAGCGGCGCGCCCACCGGCATCTTCGCGTCGTCCGCATCCTCCGCGATCAGCAACCTGCAGGAAATGCTGGTGCTTCCCGATGGGTCGGTGCTGGTGTCCAACCACAGCCCCGACGCCATTCTTCGCTACGCCGCCGACGGCACGCCCTGGGGCAAGGACGGAACCTTCATCTCGTCCTCGACCGGTCTCGTCGATCCCCGGCAGATGACGCTCGGTCCTGACGGCATGTTGTACGTGGCGGTGAGGCAGGGGAACGACGGCGCCGTCATGCGGTTCCATCCCGAAGACGGATCGTTGATCGACACCTTCGTGTCCGCGAATGCGGGTGGTCTCGGCAACGCGGTCGGTCTGGCCTTCGGGCCGGACGGCGATCTCTACGTGGCCACGACGTCGGCGGGTGGCAGGGTCAATCGCTACGACGGGCAGTTCGGCTTCTTTCTGGGCGTCGCTGCCGATGCGGACATCACCTTCCCGGTGAACCTCCTGTTCATCGAGAAGGTCGACGAGCCCTGCGCCGCCGATCTCAACGATGACGGCATGGTGGATGGAGCCGATCTGGGGTTGTTGTTCGTGGACTGGGGACCGTGTCGGTGAGTCGGCGTCCCCTGGTCGTGGCGCTCGTCACACTCGTCGGACCGGAAACTTCAGGAGCGTGCAGATGACGACCATGCGATGGTGGGTGGTGAAGACGGGCGAGAGCCAGGCATCCGGACCATTCTCGAGACAGGCCTGTTCGGAACTCGTGCGCGACGGGCAGCTGACCGCGGAGTCGTTGGTGGCCCGCGAACATGCCAACTCCTGGAACGCCGCCCGAAGCGACGCCGAACTGGCTTCTCTGTTCACGCGATCCTCTTCGCCGCCAAGGCTGCCGTCCGTGGGCGCCGACGTGCCGCCCGCCGCTTCGACGGCTGCCGGAGGCATGGGAGGGAGCGTGCTCACCGTGTCCGAGATGATGGCTGATGGATGGTCGGCGTTCAAGAGATCAGCGGGTGTTCTGATCGGTCAGTACCTTCTGGTCATGTTCGCGCTCAACGTCGTCTACGTCGTCCCCTCTGCATTTCTGGGGGCCATGGGTGATCGGCTCGACGAGACTGAGGCCGTGATCGTGATGCTGGCCGCCATGGTGCCGCTGACATTGTTCGGGATGTTCATCGCGGCCATGTACCTGCAGATGGGGCTTCTGGCGAACCGCGGTCGAGTTGCGTTCGGCCAGCTCTTCGCCTCGATCTCGCGCGTGCCACGGGCTGTCGTCGGCATGGTCGCGTGGTTCATGCTCATGCTGGCCATCTACATGGTGTTCCTCGTCATGGTCGGGCTGTGCGGACTTGTCTTGTTTGAAATGTTGTATCCAGATGACGCTGCGGTGGCGATCGCGATCATCTCAATCATCATTCTTGTGCCCTTGACCATCTTCCTGCTCCCGATTCAGACGGCGCTCATGAACACGGCGTTCGCCGGCATGGACCCGCTTTCCGCTTCGGCGTCGATCCTGTCGAACATCGGTCTGGGCTGGCGATACGCCCGCGCCGCTCAGTGGCGATTGGTTCGTCTCTATCTGCTTCTCGGCCTGCTGGCCGCGATCGGCACCGTGCTGACCTGTGGCATCGGGGGCTTGATCGTCGTTCCGGTCTTCGTGTGCGTTCTCGGGGCGGCCTACGAGAGCCTGAGGCAATCGGAATCATGGGATGCGCCGTCGTACGAAACCGGCGAACCTGAACAACCGCAGTCTGCCCGCCCTGCGAAGGGGGCCGGTCCCGACGTCACCATGGTGATCGACTGAGTCGACGAGAGATCCGCCTGTTCGTCAGCATGAATCGCAGGAGATCCCTGATGCGATCCACAATAACGCTCATTCGGGCGTTCAAGAAGGCAGCGTCGCCGCGTGGCGAAGCAGGCATGCATCGGCGGCGAAGGCCGGTGACGAACCACGCACAACACCCATCGACCCGGCAGGATGCGATCGTTAATGAAGCCGTCGAGGTGTGCGCCGATCGCAGTGCACGAATTCAACCAGACCACGAACACGTCCATCGCCGAAGCATCGGCCCGGACAAGAGGAGCCCTCGCATGTCCGCACCACTGATCGTCCACTTCAACGGAAGCCAACGTCATGCGTGTCGGAGGTGGTCACACGCACTCGTCCTGCTCCTTGCGATCTTGACGATGCTCATGCCGGCCCGCACGGTTGAGGCACAGGGCTTCCAGCCACCGGGCGGTGGGAAGAGTCTCAAGGATCTCATCAAGAAGAAGGTGCCGAAGCTGATCGATCCATCTGCGACGCCGAAGTCGCCGGAGTCGCCGGAGGCGCCGGAGTCCCCGAAGTCGCCGGGGGCGTCCGATGCACCGAAGGAGCCGGCGCCTGTAGGAGCAAGCGAATCCGGGGTGGAGGCAGATCCCGTGGCTCCAAAGGAGCCGACCGCGACGTTCGCCCGCGAGGATCGCATTCCCGTTGTTCGGGTGTACGGAAACTCTGTTGCAGTTCTGGCCGATGGGACTGTCGAGATCTTGAGTGACAGTCATAGCGCGATCAGCATCAAGAAGGCTGTTGACCGTCTGGGTAAGCGTGTGACGGCGTTAGGTTGGATTCATGGGTCCGGTGGCGGCGTCATCGCGCTGTGCACCGATGGTTCGCTCGCGTGGTTGACTGAGCCAAGGAGGAAAATTCAGGGGGCTGAACCGTCTTATGGCCTCTTGGAGATTCCTGAAGCATGCCGAAGCCGGAGGAATCCGGTTCGGAACATCCATAGCACAAGTAGTAACTTTGTGGCGATTATGTCCGACGGCTCGATCGTGTGCTGGGGGATGAATCCCAGCCAGTGCAAGGTTCCGGACGGAATCAGTCGCGGGGGTCGAAAAGTGGTTGACGTTTCAGCCGGCCGGCGACACATCGTGGCGCTGCTCGCCGACGGTTCGGTCGTCTGCTGGGGAGAGAATGGCGTGGGCCAATGCGATGTTCCCGACGGACTCGGTCGTGGAGAACGAAAGGTGACTTCCGTCTCGGCGGGCTACGATAGGACTGTGGCACTTCTTGCCGACGGTTCGGTCGCCTGCTGGGGAGCAAACGATTCCGGCCAATGTCTCGTTCCGCTCGGTATCGGGGGGCCCGGCAAGCGGGTGACGTCGGTCGCAGCAGTGAGCGAAGCAGTGACCTTTGCGACTCTTGAGGACGGTTCTGGGGTGGCCTGGCATAATGGCAAGATCGCCCCCGTCTACATCCGGGACGAGGTCGCGAAGGGGCAGAGAAACGTCGTCGCAATGAAGCCTCCAATCTGGATCTGTGCCGACGGGAGCGTCATTGGCAACAAGGACTTGGCGTTGGACGACATCGGTTTGCCGAAGGTCGGGTGTACGAGCATGCAATATCTTGCGCCGGGGGCGGGTGTTTGGATGCTGGCTGACGGATCCATTCGTCAGCACGACGAAAGCGACGAGTCTACATGGCCGATTGCGGAGGGCTTGGCAACGCCAGAGCGCCCCGCGATTCAGGTTCTGTCCCACCGGCTGGGCGGAGGGAATGACGACTACATGGCGATCCTGGCCGACGGATCGGTGGTTTCCTCCCGCCCCGAACTTCTAGCCTCCAATCTCCGGAGTCCAGAAGCATCGGCGGTCTCGTTGGCGTCGGCTCCCGATGGTACCAGGGTAGCGTTGTGCACGGATGGTTCGCTCATGGTCGCTGAGGCGTTTCCGCCGGAGTATGTGGAGTCGTTAGAGAGTCGTTTGGAATTGTCAGGTCAAGAATTCAAGGAGATGTCCCACGGGCTCCTTCTCTTGAAGGATGGCTCGGTACGGCGACTGAACGGTCAGGAAGCGAGTTGGTTGAGTCTTCCTAAGGGCATCATGACCGGCGAGATTCCGGTCTCATCGATCGTCGGAGCGGGATGGCTGGCGCTCAGCGATGGTCAACTTGTTGGATCAACCACGTTCGGGCCGCTTCCGCCCTCGCCCATTGGGACGTCCCGAAATCCGGTGGTCTCCGCTGCCCCAGGGATCGCGATCCTGGCGGACGGGTCTATCTGCACATGGTCCGCGGGAAAATTGGTGTTTCAAGGACGGCCGTCGGATGCGGGAGATCCGCAAGCAACCGTTCCCAAGGCTGTTTCCGTCCACCGGCCGGCTCATGCTCTTACCGAAGTCAGTCTCGTAATTCTCGAGGACGGGTCCGTGACGTGGCTTCGGCACGCCGACGGCGCGTGCTTCCGTCCGATCTGTGGCATCCGGTCGGGCTATCTGGTCATACCAAGGCAGTGCAAGGTATTCGGGAGCCTGTTGAACGACTTTTAGACGTGCGGGAGCGGCCTCGAGCTCAGTCGGGCCAGCCTGCGGGTTGCCTGCGTCGAGTCGTGATACGTTGCTAGGAACTCGGATCCATCGCCGTGTCCAGAGATCGAGTTCCACCAGCACGTCGTGATCGTGTACGGGACCTGCACGAGAGTCATCGCGAACGCTTATGAACCGACTCTTCCGAGTAGGGCGAGCATGGTGGCCACTCTGGCGATCGGGCTCTGGCCGTACGTCGCCAGGTGGAGGAGCTCCTGGCTCATGTCGCATCGGTGCTCGGAGAGGCGTCCGGCGAACCTTGGTCTTCGGACGTCTGGACCGCCCGAAGCAGACTCAGCAGCGTCATCGGGTCGTGCATGCCGACGATCTCGTGCAGCACGGTGCCGTCGGGGGCGAGGATCCAGAGGGTGGGGTACGCGCGGGTCGCGCGGGCGACGTCGGGGATGTCGCCATCCCTTGTGATGATCGGATACGTCGGTACCGCGAGTGGTTCGAGGTCGCCGGCCGCGACCTTGGCGCGTCGTCGTTCGAGCCACGGCTCGACCACGCTCGCGGGTTCGACCGCGACCGAGACGATCCGGAACTCGTCGCTCATGTCTCGATGGATCGCTTCGAGCGTGGGAATGCTCGCCACGCACGGCGGACACCAGGTCGCCCAGACGTCGACGATCGTGAGGCGGTCGTCGTTCGACGCGAGCGTCACGGTCCCGCCGTCGAGCGTCGGATACGTCCCGGACTCGACCGTGCCCGCCATCGGCGTCCGCGGCGGGGCATCACCCGGGCCGATCAACATCGCCGACGCGATGCACCCCCCGAACGCCATCGCCCCGAATCCGAGGATGACCGTCGCGAACGCCTTGCGATCATCCGGTCGACGCGCGAGATCCCGACTCGCCATCGCCACCGCGACCAACCCCAGCACGCTCCCGATGCCGTAGACGAGTGACAACGGCCATGCGGCGATCGCGAGGTAGGCGGCGGTCGAGGGTCGTCGGGGTGGCGTCATCGATGCTCACCACGGAGTGCGAGGAAGGAGTTCAGGGGACGCGGTGGTCAATCCTTCGACTGATTCCTTGCCAGCGTGATCAACTCGCGTAATCGATCGAAGGCGTCCAGAGGCGTCAGCGTATGAAGATCGAGATCGTTCAGCCGACGACGAATCACATCGCCTTCTGGCGAGCCGATTGGTTGCGGACGTGTCTTCTCCGTGGCCCTCCGTGCCTCCTCCGTGCTCTCCGTGGTGAACAACCCAAGCTGCGGCTCGTCAGCAGGCGGCGGGGCGGAGGGGGCGTTGGCGGCGCGGTCGGCGGCGGTCTGTTCGTGGACCGCGAGGCTCGCGAGGAGTTCCTTCGCGCGGGCGACGACGTCGGGGGCGAGGCCCGCGAGTTCGGCGACGTGGATGCCGTACGAGCGGTCGGTGCGACCGGGGGCGATGCGGTGCAGGAAGACGATGCGGTCCTGCCACTCGCGGACGGTGACGTGCAGGTTCGTGACCGCGGGCATGCGGTCCGCGATCGTGGTGAGTTCGTGGTAGTGCGTCGCGAAGAGCGTGCGGCTTCCGCGGGCGGCAAGGGCTTCCGCGATCGCCCAGGCGAGCGACAGCCCGTCGAGCGTGCTCGTGCCGCGGCCGATCTCGTCGAGCACCACGAGGCTGCGGTCGGTCGCGTGGTGCAGGATGTTCGCGGTCTCGGTCATCTCGACCATGAAGGTCGAGCGTCCGGCGTGCAGTTCGTCGGCGGCGCCGATGCGGGTGAGGATCCGATCCACGACGCCGATCCGGGCACTCGTCGCGGGCACGAACGAGCCGGCTTGCGCGAGCAGCACCACCAGCGCGGTCTGCCGGATGTAGGTGCTCTTGCCCGCCATGTTCGGGCCGGTGATGAGGGCGAGGCTCGCGGGCTGGTCGCTCGTCGCGAGTCGCGTGTCGTTGGGCACGAAGCGGTCCCGCATCGACGCGTCGAGCACCGGGTGCCGTGCCTCGACGAGTTCGATCGCGGTCGATCCGTCGATCTCGGGACGCACCCAGCCGAGTCGATGCGCCGTCTCCGCGAGGCACTGCGTCCCGTCGATCTCGGCGATCGCCTCGCCGAACGCGGCGATCGCGTCGAGTTCGGCCGCGATCGCCTCGCAGAGACTCGCGAACACGATCTTCTCGCGTTCGAGTCCGCGGGCACCCGCGGTCAGGACCTTGTCCTCGAAGGTCTTGAGTTCGTCGGTGATGTACCGCTCGGCGTTCTTGAGCGTCTGCTTCCGCACGAAGCCCGCGGGGACCTTCGTGTCGTTGGCCTTGCTGACCTCGATGTAGTAGCCGAAGACCTTGTTGTAGCCGACCTTCAGCGACCCGATCCCGGTCTCTTCGACGATCTGTGCCTGATAGATCGCAAGCCAGCTCGTCGCGTCACGCTCGAGCGATCGGGCCTCGTCGAGGTCCGCGTCGACGCCGTCCCGGACCAGGCCGCCATCACGGAGATGCGCGGGCGGATCGTCGACGCAGGTCGTGGCGATGCGATCCGCAAGCGGCGTGAGCCGCGCGGCGGCGGATTCGAGGCGATCGTGCACCGCGGCGAAGGCGGGACGCTGGGCAAGGATCTCGACGATCGGTCCGGCGGCCGCGACGCTGCGGCCGAGGGCGACGACGTCGCGGGGCGTCGCCCGCCCGACCGCGACGCGGCCCGCGATGCGGGCGACGTCGTTCATCCCGAAGAGCGCGTCGCGGATCGCATCGGCGGCATCGCGGTCCTCGACGAGTCCGCCGACCGCTCGAAGCCGCGATTCGATCTCCTCGACCTGCACCAGCGGCCAGCACAGTCGGTGTCGCAAGGCGCGGCGGCCCATCGCGGTCCGGCAGTGCGGGAAGACCGAGAGCAACGAGCCTTCGACCTCGCCGCGGCGGCTCGTGCGTTCGATCTCGAGGCTCGACAGGGTCGCGAGGTCGAGTTGCATGCGACGGTCGTCGTCGCGTCGGCGGGGCGGTCGCAGGTGCGGAAGCGCCCGGACGTCGCCCGTGTGACGATCCGCGGCCTGGGTTTCAAGCAGGTAGCGAAGCAGGGCGCCGGCGGCGGCGGTCGCGGGATCGTCGGTCGAGAGCCCGAAGGCTTCGAGACTCGCGACGCGGAAGTGCTCGCGGAGCGTGCGGTCGCCTTCTTCGGAGGTGAAGAGCCAGCCCGCACGGCGGGTCTCGGCGGCGCCGATCGAATCGGCGAGTCCGTCCGGCAGCGCGATCGACTCGTCGAGGTCGATCGGATCGGGGATGAGCAGTTCGCTCGGCCCGAATCGGGCGAGGACGTCGGCGACGTTCGCGCGGTCGCACTCGGCGACGGTGAACGAGCCGGTCGAGAGTTCGGCGACCGCGACGGCACAGCGGTCGTCCGCGAAGGGCGCGACCGCGGCGACGAGATTCTCGCGGCCTTCTTCGAGCAGCGATTCGTCGACGAGCGTGCCCGGCGTGAGCACGCGGGTGACCGCCCGATCGACGACGCCCTTCGCGTCCTTCGGGTCCTGCACCTGATCGCAGACCGCGACCCGCATCCCCTGATCGACCAGTCGCCGCAGATACGTCTCGGCCGAGTGATGCGGCACGCCCGCCATCGGCATGCCCTTGGTGCGTTCGGTCAGGGTGATGCCGAGCACGCGATGGGCGGTCTGCGCATCCGGGCCGAAGAGCTCGTAGAAATCGCCCATGCGGAAGAACAGCAGGCAGTCGGGATGGGCCTGCTTGAACCGCGTGAACTGCCGCATCGCGGGCGTCTCCCAGGCGGGGCCGCGATAGGCCTCGGGGAGCGGAGCGGGAGATGTGGCGGGGGCGACTGACATGGCGAGGGCGGGGATCGGGATGGGCGCTGCGAACTCGGAGCGGGAGGCGACGTCGCGGCTACTCCGCAGGCTTCGGAGCGGCGTCGGTCCGTCCCGCCGCCCACATCACCGCTTCGGCGAGGTGCTTGCGGAACAGGGGTTCCTTGTACGACTCGTCGGTGTGGCCGCCGCCGGTGTAGAACGAGCGGCCGCCGTCGAACTCCTGGTACCACGCGATCGGATGGTCGCCGTTCATGCCGCCGCCTTCATAACTCGACTCGTCGAGGCTGAGCAGCACCTTCACGTTCGGTCGGGGACTCTCGCGGTAGACGTACCACTCGTCGGTCCGCTTCCACACTTCGGGAAGGAACGACGTCGCGGGGAAGGTCCGGTTCTCGACGTTGATGTCCGCGGGCTGGATGCGGGGATGCGTCTTGAACCAGGCGCCGCAGAGCTTGCCGTACCACGGCCAGTCGTACTCGGTGTCGGCGGCGCTGTGCACGCCGACGTAGCCCTTGCCCGCGCGGATGAACGCCTCGAAGGTCCGCTGCTGCTCGTCGTCGAGCACGTCGCCGGTCGTGTTCAGGAAGATCACCGCATCGAAGCGGGCAAGCTTCTCGGGTTCGAACCAGGCCGAGTCCTCGGTCGCCTGCACGCGGAACCCGTGTTCACGACCGAGTTCCCGCATCGTCGCGATGCCGACCGGGATCGACCCGTGCCGGAAGCCGGCGGTCTTCGAGAAGACGAGGACTTCCGGGCGGTCGTCCGGCGTCGGCGGGGGACCGGGGCGGACGGGCTGGTCCTGCGGTGCGACGGCGGCGAGGAGGCCACCTGCGACCAGAGCGGCAAGTCCGAGGGGGGCGAGTCTTCGAAGGACGCCGAGGGCGAGATCGTTCATGCCTCGATCGTACGGGAACGGCCGAGTATCGGCGGAGGCGGGGCTCGCCACGGACGGGCTTTCCACCGACGGCCGCTTGGGACGTGCGAGGAAACGGACGCCAAAAACGCCACCGCCCGGCTCGTGGCCGGGCGGCTGCATGTCTCTCACCTCGCACGACTCGGGGCTCGAGGACGGGATTCGTCCGGGGCCGAAGCGGCGGCAGAAGCCGCCGCCTAAGGAAGATGCGGGGTTGGCGGAAATGGGCGCACGAAAACCCGCCTTTATTTCCAGAGATGTCGGGGTGGCGGGGAATGCTGGCGGAAAATGGCGGCCAAAGAGTTCTCAGGGGTCCAAAAAGACCCGAACCCGCCCAAGGGGCGGGTCCGGGTGACGGGGGACATGGAGCCGATCGGGATCGAACCGACAACCTCCTCGATGCGACCGAGGCGCTCTCCCAATTGAGCTACGGCCCCTTGTGGGTTGAATTGGACTCGCCAACGTCTCGCGAGATCGGGAAGTGTATCGACCTCATGGCGGGACGGCTAGAGGGGGCGGGGGCGTTTGGGAAGTCGAGATCCGGTGGCCGGACGCCCCCCTCGGGTACCGTCTCCGCCCATGTCGCTGCTCCCGATCCTCGCGATCTACTGCTCGGTCATCCTCGTGGTCTCGCTGGCCGGGGGGCTGGTGCCGTCGTTGATCTCGTTGACGCATCGGCGGATGCAGCTGGCGTTGTCACTGGTCTCCGGGGTGATGCTCGGGGTCGGGCTGCTGCACATGCTCGGACACGCGGCCGAGGCGGTGGTGCACGCGGCACCCGGCGTGACGCCACCGTCGATGCATGCGGTCATGCTGGCGGCGGTGCTCGGATTCCTCGCGATGTTCCTGCTGGAGCGGTTCTTCTGCTTCCATCATCACGAGACGCCGGACGAGCAGGGGCACACCTGTGGTCACGATCACGCGAAATCCGCGGAGGTCGCGCCGTGTGATGCCGACGCGCCGCCGTCGACCCATCGTCTGCACTGGGTCGGCGCGATCGTAGGGCTCACGGTGCACACGTTGCTCGCAGGCATGGCGCTCGGGGCCGCCGTGGCGTCGGGGCTCGCGGGGCTCGAGTCCGACGGGGCCGCCGAAGGAATGGCCGCCGGACTCCCGGGATTCACGGTGTTTCTCGGCATCGTGCTTCACAAGCCCTTCGACTCGTTCACGATCGTCGCACTCATGCGGGACGGCGGACACGCGGGCCGAGGCGTTCATCTGGTGAACCTCGCCTTCGCGCTGGTGATCCCGATCGGCGTGCTTCTCTTTCTGGCCGGACGGGGGCTCGCGGCCGAAGGCTCGGCGTTCACGATCCTCGCCCTCGCGTTCAGTGCCGGCACGTTCATCTGCATCGCGGCGAGCGACGTGCTCCCGGAGCTGCAGTTCCACCGACACGATCGGGTGGCGATGACCGTGATGCTGATCCTCGGACTCGCGATCGCGTGGGGCAGCGGGATCTTCGAGGCGCACGCGCATGACCACGGCCACGATCACACGGCTCACGGCCACGATCACGCCGGTCACGGCCATGATCATGACCACGGTCCCGGTGACGCCCTGCAGACCGGCCCCTTCCCGCCCTCGGCCGGCCACTGAGGTTCGCGGACCCTCTCGGCCCTTCCGAATTGCAAATGTCCGGTGAATCGGCCACTTCCCGCCGCCGCGGCGAGGCTCCGGCGATACGTTGTGTCCGAGAGATGGGGCGCGTCGGAGGAGAGGCGCCCGATCATTCCGTGTCGACCCGCCGAAGTCCTTCCTCGGCGGGTCGTCCGCTTTTTGAGCGATCCTGCCGTGTGGATGCGTCCGACCGCGGCCGCGAGCGGCTAGGCTCCCGTCCCATGAAGGCAGAGAAGCTCCTGGCGGAACTCAACCGACTCCGATCCGATCTGGACAAGGACCCCTCGGATCTCGAGTGGTTCACGCTCCATCACGTCTTCTGCTTCGTCAGCTACAAGACCGGCGAGTTCCAGCGGTACCTCGACGAGGCGATCAAGCCCGGCGACGAGACCCCCGAGGACTGAGTCCCCCCGCACCCGCATGCTCGGCGAACCCGGTCGCGGGGAGCGGTATCCTGCGCGATTCTGAACTCGGGCCGAACCGGCCCTCGACCCCTCAGGTCAGGAATCCCGCCACCATGTCCGATTCGTCTCCGGCCAGTCCGTCCTCCGAGGCCAGCACGCCGCGGAACTTCAAGGACACCCTCAACCTGCCCGCGACCGCCTTTCCGATGCGGGCGAATCTCGCCCAGAACGAGGCGGCGACGATCGGCCGCTGGGAGGCCGCGGGGCTGTATCAGGCGATCGACGATGCTCGGGCGGCCGCCGGAGCGCCGGTCTTCCGATTCCACGACGGCCCGCCATACGCCAACGGCTCGATCCACGTCGGTCACCTGCTCAACAAGGTCCTGAAGGACATCGTGGTTCGCGCGCACCTCGCCGAGGGCATGCGGTGTCCGTACACGCCGGGCTGGGACTGTCACGGTCTGCCGATCGAGCATCGCGTCATGACCGAGCTTCACGAGAAGGGCAAGGCCGAGAAGCTCGCCTCGCTCGAGGAGGACGTTCGTCGCATCGCGATCCGACGCGAGTGCGCGGCATATGCCGAGAAGTTCATCAAGCTGCAGGCGGGGCAGATGAAGCGTCTGCTCACCCTTGCCGACTACGACCACCCGTATCTCACCATGGACCCGATCTTCGAGGCCCGCACCCTCGAGGTCTTCGCGGACATGGTCGACCAGGGCATCGTCTACCGCGACCTCAAGCCGGTCCACTGGTCGATCGAGAACCGCACGGCACTCGCCGAAGCCGAACTCGAGTACGAGGACCGCGAGGATCCGCAGGTCTTCGTCGACTTCGAGGCCGCCGATCGAGAGGCGGTCGGCACCGCGTTCGGGACCGAGCTCGACGCGACGCCGAGCTTCATGATCTGGACCACGACGCCCTGGACCCTGCCCGCGAATCTCGCGATCGCGGTCGGACCGCGGTACCGCTACGTGCTCGCCCGGCTCGACGGCCAGGAATCGATCGTCGCCCGCGAACTGCTCGAGAAGGTCGTCGAGGCGTGCGAGATCGAGGAGGTCGAGGTGCTCGCCGAGTGCACCGGCGCCGATCTCGTCGGGCTCGAGTACCGCCACCCGTTCATCGAGCGGACCGGCCGCATCGTCGAGGCCGACTATGTCACGCTCGAGGACGGCACCGGACTGGTGCACACCGCCCCGGGCCACGGTCAGGAGGACTATCGCACCGGTCAGCGCGAGGGGCTCGAGACGTACTGCCCGGTGCAGGCCGACGGCACCTACGACGACACCGTGCCGGACTGGCTGGTGGGCAGGACGATCTGGGAGGGCAACGAGCTCGTCGTCGCGCGGCTGCGCGACAGCGGGCATCTCGCGTTCTTCAAGATGTTCACGCACAGCTACCCGCACGACTGGCGATCGAAGACGCCGGTCATCTTCCGCTCGACCGAACAGTGGTTCGTCGCGGTCGATCGTCCGACGAAGCGCGACGGGCGAAGCCTGCGGGATCTCGCGATGGAGTCGACCCGTGAGGGCGTGAACTTCATCCCCGAGTGGGGCCGCAACCGCATGCGGGGCATGCTCGAGTCGCGGCCGGACTGGTGTCTCTCGCGACAGCGGGCGTGGGGACTTCCGATCCCGGCGTTCGCGATGCCGGATGGCACCGTGCTGCTCACGCCCGCGAGCGTGCGGGCGGTCGCGGCGGTCGTCGAGTCGAAGGGCAGTGATGCGTGGTTCACCGACACGCCTGCGGACCTTCTGGCGGGGTGGGACGCCGCGAGCGACCCCGACGCGCCCGAGGGCATCGACGTCTCGAAGCTCGCGAAGATGTACGACATCTTCGACGTCTGGTTCGAGTCGGGATCGAGCTGGGCGGCGGTCATGCGGGCCCGCGGGCAGGGGATTCCCGCGGATCTGTATCTCGAGGGCAGCGATCAGCATCGCGGCTGGTTCCAGCTCTCGCTGCTTCCCGCCCTCGGCGCGACCGGCGAACCGCCGTATCGCACGCTGCTGACGCACGGCTTCATGGTCGACAAGGACGGCCGCAAGATGTCCAAGTCGAGCGGCAACGCGCTCAACGTCGACGATCTGCTCAAGGACTTCGGCGCCGACGTCTGTCGCTGGTGGGTCTCGTCGCTGCCGTTCGAGAACGACATCAAGGTCGATCTCGAGTTCTTCAAGGTCGCGGGCGAGGGATATCGCAAGATCCGCAACACGCTTCGATTCCTGCTCGGCAACCTCGCCGACTTCGATGCCGCGGCGCATGCGATTCCGCTGGCCGACGTCGAACCCGCGTCGGTCGACGGCTGGGTGCTCGCCGAAGCCGTCCGGGTCGAGCAGCGGGTGCGACTGTCGTACCGCCAGTACCGCTTCCGCGACGCGCACCAGGTGCTCTACGACTTCTGCAATGACGCGCTCAGCGCGGTCTACCTCGTCGCGACGAAGGACCGCCTGTACTGCGACGCTGCCGATTCGCGGCGGCGACGCCGAACGCAGACCGTGATGCACACGCTCTGCGAACTGCTCTGCCGACTGCTTGGGCCGATCCTCCCGCACACCGCGGACGAGGCGTACCGCTCGCTGGCGGGGGAGGACGCCTGTCTGCAGATGCAGGGGCCGCTCGATCTCTCGTACGAGTGCGACCACGAATGGACGGCGGTCATGAACCTTCGAGAGGCGGTGCTCAAGAAGCTCGAATCCGCGAAGGCCACCGGCATCGAGAACCCGCTTGATGCGGGCATCGTGGTGCCCGACCCGGAGGGGACGTTCGAGCGATTCGGCGATGAACTCGCGGACCTCTGCGGCGCGAGCCGCGCGAGGTTCGTCAAGGAACTCGGTGAGGTCGAGATCGAGGATCTCCGGAGCGAGCCGCGGTGCGAACGCAGCCGCAAGCGGGACGGCACCGTGCGGGCGCGGGAGGACGGGAGCCTGCTCTCCGACCGCGACGCCGCGGCGGTGGGGGCGTAGCGGAACACGCGACTCTCCGACCTGTGCTCCTTGCGCACTCAAAAGAGGAAGACCCCCACGGCCCGAAGGCCGCGGGGGTCGAATGCCGGCGCGGGGAGGAGATTTTCCCCGCCGACGTCGGAGCATCCCGTCGGCTCCGATCCTCCCCCGGAAAGGCCGTGGCGTTGTTCGGTCGAGGGTTCCCGGTCTCGACCGACACGGCATCCTGATTATGCACGAGCGGGGCGGGTCTGACACCTCCAGGGCGCATTTTCTTCGAACCACCTCAAAACGGGCGATCCCAGGCGGGAAACCCGGAGCCAGGGGCGTTCGACGGCGGCGGAATCGCCTGTCCGAGCCCTCGAAAGGAGACCCCCCGGCGGATCCGGAGATCCGCCGGGGGGCACGTGGTCGCGGCAGGAGGAGAAGTCATACCGCGTCCTCCGGCACGTCCCGTTCGCGCCGGATCCTCCCCCGGAATGCCGGTCGTCAAGGTGCGGTTCCCGTCGCACCGACGTCCGGGTCGCCGAAGCGACCGACCGCATCGCGCAGGTGCGGGATGCTGGTCGGTCGTTTCGTCCAGTTGTGGCTCGAACCACGAGAGCCGGGCACAGCGGCCATCCGTCATACGGCGCGGGTCGCCTCGACGATCGGGTGGTCGGCGGAGATTGTCGTCGAAAGGTACTGATCACGCCACCCGACATCTCGGTCAGGTGTCATGTTCATGCCGAGTCCGGCGATGCGGAGGCGTTGATCTTGAGTGCGCAGTTGACTCAGCTGACCCGGGATCCGGGCGCGACCGGCTTCCCGACGGTCACCACGACCACGTCCCGCTCGTCGGGGCCGGGCTTGCCTTCGGCATCCGGGGCGGGCTCGGCCTTGAGGTCGCTCGCGGCCAGAATCATGCCCTGACTGATCTCGCCTCGAAGCTTGCGGGGCTCGAGGTTCGCGACGATCACGACCTGCTTGCCGACCAGGTCCGCAGGCTCGTACCACGCCTTGATGCCGGCGCAGACCTGACGACCCTCCGGGGTGCCGTCGTCGAGCGTGACCTTCAGCAGCTTGTCCGCGTTGGGGTGGGGCTCGCAGGCGGTGACCGTGGCGACCCGGAGGTCGAGCTTGGAGAAGTGCTCGAAGTCGATGTTCGCAAGGGGCTCGGTGGCGGTGCTCACGGCGGGCTCCGGTGATCGTGGTCAGGGCGAGGGGCGGAAAGCGGCAGGCTGCTACGGATGGTGGAATCGGTCGGGCGCCGGTATCCGGTCAGGACGCGGGCTCGGCCGGGGTGTCCTCGGTCTCGAACTCGTCCTCGAGGGTGGACGCTCGGCTGAGCTCGAAGGCATGTCGCTCCTTCAGGGCATCGAGGCTGAACATCTCGAAGGGATCGAGGGGGGCGAGGTCCTGGGCGATCGCACGCTGCAGTTGTGCCGGGTTGCTCGAGAGGCGCGTCCAGGTCTCCGACGTGAGCGGCGTGATGGCGTCGATCGAGACCAGCACGATCGCGAGCTTCTCCGGGACCGTGATCGCGAAGATCCGCTTCTCGGCGGCCTGATCGGCGACCCGCACGGTCGGGTCGAGCTCCATCGCCCGTTCGATGACCGATTCGATCGCGTCCGCGTCAGATCCCAGACCCGGGATCGGGGTGGACATCGAGAGGCCGTACTGGATGAGGAATTCAAGATTGGCCTGACGGATGTCGGCGGCGTACTCGAGCGGGACGCCGTACGAATCCGCGACCGACCGCATGCCGTCCGTTCGAGCGGCCGCCTCGATCTCGGGGAGACGCTCGACGAGAGTCTCGTATCGCACGATGGCGTCGAGGTCGGCCGCGACCTGCTCCCGGACCTCGGCGAGGTCCGCGGGGGCATGCGCCGGGTCCGCGGCGGTGACGCGGGCGATCACGAGGTCGCCGCCCGCGGTCGTGAGCGGCGGGAACGCCACGCCCGACTGCACGGGCACGGTCTCGCTGCCGCCGAACTCCCGCAGGCTCGGGACGAGCTTCGAGAGCGGCGTGCGGGTGCGTCCGAAGAGGTCGGTGCCGGCGTTTGCGATGTCGCCGAAACGGTCGCGGTCGGAGAGTGACTCGGCCTCGAGCCAGTCGTCACCGCTGGTCATGTGGATCGGGGCGGGGATGCCGAACTCCGACGAGATCTCCGACGCGAGCGTCGGCAGCGGCGTGCGGCGGGTCGGCCAGTCGGCGGTGAGTTCCAGATGCAGACCCGCTCGCGTGAGTCCGCGGCGGGGGAACTGGAGACGGTCGTCGGCGAACTTCGCGATCTCCTTCATCCGGTCGTCCACGAGGCCGTCGAGCACCGTGGTGCGAACCTTCTCGGCGTTGTCCGCGAAGCTCGGGGCGGCCGCGGAGGTCGTGGTCTTCCCGGCACCGAACTTCTCGGGGTTCCGCTGGAACGCCTTGCGAAGCTCGATCGGCGAGAGTTCGGGGCTGTTCTCAAGCGACGCACGGACGGCGTCCTTCGAGATCGTCATCCACTCGATGCGGAAGCGATCGGGAATCCGATATCCGAAACCTCGTTCGCCATCACCGGCCAGCTCCTCGGCGTGCGCGTCGAGTTGCGACTTCAGGGCCGCGTCGTCGGCCGCAGGCACGTCGATCGTGGTGTCGGTGCGGGCGTCGATCACGACCACGTCACCGGAGACGCCCAGTCCCTTCCGGGCCGCGGCACCGCGAAGTCGGGTGTCGCTGAAGCGTCCGGCGGAACTGGTGATCGCCATCAGTCGGGCCACGCCCTGCACTTCGGCCAGCGTGTCCAGCGTGTCGGGGTAGTTGAGGCCGGCCTGTCCGCCGAGCGTGGCGATGACCATCTCGGGGGTCACGCCTTCGCCGGAGTTGGCGGCCAGCTGCTCGGCGAACGCATAACCGCTCGAGGGGCCACCGACGAGTCCGGCGGCCTGGGCTTCACGGAGCAGCAGGTACCAGTGGGCCGGGTCGCTGCCGGCACCGAGCTGGTTCAGCATGTTGCCCGCACCCAGCGAATCGATGAGCCGAGACTGTCGGCGAAGGCGATCGGCGTCTCCGACCGAGATCGTCGCGGGCGGCGCGCCGACCGTGGCCCAGGTGGCGCCGGTCTGGGCGCTGTACTGCGAGAGTCCCTGGATCGCCTGCGGCACGAGGAACGTGATCATCAGCAGCGTGCCGCCGACCGCGAGGATCCACTTGTCGTACTTGCGCAGGAACTTGAACATGGCGGTGGCTCGGTGAGCAGGAGGACGAGGTTCGGAGGACGACGGGTTCCGGGAAGCGACACGGGCCGTCGCGTCGACCCCCGGAAAAGGCCGGCGGGCCTCGGGTGGGGTGGATCGCGACGACCCGTGGCGGAGGACCCCCCGTGATGGAGGACCATCGATGGCCGTCACCCGATCCCGTGCGATCCGAAGATCGACGGAGTCGGGAAGGCCGGGATCAGCGGTAGAACTCGACGATCAGGTTGGTGTTCACGTCGAACGGAATCTGGTCCGAGGTCGGCTGAGCGACGATCTTGGTCGTCAACTCGGCGGGGTTGACCGCGAGCCATCCGGGCACCATGTGACCGGCGAGGGATTCCATGTTCTCGCGAGCGAGCGTGTGCACCTTGCCCTTGAGGGTGATCTCATCGCCGACCTTGATCGCGTAGCTCGGACGGTCGACCTTCTTGCCGTTGACCATCACGTGGCCGTGGGCGACCATCTGACGCGCCGCCCAGATCGTGCGGGTGAGACCCGCGCGACGGATGACGTTGTCGAGTCGACACTCGAGAAGCTGAAGGAGCAGCTCGCCGGTGTTGCCGGGGCGACGGGTCGCCTCGTCGACGTAGCGACGGAACTGCTTCTCCATCACGTTGTAGTGATAGCGAAGCTTCTGCTTCTCGTCCTTGCGGATGCCGTAGTCCTTGGGACGACGACCGCGGAAGCCGTGCTGACCCGGCGGGTTGAGCTGCCGCTTGGAGGTGTGCTTCGGGATGTCCGCGATCGGGACACCGACGCGACGGGAGAGCTTGACCTTCGGGCCGAGGTAACGGGCCATTCGAGCGTCCGGCAAGGTATGACCGCTTCGAAACGAGGCGGTCGGTGACTGAGAAACAGACGAGCGGGTCATCCGACGGATGGGCCCGCGAGGGACGACCACCGCACCCGGGACAGCCGGGGTCGGTGGGAATCGAGTAGTAGAACAGTCCGCCGCGACAGCGTCAAGACGTCGAGTGCTCGGAACCGTCGGATCCGGGTCGGGATCGGGGGATGGGGGCCCCTCCTGACCCAGAGGTTTCGACGGGATCAGGCCGCGACCGGGGCGGGGAAGGCGGTCGCCTTCGGGCCGGCCGCCCTCAGATAGGTCGATCGGACCCGGTCGTGACCAGGCAACCCGGCCAGGGTCAGAAGGTCGCGTCGAATCGACCGTGCGGTGCTCTGGGCGGCGGAATCGGGCCGCAGACCGCGTTCGGCGGGGGCGGCGACGGTGGACTGGACGGACGGGCACGAAATCTGGGGCATGTCGAACCCTCGCTGGGGCGAACGGTCGGACGCGACGTGCGCCGAACCTCCACCCACGGATTGCCCCGGAACGAGGGGGTCATCGGCGGGACGAGGAGGGGGCAGGACCGAAACCGGAGAATCGAGAGTCGAAATTGGAGAAGCGGGGAGGCGGCCCGGGGTGAGCGTTCCCGCCCAGTCCCCATGCTCGCGGTCCGGCCTCAGTACGCCCGGCCTTCGTCCTTCTTCCGCCAGTTCAGGTACGCCCGGTTCAGGACGCGATAGCCGCCCGGAGTCGGATACTCGCCCGTGAAATACCAGTCGCCGGCGTGTCCGGGCATCGCTTCCCGGAGACCTTCGACCGTCTGGTAGACGACCGAGATCTCGCCGTCCCAGGTCAGGCGATCGCTGCGGATGAGCCCGGCGATGCGATCGGAGATCTCGTCGAGCGTGAAGCGATCGTAGATGCGGGCGACGTGGTTCTGCATCCGGTCGTCGGGAAGCTCGGCCTGCTCGCGGCATGCCTCCTCGACTTCGGCGAGCAGTTCCGCCTCGCCGCGTTCGTGGAGCAGCGCGACCGCCGCCTCGAACGCGATGAACCGACCGAGCTGGCTCATGTCGATGCCGTAGCAGTCGGGGTACATGATCGGCGGGGCGCTTGAGACGACCACGATCCGACGCGGATTCAGCCGCGCGAGCATCGTGATGATCGATTCACGCAGCGTCGTTCCCCGCACGATCGAGTCGTCCACCACCACCAGCGTGTCGTCGGTCGTGATGCTGCCGCGGGTCACGTCGTAGACGTGCGAGACGAGATCGCGTCGGGCGCCGTCGTGCGTGATGAACGTGCGGAGTCGCTGGTCCTTGTGGGCGACCTTCTCCGTGCGGGCGCGGGTGCGGATCAGGCGATCGACGTCGTCACGGGTCACCTGTCCGCTCTCGATCCGCCGCCAGAGTTCCTCGCCGTTGCGCCGGCGAAGCAGGGCGTCGATCTCCTCGCGGAGGCCCATGAAAGCGGTCTCGGCGGTGTTGGGGATGAACCCGAAGACCGCATGGTCGATGTCCCAGTCGATCCGGTCCAGCACCCTCGGCGCCACGTTCGCCCCGAGTCGCTTGCGCTCGCGGTAGATGTCGCGATCGTTGCCGCGACTGAAGTAGATGCGTTCGAAGGTGCACTGGCGTTCGGGAAGCGGATCGATGTACGGCTCGATCCGGACCCGTCCGTCCCGCTTCACCTCGAGGGCGTGAGCGGGAGGGAGCTCCTCGATGTCCTCGGGCGAGACGTTGAACGCGGTGACCAGCGCCGCCCGCTCGCTCGCGACCGCGACGACCGATTCGTCGCGATGGATGAACGCCGGGCGGATGCCCGCGGGGTCGCGGCAGACGAAGAGGTCGCCGTTGCCGATGAGACCCGCGAAGACGTACCCGCCGTCGAACCGTTCGCTCGCGTGTCGAAGCACGCGGATGAGGTCGAGATCGCGGGAGACCTGCTCGGCGAGGGCGCGATCCGCGAGCCCGAGGAACGAGCCCTCGCCCATGGTCGCGGCGAGGTGGTCGTGCTCGCGGTCGAGGTAGTAGCCGATCTTCTCCAGCACCACCTGGGTGTCGCTCTCGCCGACCGGATCGAGCCCGTAGTCCACCAGCTCACGGAAGAGCTGGGGCGAGTTGGTGAGGTTGAAGTTGCCCGCCACCGCGAGATTCCGGCTCGCGACGATGTTCTTCCGCAGGTACGGGTGGCAGACGTCCGTCGATCGACCACCGTGGGTGCCGTAGCGGAGGTGCCCGAGCATGAGTTCGCCGAGGAGCGGCATCCGACGCTTGAGCTCGGTGGCGTCGAGGGCGTCGAGCTGGGTGTCGGAGAGCCGGGCGATCGGGCCCATGACCGAGTCGAAGAGCCGCTCGATGGGGTTCCGCTTCGCGGACCGGGCGCGGTCGATGAAGAGCTCGCCCGGCGGCATGTCGAACCGGACGGTGCCGATGCCGGCGCCGTCCTGTCCGCGGTTGTGCTGCTTCTCCATGAGCAGGAACAGGCGTCGGACGCCCCAGAGCAGGTCGCCGTGCGCCTCTCGATACCAGTCCAGCGGCTTCAGGAGCCGGACGACGGCCAGGCCGCATTCGTGGAGGATCCGGTCGCTCATGGAGCGGGGAAGGTACCGGAGGCTGGTGCCTCGTGTCGGACCCGCGGCGGGACCGGCGCCGTATCCTCGGGACATGCACGACGACCACTCCGAATCGGCGCACGCGAAGGCCTCCGACACGCTCGGTTCGATCAGCGGACTCGGCACCTGGTCGGCGCTTCTGGGCCACTGGATCGCGCTTGTGAAGGCGGGGGAGGGGCTCGTGCAGGCCGCGCCCGACGACCTCGATGCCGCGCGGTGGCGAGCCTCGATCCCAGAGGTCGTCGCGTTGCAGGCGATCACCTTCGCACTCGGTGATCTCGCGCAACTCCCCGCGGCGGATCGCCCGCTCGCCCGCGACCGCGCCGATCTCGGCGTGACCGCGGCGGCTTCGAAGCTCGACGAGATCTGGCGGGGCGAGGAGATGCCCGAGTCGGTGCTGGAGATCGCTGCCGACGCGAGGCGGTCGGTGGAGCAGGCGGTCTACGCGGGACTCAAGTGGATCGTGCTGGCGGGGACCACGCGGGGGCGGATGCCGGTCATCGACTGGACGAGTGATCCCGACGCCGAGCATGGCACGCTCGCGGTGATGCTGCCGGGGACGATCATCCTGCCCGGCGAACCGGTGGCGTGGTGGACCGAGCGATCTCAGCCGCCGGCGTTGACGGGATCGGACTGGGCCGTGGTGGACGGGCCGCCGGTGCAGGTCTACCGCGAACTCGACGAGCATGGCCGGGTGGTCGGCGATCTCATCGCGTCGCTCGACGATCTTCCCCCGGGGCTCCCGCTGCTTGTCCCGATCGTGCTCGACGGGCACCCGATCGGTCGCCCGACGCTGGATGCCGCGACCTGGGCGGATGCGAACGATCGAGCCTTCGCGGACGCGCCCGACGAGGTCCCGGTTCGCTGGACGGTCGAGCGGGGCTGAGCGAGGAACGCTCAGCCGAAGAGCGTGGCCGCGACCGGCGACGAGGTCGTCGTGCGGCCCCGGGCGAGGCGGATCGGTCCGACCGGCCGCTCCGCGTGCGTCACCCGGACGCGGGCGTGGAGGTGCGGCGCCTTCGAGCGCCAGAGTGCATCGACGATGTCGGGGTGATTGCAGTCCCGTGAGAGATGGAGCAGCGAGATCGAACTCGGTTCGTGTCTCGCGCTCAGCCGCAGCACCGCATCGATCGACTCCTCGTTCGAGAGATGGCCGTGTCCGCTCGTGATGCGGTGCTTGAGAAACGGGGGGCGGTCCGACATCGACTGCAGATGCGGGTCGTAGTTCGACTCGATCGCGAGCACGTCGCATCCTTCGAGCACTGCCTCGACCGCGGGCGTCACGCGGCCGAGGTCGGTCGCCCAGCCGAGCGTGGTCGCGTCGTCGTTCCGTCCGAATCGCAGTCGGATGGTCGCCGTTCCGTGGTCGTCGTGCGGGGCGATCGCGGTCGTGGCCACGACGCCCGGAACGATCTCGATCTCGCGACCGTGGTCGGCAAGCGGGCGGAGACTCGACGACGGGACGCCGGTGCGGACGAGCGAAACGTGGTGACTCGGCAGGGCGTGCACCGGCCAGCCGGTCGCGTGCAGCGTGCGGGACCAGGATGGTCGAAGATGATCCTGGTCCGCGTGAGTGACGAGCACCGCGAGCACCGCGTCCGGATCGAACCCGCCGGTGGGCGCCGCCCGTCGGGGCAGCGTCCGCGGTCCGAGCCCGAGGTCGAGCAGGATGTGGCATCGACGGCCGTGGTCGTCGGTCAGATCGATGATCGCGCCGTTGCCGCTCGAACCGCTGCCGAGGATCCGAAGGCTCGGGGCGGGATCACTCACCGGCTCTCGACGGATCCGACCCGCTCGCGTCCGTCGCGACGGCCGCGCATCGTGCACAGGGCACGCGATGACTTCGAGAGGAAGGTGAGATACTCGTCGACGACCGGGTCGCCCGCCCGCTCGGCGAGTCGCTCCTTGGCCGCCGCGACCGGGAGGCCGCTCCGGCAGAAGAGTCGGTAGACCCATCGGACGGTGTCCACCTGTTCGGGGGCGAACCCGTGACGACGGAGGCCGACGATGTTGATGCTGCCGGCGACGTTGAGCAGGGTCACGAGGAACCAGGGCATGACGTCGAGGGCGCTGCCGCCCGAGCCGCTGAGGAAGCAGCCGCGGCCGAGTCGGACGAACTGATGCACGCCCGAGTTGCCGCCGATGATCACGTGATCCTCGATGATCGCGTGGCCGCCGATCGCGGCACCGTTGGCGACCACGACGCGATTCGACATCTGCACGTCATGGCCGGCGTGGGCGGAATCCATGAAGAGGTTGTGGTTGCCGATGCGGGTCGGCTCCGTCTCATGGATCGCGCGGTGCACCGAGGAGTGCTCGCGGAACACGTTGTGGTCGCCGATCACCGTTCCCGGCCCGTCCATCTTCGGGTCGAAGTGCAGGGTCTGCGGGGCGACCCCGATCGAGCAGAACGGCCAGAGGTCGTTGCCTTCGCCGATCACCAGCGGTCCCTGCAGGAAGCAGTGGCCACGAAGTCGCGTGCCCGCGCCGATCCGGATGCGGCCTTCGAGCATGCAGTACGGGCCGATCTCGACGTCGTCGGCGAGTTCGACCCGAGGGTCCACGATGGCTGTGGGATGGATCCGGGGCATGGCGTCTGAAGGGGATCGGAGGCCTCGGCGCCTGGAACGCCGACCCGCGTAGGGTACATTCACGCCCCCGCCGATGTCGATCCCGCCACCCATCCAGCCCGGTCCCGACTGGCTTGAGATCCGCGATCTGGGCCGGGTCGCGTACGCAGAAGCGCTCTCGCTCCAGCGTTCGCTCCAGCAGGAGGTGCAGGACGCCCGAAGCGTCGGCTGTCCCCGGGGACACCTGCTCCTGCTCGAGCACGATCCGCCGGTCATCACCGTCTCCCGCCGACCGGGTGCCGCGGGCAACGTGCTGGCGGGGGACGACCTGCTCGCTCGCCACGGCGTCGAGCGGCACGAGACCGATCGTGGGGGCGACGTGACCTACCACGGCCCCGGCCAACTGGTGGCCTATCCGATCGTCGATCTCGATCGGGTCGGGGTGCGGATCCACGGCTGGATCCGGCTGCTTGAACAGGCGATCATCGACACGCTCGAGGAGCTCGGCATCGAGTCCGGCCGGGATCCCGGCGCGACCGGCGTCTGGGTCGGTCGGGACGCGGACACGCCCGACGGCACGGGCGGCCGCAAGATCGCGGCCCTCGGCGTGCGGGTGTCCCGCTGGGTCACGATGCACGGGCTCGCGCTCAACGTCGATCCCGATCTCGATCACTTCAACCTGATCGTCCCCTGCGGACTCGCGGGCAGACCGGTCACGAGCATCGCGAACGAACTCGGCACCGCACCCGCCATGGCCGACGTGAAGCGACGGCTGGCGACGAATCTCGCGCGACTGCTCGGGTGAAGCAAGCCTGGCGCCACGACGGGAACCACCCGTTTCGACGCTCGACGCTCGTTCCCTCTCAGACCCCGAGCTCCTCCGCGACCTTCTCCGTGAGGTCGATCGCATCCGGATGATGAAGCAGGAGTCGGCGTGAGACCTGATCGCTCGCCTGATCGAGCGTCTCCGCGTCGAAAGGTTCGCTGGTGGGCACGAAGCGGATCACGAGATCGACGCCGAGTCGTTCGGCCACGATGTCCACGGCGTCGACGAGTTCACGGAATGCGGTCTCGATCTGCTCGGATCCGAGCTTCTGCTGGATCGCCATCGTTCCCTGCTGCCACTTCTGATACTCCTGCATCATCTGCTGCCAGCGTTGCTGCGCTTCGGGGAACTTCGGGTCATCGGGGGTGATCTCGCCGTACTCCTCGCGGAACGACTCGAACTGCTCCTCGAACTCGGCGTTCTGAGTCTCGGCCTCCTCGCGGAGCGCCTGGCGATCCTCGTCGAACCGCTCGCTCTCCATGAGCGATCGCATCAGCTTCGGGACGTTCACGGCGCCGAGGCTCCAGGTGCGGGCGGTGCCGCGCTCGCCCCACGAGAGTCCGCCGTCGACCGCGGTGACCGACACGTCGCCGTCGGGACCGCGCAGGATCATGCGATCTGCCGGACCAAGCACGTCCTCCGCCCGGGCGGGCACGGCGTCCGCTGAAGGCGTCAGCCCCGGTCGCTCCGCGAACACCGCAAGCAGAAGAACCACCAGCAACCCGTGGACGACGATGCGTTCGATGCGACCCATGTGTGCTCCTTGACCAGAGTCTCCTGATCTCCTGCTCCCCTGATCTCCTGCTCTCAGGAGGAACTCACTCATCCTGCTCCAGCACCGCCATGAACGCTTCCTGCGGAATGTTCACGCTGCCGACGTTCTTCATCCGCTTCTTGCCTTCCTTCTGCTTCTCGAGCAGCTTGCGCTTTCGCGTCACGTCGCCGCCGTAGCACTTGGCGGTCACGTTCTTGCGGAGGGCCTTGATCGTCTCGCGGGCGATGATCTTGCCGCCGATCGCGGCCTGCAGCGGAATCTCGAACTGGTGGCGATCGATCTGCTTGCGGAGCTTCGTGAGGATGATCCGGCTGCGCTGTTCGGCGCTTGAACGGTGGCAGATCAGGCTGAGCGCCTCGACCGGTGCCGCGTTGATGAGGATCTCGACCTTGGCGAGATTGTCGACCTGGTAGCCGATGATCTCGTAGTCCATGGTCCCGTAGCCGCGGGTGATCGACTTCAGCTTGTCGTAGAAGTCGTAGATGATCTCGGCGAGCGGCAGTTCGTAGTCGAGGATCTGCCGGGTCTCGGAGATGAACCGCTGACCCTTGAAGACCCCGCGACGTCCTTCGGCGAGCTTCATGAGGTCGCCGATGTTCTCCTCGGGGCAGATGATCTCGATCTTGACGATCGGCTCGCGGATCGCCTTCACCTTCGACATGTCGGGAAGGTCGGCGGGATTGTGGATCTCGACGGTCGTGCCGTCGTTGAGATCGACGAGGTAGGACACCGTCGGCGCGGTCTGCACGATGTCCACGCCGCCCTCGCGTTCGAGGCGTTCCTGCACGATGTCCATGTGCAGCAGCCCGAGGAAGCCGCACCGGAAGCCGAAGCCGAGCGCCTCGGAGTGCTGGACCTCGTAGGTGAAGCTCGCGTCGTTGATGTGAAGGCGTTCGACGGCCTCGCGAAGGCTTTCGAAGTCACTGCGCTTGCCACCCTCGCCGCCGGAGGCGGGGTAGAAGTCGCAGAACACCATCTGCTTCGGTTCCTCGTAGCCGGGCAACGCCTCGGCGGCGGGATCGTGCTCGAGCGTCACGGTGTCGCCGACCCGCACGTCGCCGAGCGACTTGATCGCGGCGACGATGTAGCCGACGCCGCCCTGCTCGATCTTCTTGAGCTTCTGCGGGAATGGCGTGTAGCGGCCGAGTTCGGTCACCGAGAACGTGCGGCCGGTACCCATCATCCGGATCTTGTCGCCGACCTTGATCGAGCCGTCGAACACCCGGACGAACACCACCACGCCGCGGTAATCGTCGTAGTTGGAGTCGAAGATCAGGGCCCGCAGCTTGTCGGTGGTCGCCGGGGGCGGGTCGGGGAGCTTCTCGCAGATCGCGTCGAGCAGTTCGGGGATGCCCTTGCCCGACTTCGCGCTGACGTAGATGCAGTCCTCGGCGGGGAGGCCGAGCACCTGCTCGATCTCCATCGCCACGCCGTCGGGATCGGCGGCGGGGAGGTCGATCTTGTTGACGACCGGGATCAGCTCGAGATCGTTGTCCACCGCGAGGTAGGCGTTGGCGACGGTCTGGGCCTGCACGCCCTGCGTCGAGTCGACGACCAGCACCGCACCCTCGCACGCGGTGAGGGCCCGGCTGACCTCGTAGGTGAAGTCGACGTGACCCGGCGTGTCGATGAAGTTCAGCTCGTACTGCTCGCCCTGATACTCGTGCATCACGGTGACCGCGGACGACTTGATCGTGATGCCTCGTTCACGCTCGAGGTCCATCGAGTCGAGCATCTGGTCCTTGCCGGTGCGGGCGTCCACGGCCTTGGTGGCGTGCAGAAGCCGGTCGGCGAGGGTGCTCTTGCCGTGATCGATGTGCGCGATGATGGAGAAATTGCGGACCTTCACCGACGCGGAACCTCCATGGACGGGTCAGCGGGGGATGCCTCCGTCGGCTCGCCCCGACCCGAATCGCGGATCGTAGCGGAGGACCCCGTGGCGCCGCACTCGGGACATGAGGCGTCCGGGGCGTTCGGAGGCAGCAGATGACCGCACCGGAGGCAGACGGGGACGCCTCGCTCCCGGATCGCCGCCCGGACGTGCGGGGTGTAGGTCAGGTCCATGGCGATCATGAAGGCGACGTGCTGGACCGGGAAGAAGAGGAGGCAGATCGCCACCAGTCGGACGAGGATCTCGTCCGGAGCCCCGGAGAAGAACGTCGGGAAGAGTTCGGTGGCCGCAAACAGCCCGAGCACGGGGAGGATCGAGATCACCGTGAAGACCACGAGATCTCGGGGGACGCGAAGCATCCGGAGGTTCGCCCGCCAGTGGATCGAGACCAGCTCCCGAAGGGTCGGGCGATACGACGGATCGTGGTAGCGGGGCCAGAGGAAGAGGTTCATCGCTGCACCGACGGTACCCATGCGGTCGTCCGGCCCGCGATCGTGGCGATCTCGATCGGTTCGCCCCTGGCAGTCGTCGCATCCTCGGGCCGACCCCAGCGTCGGTGGAAGAGCCAGGTCCGCGGGAACCGGCTCGACACCGAGTTCACGCCGACCGCCTTGTCGATGATCGCGCCGAGTCGACGGCGGATCGCCTCGATCTCCTCGTCGGAGAGATCCCGCACCCGGCGATGCGGCGCGACCGCCGCCTGATAGAGGATCTCGTCCGCGATCCAGTTGCCGACGCCCGCCGCGAACGACTGATCGAGGAGACGCCCCTTGATCGAGACCGTGCCGCGGCCGATCCGCTCCCGGAAGTCGGCCTTTCCCGGCAGGTCCAGCAGCGGATCGAATCCAAGGTCCGAGACCGGCGGCTCCCGTCGCGGATCGTCCCGCAATCGGATGCGTCCGAAGCGGCGCGGGTCGGGCATCGCGAGTCGGCGGCCGTCCTCGAACTCGAGCTCGATCTTCCAGAATCTCGGGCGGTCGGACTCGTGCTCGTACCCGTGCAGCGCACCGGTCATGCCGAAGTGCAGCAGCAGGGCGGGCCCTTCGTCGAACTCCAGCCACAGCTGCTTGCCGTGGCGACACGCGGCCGTGACGGTGCGACCCTTGAGTCGTCGCGTCACCGTCGCCGGGGACTGGTCGCAGAACACGATGCGATCCGTCGCACAGCGGACTCGTCGGATCGTGCGTCCGCGGGCGACCATCTCCGCGACCAGTCGGCCGCGCTCGACTTCGGGAAGTTCGGGCATGCGAGTCCTGCTCGCCTCCCGTTCAGAATCGGGAGGCCGCGTCCGGTTCGGCATCGAACGCGGTGGGATTCACCGGGACCATGGTGGCCGCGTCGGGTTCGGTTCCCGGCCGTCGCATCGGTCCGAGCGATGAGCGGACCTCGATCACGAGGTCGTCGTCGGTCGAGGGCGTTCCGAAGTCGTCTCGCACGAGCGACGTGATCGCGGGCGTCTGGTCCGACAGCAGCGGCTCGATGAGCAGCCGTCGGTTCTCGTCGAGCCGCCACCGACCACGCTGGCCGCCGATCCGGGCCGGTGCCCCCGATTCGGTCGAGCTCGTCCAGAGATACGTTGCATCCTCGCGGAATTCGATGGTGCCGCCTTCGCCGGTCCACACCCCCAGCAACTCGTCGGCGGGGATCCAGGGCGGACCGTCCGAGAGCCGGTAGGCGCCCGGCGTCTGGTCGATGGTGGCCATGAGGACGTCGTCGCGGTACCAGAGCGCCGCGCGTCGGCGAGGCGGACTGGGATCCGCGTAGATCTCCAGCCAGAACACCGCGTGGTTGTCGCGATGCCAGCGGCCGGTCTCCTCGGGCCGCTCGAAGCGATCGTGGCTCGACCACCGACGGAATCGCCCGTCATCGGTGAGTTCCAGCAGTGCCAGGGGCGAGACCCACCACCCGACGACCTCGGGCGGTTGCTCCGGATCCATCTGCAGGGTGTGGACGACGGTCGGTCTGCGATCCTCGGACGTCGTCGTCGTGGCACATCCGCCTGCCACGATCAGCGTCAGGAGGGCCGATCGTCTCAGATGGGAGGCCCATTCGGTTCTGAACGTGGTCACCATTCGCCTCCGCCACGGTGGACGGGCGAGTGGGATCCGGTCTGGTGCGTCGTGGTACTCAATCGTCAGGACTCCTCTCGACGGTCGGATGATACGAGAACCCGTGCCGTCGGTCGGTCGGTGATCCATCGCGATCGACCTACGGAAGATTCATCCGGAGCATCGGAAGCCGACGTCGATGTTGACGCACCATCTGGAGCTCCGCGATCTCCTCGGGCGGCGGGAAGCGTTCATCCGGCAGCTCGGGCATCGGCGATCCGCACTCGCAGCAGACCTCGCCCCGATGGTGTCCGAGGTTGTAGAAGCCGCAGCCCAGGCAGACCGGATGGCCGAGTTCGGCGGCGGCCGCTCGATGCAGCAGCCGCCGGCGACTTCGATAGACGATGGCGAGGATTCCCGCCTCGGCGACGAAGGTGCAACCGAAGGCGAAGGCCGCCATCGGATTGCCCGAGAGCAGCAGCCCGACCACCGTCGCCACGCACGCGGCCGGGAGAATCAGGGTGAGCAGCACCACCGACCCGGTCCTCCCGAATGGAGGAAAGCCCTTGGGGTAGCCCTTCCAGTCGGTTCGCCCGAACATCGAGATGCGACGCTCGCGGATTCGCGTGCGGTCGTCAGGGCTGACGGGCCATGATTCAAGTTCGAGATCCAGCACGTCGTGCCTCCTTGGTCCTCCGGACCAGGAAACGACGCTGCGGATCATCGGCCGGGGCGCTCGAGTCGACATCGGGTCGACGGAGTCGGCGGCGGGTCCGGGCGTCGCGGAAGGCGAGGCTGAACGACACGCTCTCGGAACCTTCACGACACGGTAATCATCAGGTCGTGGGGCGACGTTGGGATTTTGGGCGAAAAGGCGGAGATTGTCCTCCGCGGATCAGGCCGCGGTGCTGCCCATGGACGAGCTCGCCGGGGTCGCGGCCCGCCGAGCGGCAGGCCGAATGATGACCGTCTCGGCCTGTCGATGGATGTCGATGCCGAAGGCGGTGAGCTGGACGAACCAGAGGATCACGGTCGTGAAGACCGCGGTCGTGGTCGAGGCGCCGGCCTCGATCCCCAGGAACACCCCGCCGAGGAACTGGGCGGCGAAGGTGACCAGCGAGAGCATGAGTCCGAAGGTCAGATCCACCGACCGAGGCATCCCGAGCATCGCGACGAGCAACAGCAGTCCGACGCCGAAGACCGAACCGATCACGCCGAACGCGGGGCCGAACGCCCACGAGACCGTGAGCGCGAGGATCGCGAGGATCGGGGCGACTCGGAAGCGAAGGCTGACCTCGGGAAGCTGGCCGTACACGACTGGAATCTCCGGGAAACGCGGGCTGGCGGCGGTGGGAGAGGAGCTCCGACACCGGGGGGCGGTGCCGACGACTGGAACGACGGGGTTCGGATCTGGGAATTGGTCTCGACGGAGGAACCACGCCTCGGGACGCCGAGTCGGGCAAGGTAGCGGGCCCCTCATGCGGATAGAAGGGGGTCGGCCGGTGAATCGTGAAAAAAAGCACGAAGTTCGCCCGCGACTCGGCCGTCGAGGTCCGGGAGCCTGTCGTTCGATCGAGCGAACGGGGACCCGATCAGTCGCTCAGAGAATCGGGAGCGAGGTCCGTCGCTCGAGTTCCTCGACCGGTCGGGCGACGAGGTCGTAGCCCTGGCTGCCGACGATCCGGCAGCGGACGAGTTCGCCGGGACTCAGGCGGGCGACGCTCGCCACGCACGTCTGGGCATCGACCTGCGGGGCCTGGAAGTAGCAGCGGCCGATCGAGAGGTGCATCGGGAGATCGGCCTTGACCGCCGGATCGTCCTCGGCCAGTTCGACCTCGGCGGTGTCGGGGGCCTCGCCGTCGACGAGCACGTCCATGACGACCTCCTGCTCGGCGAGGTACTCGGCGTTCTCGAACGCGATCTCCTGCTGTCGCAGCATCAGTTCCGCCTCACGGCGTCGCTTGATCTCGTCGGGCACCGCGAGGGCGGGGTCGTTCTCCATCGTGCCCGCAGGGGTGCCGGGCTCGGGCGAGTAGCGGAACACGCCCATCGCGTCGAACTGCACCTCGTCGATGAAGTCGAGGAGCGCCTCGTGGTCCTCCTCGGTCTCGCCGGGGAAACCCGTGATGAACGTGGTCCGCAGCGCCATGCCGGGGATCTCGTCTCGAAGCTTCAGGACGAGGTCCCGCTGCTGCGCCGCGGTGACCTGCCGTCGCATCGCGGTCAGCATCGCGTCGCTCGCGTGCTGCAGCGGCATGTCGATGTACTTCACGATCCGCGGAAGGTCTCGGATCGCCGCGATCATCGCGTCGGTGAACTTCGACGGGTACGCGTACATGAGACGGGCCCGCGGGGCGTCGCCGTGGCCCGCGCACAGGGCGTCGAGCGATTCGAGCAGGCCGACGAGACCGCGCTCGTCACCGATGTCGAATCCCCAGCTCGTGGTGTCCTGTCCGATCAGGTTGAGTTCGACGCAGCCGTCGTCGAGCAGACGCCGGGCCTCGTCGAGGATCGCGTCGAGCGG
>CAYZSH010000003.1:0-8079 GCA_964481025.1 uncultured Isosphaeraceae bacterium
CCGAGATCGACGGCTTCCGCGCCCAGATCGCCGAGCACTTCATCGCCTTCGATCCCGGCGACGTCGACGAGAAGCTGCTGCTCGAGAACGCCCTGGCCGCCGCCCGTCACGGCAAGGACTTCGTCGAGGTGCCGCAGCACATGTTCGGCAGCGCTCACGAGGGTGACGAGCCGGTGCGGATCCCGACCCGCGAGGTGCTCGACATCGCCGGCGACATCGACGGCCAGATCTACATGCGGGACTTCAAGCTCGTGGACCAGTCCGACATGATCGTGTCGTACATCCCCGAACTCCCCGGCGGCATCCCCGGACTCTCCAGCGGCGTCGAACGCGAGCTCCATCACGCCTTCGAGCACACCAAGGAGGTCTACGTGGTGTGGAAGCCCGGCAAGAGCCCGAGTCCGTTCATCACCGAGACCGCGACGAAGATCTTCGACAGCGTCGACGACGCGATGACGTACTTCGACGAGAAGGGCATGCTCGCGGCCCGGAACCTGTTCGGCCACTGATCTCACCGTGCCACGTCACCGCCTCCTGGTCGCGTACGACGGCACCGACTTCCACGGCTGGCAGCGGCAGATCCGCCCGGACGGGACGGAACTCCGCACCGTGCAGCACGTGCTGGAGGAGGCGGTCTTCGAGACGGTCCGCGAGCGGGTTCCGGTCACCGGCGCGAGTCGCACCGATTCGGGCGTGCACGCGGTCGGGCAGGTCGCGGCGTTCACCTCCGAACGTGCGGTTCCGATCGAGCGTCTCGCGACCGCGTTGACGGTGCGCCTTCCCGATGACGTGCAGGTGCGTCGAGCGGAGATCGTGGACGACGACTTCGACCCGATCTCGATGGCGACGAGCAAGTGCTACCGCTACGACTTCGCGTGGGGACGACCGCCGGAGATCTGGCCCCCGCTGTTTGCGCGTCGCACCGCGTTCCACGTGCCGGTGCCGCTTGACGCCGAGGCGATGGCCGCCGCGGCGCCGCGTCTGGTGGGCACGCACGACGTGCGAGGGCTCGCCCAGAAGCATCACGGTCGCGTCGACACCGAGCGCACGATCTTCGACTGCCGGGTGTGGGAACCCGCCCCGCACCGCGTCCGGATGGAGATCGTCGGAAGCGGCTTTCTGTACAACATGGTCCGCATCATCGCGGGCACGCTGGTCGAGATCGGCAAGGGACGCATGCACGCGGAGCGCATCGACGAGATCATCGCCACCGGCGAACGACGGCTGGCGGGCCAGACGCTCCCGCCCATGGGACTCTCGCTCCGCTGGATCCACCACGGCCCCGACGTGCTGCCGCCGGGCTGGCCGGACCGGCGCCCCGATGACGACCTCGGCGGGGACGAACCGTGAGGATCATGCACATCTCGACGCGGCTCATCCTGGGCGGAAGCCAGGAGAACACCGTCCTGTCGTGCGCCGGTCAGGCCGACGACGGTCACGCAGTGTCTCTGGTCTTCGGCCCGATCGAGGGCCCCGAAGGGACGATGCTGCCGACGGTCGAAGCGCACGGCGGGATCGAGGCGCTCGAGACCCCGAACCTCGTGCGCGAGATCGCGCCGCGTCGCGACTGGCGATGCCGACGTGAACTCGAAGCATTGATCCGCGACTGGCGCCCGGACGTCGTGCACACGCACTCCTCGAAGGCGGGCATCCTCGGTCGCGCCGCCGCGTGGCACGCCGAGGTTCCGGCGGTCGTGCACACCATCCACGGACTGCCGTTCCATCCGTACCAGTCGGCCTTGAAGAACGCCGCATACATCCGGGCCGAGCGCTGGGCGGCCCGACGCTGCCACGCGATCGCGACCGTCGCGGATGCGATGCGGGATCAGGCGCTCGCGGTCGGCATCGGTCGCCCCGAGCAGTACCGCACGGTCCGAAGCGGCATGCTCGTCGAGCCGTATCTGGACGACGCCGAGTCGATGCACGGCGCCCGTGCACGCCTCGGGCTTCCGCAGGATGCGTTCATCGTCGGCACCGTCGCCCGGCTCGCGGAGCTGAAGGGGCACGACGATCTGCTCGACGCCCTCGGCGAGGCGATGCGCGACGATCCGGGCATCCACCTGCTCTGGGTCGGCGACGGCTGGTGGTCGGAACGCCTGCTCGGTCGCGTGCGCGAGCTCGGACTCGCCGACCGCGTGCACACCCCCGGACTGGTGGCGCCCGAGACCATCCCCGGCTGGATCAAGGCGATGGACGTCGTGGCGCACCCGTCGTATCGCGAGGGACTTCCCAGAGCCGTCGTGCAGGGACTCCTCTCCGCGCGACCGGTCGTGACCTACGCGCTCGACGGCGCCCCCGAAGTATGCATCGACGGGGAGACGGGGTTCCTCGTCGCGCCCGGCGATCGTGCCGGGCTTCGCGATGCGGTGCTGAGACTGCGACACGATGCCGATCGCGGCGCCGCACTCGGCCGTGCCGGTCGCGACCGATGCCGCACCGCCTTCGATCATCGCACCATGGTGCGTGATCTCGAGAATCTCTATCGACGGGTGCTCGATCGCCGCGAGGTCGGGCCATGACGACGATGCCCGGCGCCCGCTCCACGCCTTCCCGTCGCCGACGGTGGTTCGCGGGCTGGTCGTGCGCGGCGATGCTCGTGTTGGCGACGCGGGTTCCGGCCCAGGTGCTGGATCTCGACGCCGCCCCCGCGTTTCCCGAGACGCCGGTCTCGGTCCTCGACGAGATCGCGGAACGACTGTCGCGGAACATCGCGGCCTCCGATGGCAAGACCGACGCCGACGTCGTCCGGGCCGCCGGCGCGACACTCCGTCGCGTCATCGCCGAGCTGGCATCCCGAGGTCGAGGCACCTCGCCCGGAGCCGCCGCGGCGGGGCTCGCCGCCCTGCGCCTCGCGCCGTCGATCGAAGGCATCGAACGCCGGCTGGAGCCGCTGTCCCGCCCCGGCGCGTTCACCGGCAGTCCGCCGCTGCGTCTCGAGGAGGACGCACGCCGGCGCGGACTTGATCGACTGATCGCCTTCAACCGCGCCGGGCTCGACGAACTTCGCCGGCGTTCCATGGAGTCGCTCGTCGAGTTCGACGACACGATCGCGCTGGTGCTGGCCCCGGTCGTGGACGCGCTCGAGATCGTGGAGCGGCGTCCGCTCGACCAGCGATGGCCGGCGGTCGCGGAGGTTCGATCCGGTGGCATCGCCGTCGCCCGCGCAGCGCTTCCACCGCTGCCGACCGGCGCCGAGTTCCTTGAGATCGACCAGCGACTTCGGGCCAGGACCGCCGACGACCGGCGAAGAGTGCACCGCGTCTTCCGCGAGACGGCGGACCGCGCTTCGAGGCTGAATGCCGAGGGGCCGGGGGCCGCCTCGGTGATCGCCGCCCTGCTCGCGGTCGCGGAGCTTCAGGACGACGACGCGATGGTGCGAGCCGTCGAACGAATGGACGTGGCGATCCGCATCGCCTCGGATCTCGAGCGGCTCGGCCAGACTGCGGCCGGTCGGGATGCCGACCCGGAGATGCTCGCCTCACTGCTTTCGGCGACCCTCGAACGGGGTGATGATCCGCGAACCGTCGCGCTGCTTCGCCGTCAGGCTCAGGTCACATCATTGATCCTCGCGGGCACCCGACTCGACATCGAGGAGCTCGATCGCGATCTGCGGGCCGCGTCGATCGCGGTGCAGAAGCGGCATCGACGTCTCGTTCGCTCGACGGTCGATCTTCTGGTCAAGGTCGGAAGTGATCCCGCGGCACTCGGCGACCCCGCGGCGGTCGGCGCCCTTCAGGGACTGGAGGCCTCCATTGCCGATCTGGGACGACTCGGCACCGCGGATCGGCTCGCGGCGCGACTCACCGCGATCAGGCCGGGCGCCGCCCGCGAATTCCGAACCCGCATCCGGGCGTGGTGCCAGATGCTTGGCAAGGATGCGACGCAGGCCGAGGGCGCCGCAGCGATCGATCTGGTGTCGAGCGATCTCGATCGGTTCATGCCGTTTCCGGCGGAGGCGTGGTTGGCGAGCGATTCGCCGTCGGTGACGGAACGGACCGGAGGACGATCCCGTGACCTGCTCGACCGCGCCACCGAGACCCGCCGTCGTTGGGCGGACGAGATCTCCAACGGTGACCTTGGCGGCCCAGCCCGTCTGGAAATGGAGCGGCTCGCACGACTCGGCGCGGCCCTCGACGGACTCGACGCGATCCTCGCCGGCGGCGACGATGATCTCGCACGCGGTTTGAAGGCGTGCGATCGTTGGGGTGGCTGGTTCGTCCCGGCCAATCGACTGGAGTGGACCGCTCGCACGCTGGCCCCGACGCTCCGACTCGCCGTCGCGTCCGGGGCCGACGGAGACGTGCCGAAGCTCGACCGGGATCTCGCTCGACTCGAGTCGGCGGCGCCGCCGGCGGCGGTCGTGGCGTGGCTTGCCGCCAGGGTCGGCCCGGCGCTCGAGGCGGCGTCGGCGGACTCGACCGCCGCCGTCGCCGCGGTCGCATTGCCACCCGACCGTGATGCCTGGGGACAGGATCACCGCGAGACACTGGCCCGGATCTGCCGGGGATTCGCCGAGATCGATGCGGCCCAGCGACGTGGAGATCGACAACTCGTGGAGCGGATGACGACGTGGGTCGTCGAATCGTGCGACGATCTGCTCGACCGGGTCCGGGCGGCAGGCGACGATCGCCCGCTCATCGGACGACCGTGATCCCCGAGGCATTCGACAGCCGGAGACGACCATGAACGTGCTGGTGGTGGGCCCGCATCCCGATGATCAGGAACTCGCGATGGGAGGCACGATCCTCCGGCTCGTCGAGGATGGCCATCGCGTGCTGCTTCTGGATCTGACCGACGGCGAACCGACGCCGCACGGTTCTCCCGAGATCCGCGCGATGGAGGCGGCCCGCGCCGCCGAGATCCTCGGCGTCGAACGGATCATGCTCGGACGCGAACACGGCTTCGTCAATCGCGAGGTCACCCACTCCCTCGCCTGTCGCCATGCCGTCGCGGGTGTGCTGCGGGTGCATGAGATCGACTGGATCTTCTGTCCGCATCCCGTGGACGCGCATCCCGATCATCGTGCCGCCACCCGCATCGTGGAGGATGCCCGATTCGACGCGAAGCTCACGAAGATCGATCTCCCCGGCGAACCGCGACATCCGAGCCGACTCGTCCACTACTTCGCGACGCATCTGCGCACGATCCCCCAGCCGTCGTTTCTCGTGGACACCACCGGTTTCCACGACCGCAAGATGGAGGCGATCCTCGCGTACGAGAGTCAGTTCCACACGCACGAGAAGAATCGCGCCGTCGTGGCCTGGCTCGACGCGCAGGCGCGGTATCTCGGCAGTCGCATCGGCGTCGAGACCGCGGAGCCGTTCAGCGTGCTGGAACCCCTCGGGGTACGGGAGTTCGGCGGACTGATCTGAGGGGGCGAAGCAGACCCGGCGCCCCCCCCCCGCGCAGAATCTCCTGCTCTACTGATCTCCTGCTCTCCTGATCTCAAGACGGCGAGCCGGCGCGCACGGCTGCAAGGACCGTGTCGACGACATGCTGCCGCTGCACCTCGCTGAGTTCCGGATAGATCGGGATCGCGATCACTTCGCCCGAGGCGCGTTCGGCGTGCGGGAAGCTTCCGGTCGGGATGCCGAGATCGCGATAGCAGTCCTGCTGGTGCAGGCATCGCGGGTAGTAGATCTCGGTGCCGATGTTCGCGTCGGTGAGCGCCTGACGGATCGCATCACGCCGCGCGGCGGGCACGCGGATGACGTACTGGTTGTAGATGTGCCTCGCTCCGGCCGGCGCGGGCTGCGGAGTTCGAAGCGGCAGTCCACCTTCGTCGAGCGAAACCGCACTGGTCGTGGCTCCCGCCGCCGCGAATGCCTGGTCGTAGAACCGGGCGTTCTCCTGTCGCGCGGCGCTCCACGCATCGAGATGTTCGATCTTCACCAGCAGGACCGCCGCCTGCAACGCATCAAGACGTGAGTTGAGACCGATGTCGTGGTGGAAGTACTTCGGCTTCATGCCGTGATTGCGGAAGCGACGCATGCGCTCCGCGATCTCGGGGTCGTTCGTCGCGCACAGACCACCGTCGCCGAAGCCACCGAGGTTCTTGCTCGGGAAGAAGCTGTAGGTGCCGAGATCGCCGACCGAGCCGACGCGACGGCCGTGCGCGTCTTCGGTCCCGATCGCCTGTGCCGCATCCTCGATGACCTTGAGGTCGTGCTCCCGGGCGATCGCCATGATCGCGTCGAGATCGCACGCCTGACCGAAGAGATGCACGGGAATGATCGCCTTGACTGCGCCGGCGGGCCGCGACGCGATCGCTTCGCGAATCGAGTGCGGGTCGATCTGATA
Organism: uncultured Isosphaeraceae bacterium; assembly: GCA_964481025.1. Classification (GTDB taxonomy): domain Bacteria; phylum Planctomycetota; class Phycisphaerae; order Phycisphaerales; family SM1A02. The sequence continues at coordinate 6,301 of CAYZSH010000003.1, forward strand.
CGACGCGGGATCGATGTCCGCGAAGATCGGCGTCGCGCCGACCCGCGACACGCTGCCCGCGGTCGAGAAGAACGTGAACGTCGGCACGATCACCTCGTCACCCGGTCCGATTCCGAGGGCGTCAAGGGCGAGGATGATCGCGTCGGATCCGTTCGAGCAACCGACCGCGTGCGGCATCCGCAGGTATTCGGCACATCGTTCCTCGAGCGCTTCGACCTTCGGCCCGCCGATGAAGACCTGACTCTCCAGGACCTCGTGCACCGCGGGCTCGATCTCCGCGCGGATGGTCTCGAACTGGGCCTTGAGGTCGAGAAGGGGGACGATCACGTCGGTCGAAGTCTGCATTCGCAGGATTCTAACGATCCCGGGACGGATCCCCCGCGGCCTGGACGGCAGGTCAACGCCCGGTCGAGCCGAATCCCCCTCCGCCACGGCCCGTCTCGTCGAGCGAATCGACCTCCTCGATACGGACCCGGGCGACCGGGGCGATCACCATCTGGGCGATCCGCATGCCCGGCTCCACCGTGAACGGCAGGCGTCCGAGGTTGATGAGCGGCACCATGACCTCGCCGCGGTAATCGGCGTCGATGGTTCCCGGTGCGTTCGGCATCGAGATGCCGTGCTTCGTGGCCAGCCCGCTCCTCGGGCGGACCTGGGCCTCCCAGCCGTCGGGGATCGCCATCGCGAACCCACAGGGAAAGAGATGAATGTCCCCGGGGTCGAGCCGCTGGGCGACCTCGATGGTCGTGTGCAGGTCGAGACCCGCCGCGTGCTCGGTCTGATACGACGGCACGACCGCGGACGGGTGCAGGCGACGGAAGCGAAGAACGGGCGGGGTCGGAACGGTCATGGCGCGTGTCGACGATCAGAGTTCGCGAATCGCCGCGAGCACCTCGGCGGCGTGCCCCGGCACCTTCACCTTGTCCCAACGCTTCGCGACCTTGCCGGCGGCATCAAGCAGATAGGTCGTCCGCACCACGCCCATGTACTTGCGGCCGTACATCGACTTCTCCTGCCAGACGCCGTACTTGTGGCAGACCTTGGGGTTGTCGTCGCCGTCACGGGCCGAGTCGGCGAGCAGCGTGAAGTTCAGGCCGTGCTTGTCGACGAACTTGCGGTGGCTCTCGACCGAGTCCGGGCTGATCCCGAAGACCGCGGCCTTCGCCTTCTTGAAGTCGGGCAGCTGATCGCGGAACTGACACGCCTCGGCGGTGCAGCCGGACGTGTCGTCCTTGGGATAGAAGAACAGGACGACGGGCGTACCGAGACAGTCCTTGAGCGCGTGCTTCACGCCGTCCTGATCGGGGAGCGTGAACGCGGGCGCTTTCTTGCCGGGGTCGATGAGCATGGCGGAGGGGATGGGCGTGTGAGGAAAGGTGAGAATGATGTCGAGCGTCGAACTGGAGACGATAGTGGACGGCGCGACGTGGGTTGAGTCGCGGCTGATCCTGACTCAGGGATCCGAATCGTCGAGCGTGCCCCCTCAGTCGCCTTCGGCGACAGCTCCCCCGCCAGGCGGGGGAGCGGAATCGAAAGAACCAAACCGGCCCCCGCGCCGACCGTGATCTGGAAAGCGAGGAGGGTTCGACGCAGTCCCCGACCAGCGTCAGAATCCGGCCCTGCGCGGCGTCCCGCTGCGGCAACGGCGCAGCCGAGCCGCAGCAGCCGCGCCGACCGTGATCTGGAAAGCGAGGCGGGTTCGACGCAGCCCCCGACCAGCGTCGGAATCCGGCCCTGCGCGGCGTCCCGCTGCGGCAACGGCGCAGCCGAGCCGCAGCA
>CAYZSH010000003.1:8179-35460 GCA_964481025.1 uncultured Isosphaeraceae bacterium
GCCGCGCCGACCGTGATCTGGAAAGCGAGGCGGGCTGGGCGCAGCCCCCCGCCGAGCGCTAAAGCAGATCATCCTTCCGGAAGTCCAGATCCGGCGGACGACAGACGTGGTCCTCCAGATGCCGGCTTCGGAAGCACCCGACCCAGCGGTCGGGTTCGATCTCGTACAGCACGTACTCGTCGCGGCCTTCGACCGTCTGCGGACGGACATCCTTCGGCGGGTCGGGCCACCACGGGACGATCTCGGCACCGTTCGCGGGGTCGTGGCCGGGGAGCTTCAGGAACTGGGCCGGGTCCCCCACCACCTCCTCGACCGTCGTCAGTCGGTGCTTGAGTTCACCGAGTCGCGGGATCGAGTTGAACAGTCCGCGGGTGTACGGATGCAGCGGTCGATCGAAGAGGTCGTAGACCTTCGCGTACTCGACCACCCGCCCCGCGTACATCACGCACACCACGTCGGCGTTCTCGGCGACCACGCCGAGGTTGTGGGTGATGAGCATGATGCCCATCTCCTTCGTCCGCTGCAGTTCCCGCAGCAGTTCGAGGATCTGGGCCTGGATCGTGACGTCGAGCGCCGTCGTCGGTTCGTCGGCGAGGAGCAGGGTCGGGTTGCACGCGAGCGCCATCGCGATCATCACCCGCTGCCGCATGCCGCCCGAGAACTGGTGCGGATAGTCGTTCAACCGCTTCGCGGGGTGCGGAATGCCGACGTCGTCCATCGCCTTGACCGCGATCTCCTCGGCCTCCGACGGGGTGACCTGCTGGTGAAGCAGAATCGCCTCCATGATCTGGTCACCGATCGTGTAGACCGGATTCAGACTGGTCATCGGCTCCTGGAAGATCATCGCGATGTCGCGACCGCGGAGCTTCAGCATCTCGCTCTCGGAGAGCGTGAGGACGTCGCGGCCCTTGAAGAGCGCAACCCCGCGATCGAACCGCCCCGGCGGACGCGGAACGAGCTGCATCGTGCTCATCGCGGTCACGCTCTTGCCGCAGCCCGACTCCCCCACCACCGCGAGCGTCTGCCGCGGGTGGATCGTCATGCTGACGCCGGCCACCGCCTGGATGCGCGGCCCGGTCGGATCGGCGCTGTTCTGGAAGCTGACCGCGAGGTCGCGGACGGAGAGCAGCGGCTCGCTCGAGACCGACGACGATCCGGAGGTGGCGATCTGGGCGTTGGACTCGGAACCGCTCATCAGTGCGCCGCCTTCCGAAGCTTGGGATCGATCGCGTCTCGGAACGCCTCGCCGAGCAGGTTGTAGGCGAGCACGGTGAGGAAGATCGCGAGGCCGGGGAAGATCGCGAGCCACCAGTTGAAGGTGCCGGTCGCGGTCGAGGCGCTTGAGAGCAGCTTGCCCCAGGACGCCTGTCCGTCGGGCCCGAGGCCGAGGTAGGACAACGTGGCCTCCGCGAGGATCGCGGCCGCGATCGAGAACGACGCCTGCACGAGCACCGGCGTCAGACCGTTCGGAAGCATGTGCTTGAAGAGCACGGACCGAAGCGGGAGACCAGCGGCCCGTGCCGCCTGGACGAAGTCCTGCGCCCGGAGCTTGAGGAACTCGGCTCGTATGAAGCGGGCGGGAAGCGTCCAGCTCACGCACCCGATGATCGCCATCATCATGTACGTGTTCCGGGGAAGAACCGCCGCCGCCACGATCAGCAGGAACAGCACCGGAATCGCCATGAAGATCTCGACGATCCGGCTGAGCACGAGATCGACCGCCCCGCCGAAGTAGCCCATGAGCGACCCGACGATGATGCCGATCAGCACCGAGATGCCGGTCGAGATGAGGCCGATCGAGATCGACAGACGACACGCGTGCATCATCTGGCTGAGCACGTCCTGACCGACCGAGTCGGTGCCGAGCAGGAACGTCCGCTCGCCGAAGAACGTTCCCTCGGTCGCGGGCAGTTCGGTCTCGACGGCAGTGCCGGGTTCGAGCGTGTAGAACGACGTGCGGGCCTGCGTCGGCGACCACGGCACGATCGCCCAGGTGTTCTCGTAGCGGCCGGCAAGCTCGCGATCGATGTAGCGGTCGTAGTTCGACAGCGGCGGCGCGAAGCGATCCGCGGCGATCATCGTCGAGAGCGACGCGATCAGGCAGATCAGGATGACCCGGGCGCTCCGCGACTTGAAGGTCGTGAACGGAACCATGACCACGGCACCGATCACCGCGCCGACGGCCGCGGAGAGCCACGGCACGATCGTCGCCCGCTCTGTCGCGAACGTCCGGATGCCCTCGGACTGCTCGGGGTCGGTGAGCCAGTCGCCGAGAAGTCCCGCGACGATGATCGACACGCCGCACTGAACGGCCGCGGCGATCAGCACGCCGAGCCGGTGTGACCGGGTCATCCCGACCGCAGTCTGCGGAACCAGCATCCACGGAACACCGAAGACGAGTCCGGCGATCAGTGCGACATCGACCGCGTGCAGCCCCTCCCACATCGGCGACCACGACCGCACCACCTGACCGTCCACCGTCTCGACGGTCCAGACGGGAAGTCCGGTCGCGATCACGGGGGCGAGCGCCGCGAAGAACGCGATCACCGCGATCCAGGCGAGGCCGATCCTCGCCCCCCACCGCTTGACCACGCGATCCCACGCGTCGGCCCAGAACGGCTTCGACGGCTTGGCACCGACGCCGCGCATCACGTCGATGCCGGAGATGGTGCCTGCGGGATTGGAGGGGGCCTGACTCACGGGGCGGAACTCTCGAAAGGGAGGATCAGTCGTAGCTGATCCGGGGGTCGGCGAACGCGTACAGGATGTCGGCGAGCAGGAGTGCCAGCAGATTCACCACCGCGATCATGAAGGTGTTCGCGAGGATGAGTTCGCGATCGCGAAGGTTGATCGCTTCAAGGATGAGACTGCCCATGCCCGGGATCGAGAAGATCTTCTCGACGATGACCGACCCGGCGAGCATCGCGGGAAAGATCGTCACGAACATCGTGATGAAGGGCAGCAGGCTGTTGCGGAAGACGTGACGCATCAGGACCACACGGGCGGGCACGCCCTTGGCCTTCGCGGTGCGGACGTAGTCCTGATTGAAGTTGTCGAGCATCGCGGCGCGGGTCTGCTTCGCGAGCACCGCAAAGCCGGTGTAGACGAGACACGCCACGGGCAGCGCGAGGTGCCAGAGCGTGTCGAGCAGGTAGCCCGCCGAGAAGGTCGAGCTTCCATCGGGTCCCGCGACGAAGGAGGGCAGGAAGGTCATGCCGTCGGCGTCGTTGGCATGCAGCCCCGACACGGGGAACCAGCCGAGATGCTGCTTGTCGGCGAGATAGCCGATCGCGAGCACGCCCGCCCACACCGTCGGGATCGACCAGAAGGCGACGAAGAGCGCACCACTGCTCACGTCGAACCACGAACCGCGATATCGCGCCGCGAGCATGCCCGCGGGAATCGCGATGAGGTAGATGATCGGCACCGTCACCGCGTTGAGAAGCAGGGTGACCGGCAGCGCGGTCAGGATCAGATCCTTGACGGGGCGGCCACGACTAAATGCGGTCCCGAGATCCGGCCACGCGAGCGACAGAACGCCCGGAACGATGGCGATGCCGTCCTCGGGGTACGGTCGAACCTCGAAGGCCGTGGCTTCGCGTGCTCGCGCCGCCTCGGCGACCGCCTTCGCATCCAGCGCCGCGATCGCGGCGGCCTCGACCTCGAGCCACTGGGCCGAGGTCCGATCGGGCTCGCGTCCGGCGAACCGCCGATGCACGGGCTTGCCCTTGTCCACCGCGTCGGACCAGCCCTCGGCGGCGGCGAGGCGGATGAGCTGCTTGTCGAGTTCCTTGCGAGCGACCAGGTAGTCGGCCCGGGTCTTCGAGTACGCCTTGGCCGCGGCCTTGTACTCGGCGATCTCGGCGGTGTCGTCGCCGCGGGTCAGGACGTCGCGACCGTCACGCACGCCGTACTCGTCACGGATCTCGACCAGCCGATCCGCGGGCACCAGGACCTCCGCGAACCAGGAATCCTCGAGCGGCGTCGGCTGGATCGCCTTGGGGTAGCGCACGAGGGCCCCGGTCGGGAGCACCTGATCTCGAATGCCGAACTTGACCGGCGAGATCCGGCCGAGCCAGCGGCCGTACTGGACGATGAAGGGATCATCGAGACCGTAGCGATCTTCGAGATACGCCTCCATGAGCGCCGCCTTGCTGGCCTCCATCTGCCCGCCGGAGACTCGAAGCCCCGCCCCGATGCCACCGGGACTGAGCGCCAGCAGCATGAAGACGAGCAGCGTGATCCCGATCAGCGTCGGGATCATCAGCAGCAGTCTTCGAGCGATGTACGCGAGCATGGTGCGGGACGGCGCCGGATCGGGGTGACGGTGAAGGTGACGGTGAAGGTCGACGCGATCGTCAATCGGCCGGAAGCGGCGCAGCCGCGCGGAAGAACTCCTGCGGCTCCAGTCCGCTCTTGTGCTCGACCACGTTGCCGATGTTGCGATTCACGAACCGGATCCAGGGTGACGCCCGCAGGAACGTGTACGGTTGGGACTCGTGGATCGTGCGATGCAGGCCATGCCAATCGGCCATGCGGGCCTCGAGATCGAGTTCGGCGCGGCCGGCGTCGATGAACGCATCGGCCTCGGGGCTGCCCCACTGGATGAAGTTATCGCCCTGATCGAGGATCGAACTCGAGTGCCAGATCTGCCGCGGATCGCTCTCCGGGGCGCTCGCGCTCCAGCCCATGACCATCGCATCGAAGTTCCGCTGCTTGAGCATGTCGCTGTAGAACGACCAGTCCACGATCTTGGGGTTGCAGACGATCCCGTTCTTGAGGCACTGGCTCTTGAGGTAGCTGATGATCCGCTCGGCGGTCTCGCCACCCGTCGCGATCGTGAACTCGAACTCGAACGGCGTGCCCTTCGCGAAGACGCCGTCCTCGAGCTGGTACTCACGCACCCCGTCGCCGTCGGCATCGACCCAGCCCGCCTCCGCGAAGAGCCGATCGGCCTCCGCCTCGTCGAACGGCCAGGGCGTGACGTCCGGGGCCGAGGCGGGCGACGCGGGGCTGTTCGGCCCGGTCGCCACCTCACCGACGCCTTCCCAGATGTCGCGGATCATGAGTTCGCGGTCAAGAATGTGCGTCATGCCCTTGCGAACGCGAGCGTCATGGAACGGGGTGAGCTTGCCGCCCGGGCCGCCCCGCGGTCCGCACTGCCACCCGATGAACGAGTAGCCGCTCCGCATGTTGAGCCACTTGTGAATGGCATTGTCCCGCAGGAACTCTTCGTCATCCCGGTACTCGGCGTATTGGGCGGCGGTCGGCGTGAGCATGTCACCCTCGCCGTTGCGGTAGGCGACGAGCGCCGCGAGCGGGTCGGTGACGACCTTCGAACGGAGCGAGGCCAGTGCCGGCTTGGCGTCGCCCCAATACCGCTCGTTGCGGACGATCACGATGTCCTCGCCGGGCGACCACTGATCGTCGGGGTCCATGTTCGCGATGCGGAAGGGTCCCGATCCCATCAGCAGCCCCGTCGAGGGGTTGATCTGGGACGGCTCGAACCTCGAATAGAAGTGCTTGGGAAGGATGTACGCGCCGAGCGTGTAGTCGAGGTTGGTGAAGAGCGACTTGTTGAAGGTGAACTCGGCGGTGTGCTCGTCGATCACCTCGACGTTCTCGATCATGTCGAGGGTGGCTCGGGACCGCTCGGCCTCGATCAGTGGGTTGGCGATGAAGTCCACGAAGGTCCAACGGACGTCCTCTGCCGTGACGGGAACGCCGTCGGAGAACGTCGCTCCGGGATCGAGGTGCACCCGGAGCCACATGCCGTCGGGGTCGAGTTGCCATCCGTCGGCGAGCACCCCGCGAAGGGACAGCGTGTCGGGGTCGTAGGCGGCGAGGGTCTCGACCACGCGGTCGATCACGCGGCGACCGTAGACGTCGGTCGAGAGGTACGGCGTGATCTTCGCGGGCTGGGCCCCGAAGATCTCGGTGAACTCGCCTCCGCGACGGAAGCCCGGCACCTCGGCGGGGTCGCTCGCGAAACCCCACGGCTCCTGCCAGGCGATCGGCACCCCGGGGCGAGCCCAGGAGTCGTCCCGGACCCCGGAGGTGGACGTGCTCAGGCCGCCTTCGCCCATCGGCGCGACATCGCCACCGCCGACGGAGATGCCGTCGGCCGACACACCACCGAGGTTGATGTTGATCGGACGGGTCGCGATCGCGGTGCGAAGGGCGTTGAGTTCGTCACGGATCGCGTCGACGTCGCCGCCGCCGCCGACCTGCTGCTCGATCTCGCCGACCTTGGCCTGGATGTCGTCGAGGCGATCCCAGACCCGATCGGACTGGAGCATCTGGAGGAGCACCAGAAGCCCCACCCCCAGAGTGACGACGAGGAGCACGAAGTCCTTGAAACCGAAGCGGTTCTGCATGAGCCGGGGTCTTTCCTGCGTACGACGGGCCGGGGTCGGCGCCGAGTCGGTGCAGCCTACGGGGAGCCGTGCGCGGGATCAAACCTCGCCTTGAGGCGGTCGCCGACGAGGTTCAGGCTCACGAGGGTGAGGGCGATCAGGAGACACGGCCATAGAAGCAGCCACCAACGGCCGTGGACCGAATGCAGCTCGCCGAGACCGTCGCTCGCGAGATTCCCCCAGCTTGGAAGCGGCTCGCCGACGCCGATCCCCAGAAAGCTCAGAAAGCTCTCCGAGAGGATCGCGGCGGGCACCGCGAGCGTCCCGTAGACCACGATCGGCCCCACCAGATTCGGGAGCAGATGGCGGGTGAACTGTCGCAGCGGACGCATCCCCTGCGCCCGACACGCCTCCATGAACGGCTGTTCCCGCAGGCTGAGGACCTGTCCGCGGACCACCCGGGCGGTGGTCAGCCAGCCCACGCCACCGATCGCGAAGAGCAGCGTCGCCATGTTGACCAGTTGCCGGGCGGCGGATGATGGATCGAGGTTGAGCCGCTGCACCACGCCGTCCGCAGCCACCGAGACCAGCACCACGAGCAGGATGTAGGGCAGACCGTAGAGCACGTCCACGATCCGCATCGCCACCGAATCGACGCGACCTCCGACGAACCCGGCCAGCGCCCCCACCGCGGTGCCGATCACGACCGCGATGACGGCCGCGGAAAGGCCGATACCGAGACTCACCGCCCCGCCCAGCAGGACGCGCACCAGCATGCTCCGGCCGAATCGGTCCGTTCCCAGCACCCGGTCGGGCACGTGCGATCCGGCGTCCCGCAGTTCGACGATGCGGGCCTGAGCCTCGACATCGGGCTCCCCCAGTCCCGGCGTGAGCAGGTTGAGGTCGAGATCACCCGCCTCGTACCGACGCTCGAGTCCCCCGGCGACCGGCACCGTCCCGAGCGTCCACGGCAGCGACCCGAAACAGGCGAGCACCACTGCCAGCAGTCCGAGGGCTCCGAGACGACTCGTCCACGCGGACCTGGGCCTCCGGTCGGCACGACGGCCGACCTCGGCGACAGGGGCGTTCGGCGAGGCCGCGACGGTCACGAACGATCGGTTCCCGACCGATCCGGCGACGATCCAGCCCCGACGCCATCCCGAGGCTCCCCCGGGAACTCGCCGAACGGATCGCCGTCCTGCACGCCCGCGGCGGACGGATCGGTCTCGATGAGCGACTTCCAGACCGACTCGATCCGGGCCTGACGCTCCTCGACCTCGCCGAGGAGCTTCTCACGGAGTTCCCGCACCGCCTGATCGAGCGCTTCGAGCTCCATCGCCCGAGCCCGAAGTTCCAGATCGACGCTCTCGGCCGCCATCTCACGCAGACGGCCGGCGATCGACTCGGCGAGCGTCGGATCGGTGGCGAGCACGCGGTGGTACTCGATCGCGGTCTCCTTCATCCCTTTCTTCAGGGCGAGTTCGGCCACACGAACCACGTAGAGCCGCGGATTCCGCTCCTTGAGCATGACCAGCCCGAAGAGCCGGCGACCGTGACGACGGAAGTCCTCGCGGGCGGCCTCGGGATCCTCGGCCAGCCGCGTCCGAAGCGACGACGCCCACTCGGGCGAGATGTCCTCGACGACCGCGATCATGCGATCGAAATCGGCTTCCGAGCCTGGTCCTCTTCCACGGCCTCGCGGCCGCCCTTCCAGGCCGGACCATCGGCCGCGACCCGGGTCACCATCACGGTCGGCCTCGGGTGGCGAGGCCGTCTGCCGGACCGCGGAATCGGTGGACGGCGGCGCCTGACGAGCCGCCGCGGTCGAGACGAGCGACGCGGAGACCACGACACACAAGACCGCCCACGCCGGGCGACGCGGCACGCGACTCGCCCGCGACGACAGGACGACGCGACGGAGATGGTTCACGAAGTCGGTCCTCCCAGCATCGCGAAGACGGAGCCTTCGAGATCGTCGAGTCCGAACGCACGGGATCGCAGCACCGACTCGGCATCGAGGTTCGCGAACGCCTCGTCCTCGAACCAGTCGTCGACGGGATCGAGCACCGCGACGAGCATGACCTCGCTCTCGCGACTCTGGAGCAGATCGAACGCCTCGATGGGATCGACCGCGTCGGTCGAGGCCGGCGCCACCGAGGTGGCATCCGCCAGCGGAGGCGTCCGGTCGTCCGAACCCGGCGATCCCGGAACGCCGTCACCCGATCCCGAGAGAAGTCGCCCTGCGAAGATCGCGACCGTGACCACGGCGGCCATCGCACCAAGGCCCGCGGCCATGCGACGGAACCGGTGGCCCCTGGCAGTCTCGGAGGACGGAAGAGTCAGAACCCGGGCCGGAAGGTCGGGGGTGGTGAGGGCGAGGATCCGGGCGACCATCGCGTCGTCGGCTGCACCTCGACCCCGCGGCGACAAGAGGTCCTCGAGGGATCGATCCAAGGCACGCAGATCTTCCGGGAGATCGGCCGCCGCGTCCGTCCAATCGCCGTTCTCCGGCCGCTGCGGGCCGTTGGGACGAGGCTGGGATGACGAATCGGATCGGCTCATCGAACGGCTCCTGCGGTGGATCCTGACATCGAACGCCCTTCGAGTCGAGAGATTGCGAGCCGAGCGGAGAATCCCGGGGTTTCCGGACCTCTCCCGCCCTTCGACCTGCTGGTCATGACGCGTCCCCTTCCAGATCCTCGAGGTAGCCCCGGAGTTTGCGGAGGGCCCGATGGTGCCTGGCGAGCAGCGTCCCGATCGGCGCATCGAGCGCCTCGGCCATCTGCTTGAAGCCGAGCCCGCCGACGTGCCGCAGATGGATGATCTCGCGGTCGGCCTCCGAGAGCCGTTCCATCGCCTGCTGGAGCCGCCCTGACTCCAGCCGCCCGGCGTCCGGCTCCGGAGCCGGCTCTGTCCCGCCCGCCAGTCCAGCCAGCGTGGTCTCCTCGGTCGGTACCGCCTGCCGCCCGCGGCGCCGCATCTCGTCACGAAGCCGGTTCATCGCGATCCGCATCAACCACGACTCGAACCGACCGCCCTCCTCGTAGTTGGCCAGCGTGCGGACGACGGTGCAGAAGGTGGACTGCACGATCTCCTCGGCCAGATCGTCATCGCGACATTGGGCCCGGATGATGGCGTGCATCCGCGGCGCGCATCGCTCCACGATCTGTCGCCATGCATCCTCGTCGCCTCGGGCGGCCCGGGCGACGAGCGAGGCGAGCTGCTCGGAGTCGAAATCGTCCATGCGAGGCGCGGAGTGTAGCGGTCGATGCCGGGGCCCCGAGGTGGCGCGGGGCCTCAGGCGGGCAGGCCGCCGGGGTCGCCCCAGTCGTCGTCGGACTCCATGCCCGCGGGGGGCGAGGCGTAGCTGAGATCCTGGAATCGCGTGCTCGCCGAGTTCCAGTGCAGGTTGACGATGCCGGTCGGACCGTTTCGCTGCTTGGCGACGATCACTTCGGCGACGTTGGCCTTGTCCGGGTTCTGATCGAGCCAGTCCGGATCGCCACGGTGGTAGTACGCCTCACGGTGCAGCATCATGACGACGTCGGCGTCCTGCTCGATCGATCCCGATTCACGCAGGTCGCTCATCCGCGGACGATGCCCCTCTCGCTGCTCCGCCGCACGATTGAGCTGACTGAGACACAGCACCGGAACCTCGAGTTCACGGGCCATCGCCTTCACACCACGACTGATCTCGGACACCTCGATCTGCCGACTCTCGACACGTCCGCCCGCGCTCATCAGCTGGAGATAGTCGATGACGATCGCCTTGATGTCGTAGCGGTCCTTCAGTCGGCGCGCCTTCGACCGCAGCTGGAGCAGCGAAAGTCCCGGCGTGTCGTCGATGTAGAGCGGCGCCTCCTGCAGGTCGGCACACGCCGCCATGAGACGCTTGAAGTCGTCCTCGCGGAGCATGCTGCGACGCATCCGCTGAGAGTCGATGCGTCCGCGGGCACAGAGCATGCGCTGCACGAGCTGCTGCTTGCCCATCTCCAGACTGAACACCGCGACCGGATGACCGGCGACCGCCATCTGCTCGGCGATGTTGAGCGCGAAGGCCGTCTTGCCCATCGACGGCCGCGCCGCAAGGATCAGCATCTCGCCCTTCTGCAGCCCGTTGAGCATCTCGTCGAGTTCGGTGAATCCGCTCGGAACGCCGCTGGTGCCGTCGGCATCCTCGATCGCGCGGACGACCTCGTCGAGCAGCTCCGCGAGACTCGACGCCGACGCCTGCTCCCGATGCTGCGCGATGCGGAAGATCCGCTGCTCGGCGGCCTCCAGCACCTGCGAGACCTCCAGTTCGCCCGAGTGCGCGTCGCGGAGCGTCTCGCCCGCCGCGGAGATGAGCTCCCGCAGCGTCGCCTTCTCCCGCACGATCCGGGCATACCGAACGGCGTTGGCCGCGGTCGGCACGCTCTCGGCGAGGTGGACGAGATAGTCGAGACCACCGACCTCCTCGAGCAGCGACTTGTCCACCAGCAACTGGTTGAGCTGCACGACGTCGATCGACGCGGTGCGCTCGTAGCACGCGATCATCAGATCGAAGACGATCGAGTGCGCCGGGCGATGGAAGTCCTTCCCGTCCTTGACGATGCCGATGACGTCGGGCACCACCGCGGGATCGAGCAGCATCGAACCGAGCAGCGAGATCTCGGCCTCGAGCGCGTGCGGTGGCATCGCATCCGCGAGCCGCGCCAACTCCTCGGTGCGGAGAGGCTTCCGTTCGTCGGAACGCCGCCCCTTGGACTTCCCGGACTGCATCGCATCCTGCTGCATGGAGATCCATTGTGACGCGGGATCGCCGACCGTGCCGGACCGGGTCCGGGTCGAACGCGGGTCCACAATCGTCGTGTGGAAAACAACGCCGCCACCGGGAGGCCCGGCGGCGGCGATTCAAGTCGACATGTCGTCGGCGGACGAGCGATGGTCGGGCATCACTCGTCGTCGGCCTGCTCGACCTTGACCTTCATGAGTCGGCCGGGCTTGAACTTGACCGTTCGACGCGCGGGGACCTCGACCTGCTCGAGGGTCTTGGGGTTCTGCGCCCGTCGAGCGGCCCGCTGACGGATCTCGAACACCCCGAAGTCGCGGAACTCGAGACGGTTGCCCTTGTCGAGTTCCTCGATCACCTCGTCGAGGAACGCCTGGATCGTGCGCTTGACGTCGGCGCGCGACAGGTTCGAGTCGGCCGCGATGCGATCGACCAGTTCCTTCTTGGTGGTGGTCCGCCGGATCAGGTTGTCCATGGACCGGGCGTCGTTCGTGTCTGTGCTGCTCATCTGGAACTCGCAGGGCTCTGAGAATTCGACGGTTGTACCGCCTGGAGACCCCGGTCGAACTCCCCGAGTATCGAGTTCCACCCCGCGCGATGTCAAGAAAGATTTCCGCGAGTCGTCCCTGCAGTCGGCTCAGCGGCCTCGAACGTCGACCGACCGGGTCCGCCACCGGAGGTTGCCGTAGACCCGTCCGTTCACGATCCGCTGGTCACTGAGGGCGTCCACGCGGGCGTACGACGGACCATGACCCTCGATCGGAGCCCCGCCGAGAACCTCGTTCCGGCGGCCGTTCCAGCCGGAATCGGACAGTCCGGCGCGGCCTGCACACGCGATCTGGGCGGCCGAAGGCAACGCCAGAACGGACGAGGTCGCCCGAGATGGTGCCACCGGAGCCGGGGTGGTCGTCCGACATCCGCCGACCATGCTCGTCACCAGCACCGCGGCCAGCGAGAGACGGATCGTGCGCGTCGCACGGAGGATGACAGATCTGGTGCACATGGGAACGACCGAACAAGACCCTCGTTCCGAGGGCCCGGCCACCAAAATCGCTGGATTCCAAGAGGGTCCGGGGTTTTCGGACGACGCATCCGGCCTCAGCCGGTCCGCAGCCGGTCGATGATCGCGGTCGATCCGAGACCCGGCCGATGTGCCAGCACCCGGAGATCGATGCCGAGTCGTGTGACCAGCCCGTGCTCGGCGATCTCCTCGGGCGCGTAGTCACCGCCCTTCACGTAGATGTCGGGCTGCACCGCCTCGATGAGGTCGTGCGCAGTGTCTTCCGGGAACACCACGAGATAGTCGATCGACTGCAGTTCCTCGAGAACCTCGAGTCGCTCGGGTTCGGCGAAGATCGGTCGCTCCTCCCCCTTGAGCCGACGGATGCTCTCGTCGGCGTTGATGCCGACCACGAGCAGATCACCCTGACGCCTCGCTTCGCGCAGATACGCGACGTGCCCGGCGTGGATGACGTCGAAGCAGCCGTTGGTGAGCACGATCCGACGGCCGTCGCGACGGTGGACCTCGAGTTCGAGAAGCAGATGCTCGCGACTGCGGACCTTGCCACGGCCCGCGCCGCACGCCCGCAGCGCCGCCCGACGCAGATCCGCCAGCGGCACCGGCTGCGCACCGGCGAGCTCGACCTCGATGCCTGCCGCGAGGTTGGCCAGACGCACGCCCTCGACGCCCGCGAAGCCCTGACATCGCGCCGCCGCGAGCGCCGCGAGCACCATGTCGCCCGCACCGGTCACGTCGTACACCGAACGAGCCTCGGTCGGCAGATGCACGCACCCGGTGGCATCGGCGAGCATCGCGCCGTCCCGGTCGAGGGTCAGCACCACCGAGCCGAAGTCGTGATCGACGCGAAGGCGGGTCGCGATCTCGGCGGCGTGGCGGAGATCGGTCCGCAGCCCGCCCCGAAGACCGGACGCCAGCTCCGCCTCGCTCCGGTTCGGGGTGATCGCGGACGCACCCTCGTATCGCGAGTAGTCGGTGATCGCGGCGGGATCGACGAGCACCGGGATGTCGCGGGCGCGGCACCGTTCGATCAGCCCCTGACACAACGCGGGGGGGCAGGCGCCCTTGGCGTAGTCCTCGAGACAGACGACATCCACCTGATCGAGGCGGGCCTCGACGACTTCGAGCAGTTGCGCCACGATCTCGTCCGATGCGGGCACCCGGCGCTCGATGTCCATGCGGAACATCTTCTGCGGATGCCGATGCTGAGCCAGACCGACCAGGCTCCGCTTGAGCGTCGTCGGGCGGCTCGGATCGACCACCAGACCGGCGACGTCGCAACCGAGTTCCGCGAGCGTCTGCGCAAGATGCCGACCGGCGTCGTCGTCACCGACCAGTCCGACCACGCAGACCGATGCCTCAAGCCCGCGCAGACACGCCGCGACGTTGCCCGCGCCGCCCGGACGACGCTCGAATCCGTCCTCGCCATCCACCGCGAGCACCGGCACCGGCGCGTCGGGACTCAGCCGTTCGGCGGCCCCGCGGACGGTCTCGTCGAGCATGAAGTCGCCGACCAGCAGCACGCGACCACCCTCGAGTCGGGCGACCGCCTCGACGAAACCGGTGCTCGGTTCGCCGGCCGTTCGAAACGGCATTCCGGAAGCGTGGACGTCGGTCAACGGAACTCCTGCGGAGAGGGACGGGGGGCGACGGGTTCGAGCGCGGATCCGAGTGCGTCGGAACGTCGTGAGCGTAGCACGAGGAGATCGGAACGTCGGATCAGCCCGACCGCTCGGCGTCGGCTCCGGATGCTGCGACCGCCCGCCGAATCCGCTGCGCATCCCGGGCGAGGCGTCGCTCGAGGCTCCGTTGGTGAAGCCTCACGGTGAAGATCGCGTCCGCCGCGGCCAGGAGCACCGCCGGCAGGAGAAGGATCGCCACCACCAGCCACGCGAGCAGATAGGCCGTGGGCCGGTGGTCGGGATCGAACATGGAGATGGCGAAGAACCCCGCGAAGGTCGCGACCCCGCCGACGAGCAGGCCGGCGCGGCGGAGCCGCCGCCGGGGCCCGGGTACCGACGCCCGCGCGAGTCTTCGCCAGTATCCGGCCGCCAGCACGCCCAGCAGGACGACGATCGGCGCCGTGATCGCCGGATGAAGATGGATCTCACCCAGCATCATCCACCCGCCCCCACCGCCGCCGCCATCGATTCCAGCATCGGCTGCAGCCGGCTCATCGGGAGCCCCATGACGGTGGACGGATCGCCCGTGCATCGAATCGGCCATCCCGCCGCCTGCCGATCCGCGAGGTTGTATGCCCCGGCCTTGCCCCGCCACTCCTCGGAGTCGAGGTAGTGCTCCAGGGCCTCCGGCGACAACTCGGCGAACTCGACCGTGGCGGCATCGACGAAGAGGTGACGACGACCATCCCGATCCCGAACGCAGACGCCCGTGAGCGTGCGATGGCGGCCCGGCGCGATCCGCCGGAGCATGTCCGCCGCGTCCGATCGATCCTCCGGCTTCCCAAGCAGTCGAGAGCCGACGGCGCAGACGGTGTCCGCCGCAATCGAGGCAAGCACGTTTCCGCCAGGCACCGCCATCTGTGCCGCCTTGAACCATGCGAGCGCCGCGACCGTCGCCTCCGCGGAGTCCGCGTCCATCCGGAGCAGGCCGTCATCGATCGCAGGAGGCTGCTGATCCACGTTCCAGCCCGCCGCCTCGAGCAGTCGGCGACGTCGTGGACTGGCACTTCCGAGAATCACCGTCCGCAAGAGATGGAACCTCCTCGCATTCGATTGCGGAGACTGGGACGTCGGAGGTGCCCCCCGCCTTCGGACCGGTTCGACATCCGCTTGACAGTACGGAACCCAAGGAGAATAGTCCTCCGCCCGGAGTTCGGCGTGGTTTGGGGTACGCTCCGAGTCTTCGCGGGGCACTCGGCCGGGCCTGGTCCGTTCCCGTCGATGCCGCTCGATTCACCATGGACCACCGGTCGATGAACTGGTCGTCGCCACTGGCCCTTCCGACCGCCTCGGTCTGCACGCCCATCACTCCGATCCCTGACCGCTCGTGAACGAAGACTCCGCAAAGAAGACTCCCGAGCCTGCCGGCAACCCGCCGGAAGGTGGCAGTCGGGCCGGATCGGGATTCGAGACCATGCTCGGCCGGGTCGTGGTCGAACGGGGACTGGTCAGCGACGCCGAGCTTCAGGACGCGCGAAACCGTCACGAGCTCGACCCCGGCGGAAGCCTCGCGGACATGCTGCTCGGCGCGGGCTACGTGACTCCGTCGCAGATCGATCGGCTTCGATCGGAGATCGAATCCGAGCGAAGTTCTCAACGCATTCCGGGCTACCGCATCATCCGCAAGCTCGGCGCCGGCGCGATGGCGACGGTCTACCTCGCCAGCCAGCTCTCGCTCGACCGCATGGTCGCGATCAAGGTGCTGCCGCGGAAGTACAGCGACAACGCCGACTTCATCGCCCGCTTCCAGAAGGAAGGCCGGGCGGCGGCCAAGTTGAACGATCCCAACATCGTCGCGGCCTACGACGTCGGCAATTCGGGCGAGCACCACTACTTCGTCATGGAGTACGTGGATGGCGAGACGGTCTACGACCGCATCGCGGCGAACAAGCGGTTCGACGAACGCGAGGCGATCTCCGTCGCCCGACAGGTCGCCTCGGCGCTCCGGCACGCGCATGAACGCGGTTTCATCCACCGCGACATCAAGCCCAAGAACATCATGATGACCCGGGACGGCGTCGTGAAGCTCGCGGACCTCGGCCTCGCCCGCGCCCTGAGCGACAAGGAGGCCGCGGAAGCCGAGGCGGGACGTGCGTTCGGGACACCGTTCTACATCTCGCCGGAGCAGATCCGCGGCAAGGTCGACATCGGTCCACAGGCCGACATCTACGGACTCGGCGCGACGCTGTACCACATGATCACGGGCTCGGTCCCCTTCACCGGCAAGAACCCCTCCGAGGTGATGCACCGGCATCTCAAGGACCCGCTGGTCGCTCCTGACGAGATCAACCCGTCGATCTCGAGCGGACTCGCGCAGGTCGTCGAGATGATGATGGCGAAGGATCCGGGCGATCGATATCGCAACGCGGCCGAGTTGATCGAGGATCTGGACCTCGTCGCCGACGGGCAGGCGCCCCGGCATGCGCGCAGCGCCCTCGACATCGCGTCGATGGTCTCCTCGATCGCCCGCGACACCGCGGGGGCCGAAGCCGACCCCGTGGTCATCCGCGCCGACCAGGACTCCGGGATGAGCGGACTCACCATGGCCGTGATCGCGGGGCTCGTGCTGAGCGTGCTCGTGAATCTGGCCCTGATCGCGATGCTCGCGAGCAGCGCCCGCTGATCGCGTCCCCGTCGCGGATCACTCGACTTCGAAGGTGAACTCGACCTCGACCGTGGTGTCGAGCGGCAGCGCGTTCGTTCCGACCGCCGCCCGGGCATGACGCCCGGCATCGCCGAGCACCTCGACCATGAGATCACTGGCGCCGTTGGCCACTCTGGGCTGGGCATCGAACCGATCGTCGCTCTGGACGAAGACGCCGAGCCTGACTACCCGACGAATGCGGTCAAGATCACCCGCCAGGGCCATTCGGGCCACGGCGAGCCCATTGATGCCGCACCAGCGGGCCGCCTCCGCGGCGGTCTCGATCGAGACGGCCGAGGGAACGGGGCCGGTCGCCACCAGGGTGCCGTCACGGAAGGGCAGCTGGCCGCTCACGATGAGCAGTCCACCACTCCGAACCGCCGGGACGTAGGACGCCACAGGCTTGGGGGGGTCGGGAAGGACGATGCCAAGATCGGCGAGACGCGCCTCGATGGTGCTCATGGAGTTCTCCGGGGATCGCGGACGGTACCGGACCGGATGCCCGCGGGCGA
This sequence comes from uncultured Isosphaeraceae bacterium, assembly GCA_964481025.1. Lineage (GTDB taxonomy): Bacteria > Planctomycetota > Phycisphaerae > Phycisphaerales > SM1A02. Next base: position 25,163 of record CAYZSH010000003.1, read on the forward strand.
TGAACCCGATGACCGTCGAAATTCCCCGATTCCCGCGAAGTGGAGGAACTTGACAGGTCCCCCGAGCGGACTACCGTATGCCGTCCGTCCATTCGGACGGTGACATCAACCTGCTGGGCAGCGGCAAGATTCAGACGGCCGAATTCGGCCTGACATTCGAGCCGCCCTTCGGGGCCTCCCGACTCGACCTCTTCATCATTCACGAGTCGGATTCGAGCTCACCCGCCCTCTCATCCGCCGGAACCGGCCTCGTCGGAAGATCCCGACCATTGCCGAAGTCTCCGGTGATCATGAGCCGCCGCCCAGGACATCCCGCTCCGACTCTCCATCGAGGGTCGATGCCAGAGCCTTCGGCGACCTCAGGTACGCCCGTACCCCCTCTTACCGACTCCTCCCTTGAGGATCGGGCGACGGTGAGGGTCGGATCGACCCCGAGGTTGGGTCCTCGCACCTGCGAACCTTGCCAACACGCCCTGCCGCATCGCGACCCTGCGTTTCGAGATGGAGACGCCGGTCCTGCTCGACGGCACGGTCGAGCCCCACTCTCCCGCCGGCTCACGTCGGCGGCCCCGAGCGAGGCCGACTGGATGGGACGACATCCGTCCCCCATCGCCGCCATCGGATCTTCGAGCACCTCGTTCTGGTTGCAGCGTCGCTCGGGCGACGTCTTGCGTGTCCTGCCGGATTTCACCCGGCGTTCTCGTCTTCTCCCCACCGGCTCAACGGAGGCCACATTCCCATGCGAAAGCGACACGGATTCACCCTCGTGGAGCTGCTGGTGGTCATCGCGATCATCGCGTTGCTCATCGGCCTGCTCCTCCCCGCCCTTGCCAAGGCCCAGGCGTCCGCCCGGACCGTCAAGGACGCCAACCAGATCGCCCAGATCCACAAGGCGATGATGATCTTCTCCGAGTCGGACTCGGGCGGTTATCTCCCGATGCCCGGCCGCATCAACCGGTTCACCCACCCGCAGCTCGGTCGGGTTCCGGGCAAGGGTCCCCAGAACTACCGCAAGGATTCCAGCGGCCACCTCTACTCGGCCATGGTCGCCCAGGAATTCTTCAACACCGACATCTGCATCAGCCCGTCGGAAGCCAACCCCGTGGTCTCGGTCTACGGCACCGAAGTGCAGGACGAGACGACCGCCTACGACTTCGCGGCGTACAACCCCGCCAACGACGTCTACTGGATGGGCGACACCCCGGACCCGGCGCAGGTCTCCCCCGGCACGCAGCCGACCGGCAACCCCAACACGATCTTCCGCACCAAGATCAACCGTCCGCCGACCAACGGCCGTGGCCACGCGTCCTACGCCCACAGCATGATGTGCGGTGACCGTCGCAACTACACCTGGCGCAACACCGGCGACAGCTCGAAGGTCGTCCTCGGCAACCGCGGCACCAAGAACGGCACCACGAACGGTGACGAGTACACCCGCAGCTGGACGCTTCTCTTCCACGGTCCGGACCGCGAGTGGCAGGGCCAGGTGTGCTTCGGCGACAACCACGTCGAGTACTCGAAGAGCTTCTTCCCGCCCAACGTCTCGTACGAGTGCGGCCTCGACTCGATCATCCAGGACAACATCTTCGCCGCCGAGTTCGGCTCCGACGGACCGAACAGCTGCGTGAACAGCCCCAACCACACTCAGGGTGATGCCTGGCTCGCGATGAACGAGGTCACCTCCAACGACGGTGGCGGCGAGCCGAAGCCCGTCCCGGTCTACGACTACCTCCGCGACTGATCCACGACGCTCGAGATCACTCTCGACCTCACAAGAACGACCTGAATGGAGTCTTTCAAAATGCGAAAGCGACACGGCTTCACGCTCATCGAGCTGCTCGTGGTCATGGCGATCATCGCCCTGCTCCTCGGCCTGCTCCTCCCGGCCCTCGCCAAGGCTCGTGCGACCGCGCGACAGGTGAAGGACGGAACCCAGCTCAACCAGATCTACAAGGGTTGGCTCGTCTACTCGACCGAGAAGGCGACCGACAGCCTGCCCCTCCCGGGCCTCATCAACCGCGTCGGCACCACCCCCGGTCGCGGCAAGGAGGACACCGGCCGCAACAGCCACGACAACCTGTACGCGGCGTGCGTCACCCTCGAGTACTTCGGACCGAACATCATGGTCAGCCCGAGCGAGGCGTCGGGCAACGTGGTGGCCAACCCGATCTACAACATCCAGGCCTACTCCCCCCAGAACGACATCTACTGGGATGACAACCAGGCCACCGGCATGAAGGCCAATCTGCAGGGCACCTGCCACACCAGCTACGGCACCTGCCTCCTCACCGGCGAGCGCAAGGCCAAGGAGTGGAGCAACCGTCTCAACTCCCGCTTCCCGCTGGTCGGCAACCGTGGCGTGCAGAACTCGAGCTACGACGACAACGACTACCTCGCGTCGAAGACCCTGCAGATCCACGGCGGCCGCAAGCAGTGGGTCGGCAACATCATCTACGGTGACGGCCACGCCGAACTCGCCGACAACTTCTTCCCGCAGCAGCTGGAGACGATCGGCAGCGGAGCCACCGCCGTCAACGACGGCCTCTTCTCTCTCGAGACCGCCGGGGACGGCACCGGCGGCGACGCCTTCCTGTGTGTCATCGACGACACTGGCCAGCAGACCAACCAGAACAACGGCACCCCCCAGCCGTTGAACTGGCAGAACACGATCAAATGGGACTGATTCCGGGCGACGCCCGGCAAGAGCCCGGACGGCCTCGCCGTCGATCGAAACTCGCACCGCCCGCGGCCCCGCCGCGGGCGGTGTGTCTTTTTGCCACCGCTCGATACCGGCACCGCGAGCCTGCGGTGGCTCCGTACCATGCACGCTGATGCGACCCCACCTGCCGAGATTCGACCAGCGGTCCCCAGGAGGCATGCTGCGACTGTTCGCCCTCGTCTCGCTCATGATGCTGGTCGGGCCGACCGTGGCGGCTCACCGGCAGACCTCCCCCCCGCCGGTCCCGGTCATCCCGGCGGGTCGGCAGGCGAATCACATCGCGATCATCTCCATCCACGGCCCGATCGACGGGATCACCACCCGCTCGCTCGAACGGCGACTCGATGAAGCCGCTCGGCGAGGGGCGGATGCCATCGTGCTCGAGATCGACACGCCCGGTGGCGATCTCATGGCGACCTTCGACATCCTCGAACTCATCCGCACCAAGGCACCGGCCAACACCATCGCGTGGGTCCGCCCGAAGGCCTTCAGTGCCGGCACCATCATCGCGCTGGCATGCCGTGAGATCGTCACGACGCCGACCGGCCGATTCGGCGATGCGGCGCCGATCCAGGGCATGCCTCTGGTCGGACTTCGAAACATGCCCGCCGCCGAGCGTGCGAAGATCGAGGCACCGCTTCTCTCCGAGCTCGTCTACGACGCCCGACGCCAGGGATGGGACGAGAAACTGGTGCAGGCGTTCGTCGCGGTGGACGTCCAACTCTGGCTGATCCGCCACCGGGACACCGGCGAACTCCTGTTCGTCGATGCCGCGGAGTACGAGCGGATCTTCGGCGAAGCGCCGGTCTCGACGAGGCTCGAGCGACTTCCCGCGCCGGTGTACGAGGAGGAACAGGCCTTCAGTTCCCCGGTCTTCAAGTCGGATGTGCCGGCGTCATCCCCGGCCGCCCCTGATGTCGAGGACGTGGAACAGGCGAGGAAGGAGGCCATCGACTTCCGGCAGGAGATTCCGTCACGCCGCCCGCAACTCGATCGAGACGATGCCGCCGACTGGGAGAATCTCGGCCAGATCATCTCGGCCGACGAACTGCTGGTGCTGCGTGCGGACGAGGCGGTCGCCTACGGCCTGAGCAGCAGTGACGGGATCGGCACCGACACCGACCTTCAAACGTTCATGGGCGCGAAGACGGTCACCCGCCTCGACGAGACATGGTCTGAGGGCCTGGTGCGATTTCTCACCCTCTGGCCGGTGCGCGTCGTGCTGATCGTGGTGATGCTGGTCGGCTTCTTCATCGAACTCTCGGCGCCGGGATACGGTGTCTTCGGACTCGTCGCGGTCTCGGCGCTCGCGGTGCTGCTTGGCGCGCCGCTCCTCGCCGGTCTTTCGGACTGGTGGACGGTGATCGTGGTGTTGCTCGGGCTCGCTCTCGTCGTCGCGGAACTTTTCTTCCTGCCGGGTTTCGGCGTCGCGGGCATGCTGGGCGGGCTGCTGCTCTTCGCCGGGCTCGTCGGCACCTTCGTGAGCGGCGATCCGTTCGACCCGGCGATGCGTGATCAACTCTTCCGCGGCATCGCGGCGACCATGATCGCGGGGCTGGCGGCGAGCAGCATCGGCTGGATCTTCTGGCGAACGCTCCCGAACAATCCCTTCGCCAGTCGCATCATCCTCGGCGCCGAGATCGGCGACAGCACGCCCGAGATCCGGCCTCGCGACGCGATCGCGCTGATCGAGATCGGCGCGCTCGGCATCGCCGCGACGCCGCTTCGGACCGCCGGACGCGTCGAGTTCGACGGCCGACTGGTGGACGCTCAGAGCGAGGACGGATTCATCGAGCAAGGCACCCGAGTCCGGGTGATCGCTTCGGACCGCTTCGGCGTCCGCGTGGAGATCGATCGAGCATGACGAACATCGCCCTGCACCTTGCGCAGACCACGGCGGCCGCTGCGACCGACGTCCCCGACGCATCCTGGATCGGCATCGGACTCGGCCTGCTGCTTCTTGCGCTGGTGCTCTTCGCGGTGGAACTGTTCATTCCCAGCGGTGGCATGCTCGGAATCCTCTGCGGACTCGCAGCGATCGCTTCGGTGATCTCGTTCTTCATGTACTCACCCGCCATGGGCGGATTCGCCCTGCTGGTCTACCTGATCGCGACGCCGTTCCTGCTGGTCTACGGCGTGAAACTCTGGTCCCGCACGCCCATCGGGCGACGACTCATCCTCGGCGGCACCGAGGAACTCGACGGTCGCGGACTCGATGAGGATGAGATCGATCAGGAGATCGCCGAGAAGCGTCGGCAGACGCACGCATCGGACGACTCGATGATCGGTCGCATCGCCCGCACCGCCACGCCGTTGCGACCGGTCGGAGTGATCCGGCTGGATGGCCGGCGACTCGATGCCCTGGCGGAATCCGGCGTGATCGACGCCGACGCCGAGGTCGAAGTCATCGCGGTGCTCGACAACCAGATCAAGGTCCGTCCGGTTCGGAATCGGGGAGACGCCTCCGCCGACGACCCCAGCCCGACCCCGTAGACTGCAGGTTCTTCGAAAGGACTGCTCATGCCCGGTTGGCAGATCGCCCTGCTCGTCATCGTCGGCCTGATCCTCCTCATCACCCTCGCGGTGATGGGTCGGTTCATCGGACTCTGGATCCAGTCGGTCGTCTCGGGCGCCCCGGTCGGCCTGCTCGATCTCTTCATGATGCGCCTGCGGAAGGTTCAGCCGGCGATCATCGTGCTCAACCGGATCTCGGCGAAGAAGGCGGGCCTCGACCTGCCCACCTCCCAGCTCGAGGCCCACTACCTCGCGGGCGGCAACATCGAGCGGGTGGTCCGCGCGATGATCGCCGCCGACAAGGCGAAGATCGAACTTCCGTGGGACCGCGCGACCGCGATCGACCTCGCGGGACGCGACATTCTCGAAGCCGTGCGGACGTCGGTCGACCCCAAGGTCATCGACTGCCCGAGCCAGACCTCGAGTCGCGGCACGATCGACGCGGTCGCCGGCGACGGCATCCAGCTCAAGGCCCGCGCCCGCGTCACCGTCCGAACCAACATCGCCCGACTCGTCGGCGGTGCGACCGAGGAGACGATCATCGCCCGCGTCGGCGAGGGCATCATCTCGACGATCGGCTCCGCCGAGAGTCACAAGAAGGTGCTGGAGAATCCCGACCGCATCTCGAAGACCGTGCTTGAGAAGGGACTCGACTCGGGCACCGCGTTCGAGATCCTCTCGATCGACATCGCCGACATCGACGTCGGTGCCAACATCGGCGCCCAGCTCCAGACCGATCAGGCCGAGGCCGACACCAAGCGGTATCAGGCCGAGGCCGAACAGCGCCGCGCCCTCGCGATCGCCCAGGAAGCCGAGCACACCGCCGAAGCCGCCAAGAACCGGGCGCTGGTCATCCTCGCGGAGAGCGAGGTCCCCAAGGCCATGGCCCATGCGTTCCGCGAGGGACATCTCGGGATCATGGACTACTACCGGATGCAGAACGTGATCGCGGACACCGCGATGCGGAACACCGTGGCCGACGGCGACGACCGCGGCAGCGAGCACTGATCCGAGCGCCGGTCGTCGCTTTCCGGAATCGCACGTGCCCGTCCTGCACCTCGTCATCCCGTTCCTCGACGAGGACGCGACGCTCGGCACGATCGTCGAGCGGGTGCAGGCGTGCGACTGGCCGAATGGCTGGTCGGTGCGGATCGTGCTGGTCGACGACGGAAGCGGCCCCGAAGCCGCGGCGTCGGCCCGCGAACTGGCCGCCCGCACCGGCGCCGTGCTCCTCAGGCACGAGGTCAATCAAGGCAAGGGCGCGGCGCTTCGCACCGGATTCAGAGATGCGATCTCCGCGGCGTCGCCGGATGATCTCGCGGGCGTGCAGGATGCGGACCTCGAATACGCCCCCGGTGATCTCGTCCCGATCGTCGCCGCATTCCAGCAGCGAGGCGCGGCGATCGACGCCGCCTTCGGCAATCGCTGGACCGGCGAACGACGCTCCGCGATCCGCCGCGTGCATCGATTCGGCAACCGCATGCTGACCCGGCTCTCCAATGCGTTCACCGGACTCCGGGTCAACGACATGGAGTGCTGCTACAAGGTCATGCGCCTTCCGATGCTCGAACGGATCCTGCCCGACCTCGACGAGGACCGGTTCGCGATCGAGCCGCAGCTCGCCGCGGCGCTCGCACGCCACGGCGCCCGCGTCGTCGAGTTCCCCGTCTCCTACGACCCGCGGTCGTTCTCGGAGGGAAAGAAGATCGGCCTCGGCGATGCGATCAGCGCCTTCGCGGCGATGCTTCGAGAGTGGCGTCGCACGCGGCGATATCGACGGACATCGCGACGAGGATCATCGTCGTGAACGAGCCTTCGACCAGGACGCCCGGCCTCCCGACGGGTGGACGACTCGTGTTGCAGCTCGTCGGCTTCCTGATCGGCCTGGCCCTCGTCGTCTGGTGCGTCAAGGGCGCCCTCGACGGTGGTTCCGCCGGCTGGGAGCGACTCCGTGACGCGGATCCCTGGCTGATCGGCGGCCTCCTCGCCACCTCGGTCGCCAGCCAGCTCGCCAACGGCGCCCTCTTCTGGACCACGATCCGCCCGGTGCGCCGCGAAGGCTTCTGGACGTTGCAGGGCGTGAACTTCACGTCCGGACTGCTCAACTACGCCCCGGTCCGCATCGGCATGCTCAGCCGGTTCATCTATCACCTGCGGGTGGATCGGATGAAACTGCTGCTCCTCTTCGCATGGTTCGGCACCGTCACGATCGCGATGATGGCGGTGATGGGCGCCGCCCTCGGCGCGACGATCCTCCATCCGACGCTCGATCCGGTCTGGCTGGGACTCTTCGCCGCCCCGCTCGTGATCCTCGTGCTCGTCATGCCGACGCTCGTCCGGATCCCGATCGTCGCCCGCCCGCTCGATCGCTTCATCCCCGGTGCCGTCCCGATGCTGACCCACCGCGGCTGGCTGAGTGCGGGACTCGGCCTGCGGTCGTTCGATCTGGCGATGTGGGCCGCCCGCGTCGCGATCGCGGCCCGGATCCTCGGCCTCGAACTGGGCTCGGGCGATCTTCTGATCATCGCGGTCGCGGCGCTGGTCGTCGCGATGAACCCGCTCGGTCGCATCGGCTTCCGCGAGGCCGCGGTCAGCCTGCTCGCGGGCTACCTCGCGAACCCGACCGACGGCGAGTCGCTCGATGCGACGTTCAAGCAACTCGCGATCCTCGACAGCGTGGGCGAAGCCGCCGCCGTGATTCCATGCGGCCTGGTCGCCGCGGCGTGGTGGATGTCGCGGGTCCGGCGGGCGACGCCCTCGAGCCGATCGCCGGATTCCGCGGAGACGAACCACCGATGATCGATCTCACCTGCACTCGAAAGGGACCCCGCATGCGACGACCGCTCGACGCCGTGACGACCGCCTCGTTCGTCCTGTTCGTGATGTTCACGGGCTCGATCACGGCCCCCGCCGACGCCCAGGAACTCGCGAAGACCGCGGCCCTCGAGAGCTCCGGCGATCTCGGCACGCAACTCAAGGCGGGGGTGATGATCGGCCTGATCGACCGGACCGACGCGGAGGCGATCGCGAAGGTCATCACGGACTTCGAGGGCGTCGATCCGAACGACCGCACCGGGAAGGGCGACCCGAAGAACGCGGAGTCACCCGATGGCCGCGAGCCTCGGCCCGTCTGGGCGGTCTTCGCGCTCCCGGAGGGCGGATCGCTCCGCACCCTGCTGGAGCCGGAGTTCCTCCCTCGGGATGTGGCGTTCCTGAACGACCGACTGGCGATCGATCCCGGCGTTCTCGTCATCGTCGAAACGTTGCTTGCCGACTACGCGGAGCAGTTCGACCGGGATCGTCGCGACGTGCTCGACGCTCTCGCGACCGCTCGACATGGTGCCTCACTCGCATCACCCGATGTTCAGGCATCGCTCGATGCGGTCGCCTCCGCCACCATCGACCGCGGGCGGACATTGGAGATGCTCCGCATGCAGGGTCGGGACAATGGTGATCCGGCGGCTGCCGAGAAGTGGGCCGACTGGGCGTTGACGGAAGCGGCCGCCTTGCAACGTCGAGTCGCCGCCCTTCAGGTGAGACGGAACGGTCTGGAGACGCCGCGGGTCTCGCCCGAACGAGCCATCTCCGCGGCCCTCGACCGTGTCGCCGCCTTCCGATCGTCGCGTCCGGTCTGGCGTCGGTCGCTGGAGGACGACCTCAGTACCACCTTGTCATCCGACCAGCGGACGGAACTCGACGCCGCCCTTGCCGATCTTCGAACGGAACACGGGCGACGGAATCGCCGATTCGCCGGTGACGAGATCGACTTCGATGCCGCGGCGCGAGCGGTCGGCGTCCCAGACTTGTGGCCATCGGACGAACCTTCGCTTGCGGGCAGCGTGGCCGAACTGGCATCGCTCGTTGATGCTCGAACCGACGCCCGCATCGCCTGCGAATCGGCCGCGCTTCGCGGTCATCTCCACGACCTGATCGGCGACGAACGGGCGGTGGAGCGGGCCGCGCGCCTGCTGGAGGACGCCGCGGACGTGCGGGTCTCGGCGGAGATCGCGGTACGTGACCGGACGCTGGCGATCGCGGAGTCCTGGACCGAGGCCGTGGGGGCGACATCGCCCGCGGTCGCCGAGGCGCTGCGTCTGGAGATCCGACGGCAGGCCTTCCCGGCGCAAATGCGTTCCCGGTGGTGCGAATCGGCGATCGCCGCGAGTCTTGACATGACCGATCTCGATCCGCCGGCACGTGCGGCGATCGAGGAACTCGCGGCGGTTCTCGAAGCGCGACTCGAGCTGATCCGTGAACAGGCGATCCGGGAACGACTGCGGCGCGAGGTCCTGATCGCCCGCGCGATGGCCGAGGCGAGCGTCGACGACTACGCCTCCGCCAAGTCGATGGACGCGGAGACCTGGATGGAACCGGAACGCGACGCGTTCGAGCGTCTCGATGCCGAAGTCGGCATGGCGTTGCGTCAACTCCTGACCGTGGATCAACTCGAGAGACTGCCCGGGCACCCGTCGATCAGGACCCAGGCCGACCGAGCGCAGGATCCGAAGTGGGATTCCAAAGGGACGTCGAACGCCGGTTCCAAGGGTGCCCCCGGGAAGGGGCGGAAATAGAGTCTGGCCTCGCACTTGTCCAATACGATTCCAATCGGGACACCTGAAGCCCGCACGAATCTGGGATCCTGCTGATTCCGCCTCCGCCGGCCGCTCGCCGAGGACACCCTGAATCGGCTCATTGGAGAGACGACCCGCCATGCCCAAGTCCGCATCACTCGCCGCCCTCATGCTTCTCGGCCTCGCGACCGGACTCGTCGGATGCGACGGATCGAGTCCGAGCTCGCCGCCGGCCACCCCGACCGGCGCCGATGGTGCCGCGAACCAGGCGACCGGCACGACCGAGATCGTGGACATCTGGACCCCGGCAGCCATGGGCGATGGCGCCTGGCTGCGCAAGCGTCTCGCGACCGACGGGGTGGATCCCGATGAACTCGATCCCACTTTCGGGGCGACCGCCATCGCATTCGCGGCCGACTTCGGCCGGACCGAGGCGGTCCGGATCCTGCTCGACGCCGGCGCGGACCCCAACGCCCTCAACAAGGACCGGAGCA
>CAYZSH010000004.1:0-35008 GCA_964481025.1 uncultured Isosphaeraceae bacterium
TCGCCTTCGGCGACAGCTCCCCCGAAGACGGGGGAGCGGAATCGTGATGTCGGTGTGCGAAGCGATTCTCCAGCCCCGAAGACGGGGGAGCGGAATTGTGATGTCGGCGCGGCAAAGCGATTCCCCTCCCCCGCGTGCGGGGGAGGTGCCCGCGGAGCGGGCGGAGGGGGAACGTGGCTGATTCGGCGCGCGATCGAGTCGGCGAGGCAGCCCCCTCAGTCGCCTTCGGCGACAGCTCCCCCGGAAACGGGGGAGCGGAATGGTCGAGCTTCCAATTCCCCTCCCGCGCGAAGACGGAGAAGCGGCTCAGCGCGTCTCGCCGACTCTGGATCCTTGAGATTCGAATCTCGATCCCCCCCCGCTCTTCACCACGTCTTCACGAGATTTCCGCGGCGAATGCGGATTCGCGGGATATTCTCATCTCGTGGTCGGCGGAGCCGACCGATCCGCTGACTGCCGCCCGTGGCGTGTCGGGCGGCGCCATCGACTCTGGGTCGGCCGGCGTTGTCGATCGACCCCCGGAGACGCGTCAGGATGACGATCGCCCTCCCTGCCGGTTTCGACTCCAGCCCGGAGCCCGACCCAGCCGCCCTCGGCGGCGGTCTTGACTCCAAGGTTCTGGTTCTCAACCGTGTCTACACGGCGATCCGGGTCATCGACGCCCGGCGGGCGTTCTCGCTGCTCGCCAAGGACATCGCCGAGGTGATCGCCGTCGAGGACGGCACGTACCGCAACTACGACTTCGAGACCTGGGCCGACATCGCCGAGCTGCAACGGACGTTCGAACCCGACCGCCACGACTGGGTGCGGACCACGCGGGTCACGATCGCCGTCCCCCGGATCATCCGTCTCTTCGACTACGACCGTCGGCCGCGGCGGACGATCAAGCTCAACCGCCGCAACATCTACGCTCGCGACGACAGCCGCTGCCAGTACTGCGGCCGCCACTTCCCGACCCGCGAACTCACGCTCGACCATGTCCTGCCCCGGGTGCAGGGCGGAGGCGACACCTGGACCAACCTCGTCTGCGCGTGCGTGAAGTGCAACGCCCGCAAGGGCGGCCGGACCCCGACGCAGGCCGGGATGCGGCTCATCCGCGAACCGGTCCAGCCGAAGCGGAACCCCGCGATCACGATCCGGCTGGGTTCCGGCAAGTACGACTCGTGGAAGGCCTTCCTCGACGAGGCGTACTGGACGGTGGAACTGCACTGACCGGCTCCGACCGTCGCCCCGGTCGCCATCTCGAGCATCTTCACCAATTCCCGGAAACGATCGCCTGTTGTGGGTGTTGACCCCACCGGAGGGTGACCCTCGCCATGGGGCGGGTCGCCTTGAGACGTATGGTGGATGACGCTTTTCCCGGCGTCGGTTCGAGGCGATCGAATGACCGACAGAAGAGACCTGTGGCTGCTCCGTGGCTGGGTGGGATGGGGACTGGTCCTGACCGTGGTCGCCGGCCTCGCCTTCGCCGAGACCTTCGCCCATCGCTTCTTCGATGGCGCCGCCATCCCCTGGCTGCACCTCGGCGTCGCGGCCGGTTTCACGCTCTGGGGCGGGTACCGACTGATTCCGCCCGCCGCCTTCGGCGCTCTGATCGGACTGGCGTTCGGGTGGTTCGTTGCCGGACCGGACTCCACGACCACCGCCCCGATCCACCACATCTGGGCCGTCCTCCTGCAGCCGCTCGCCGACGCGATCGGATTGACCGCCATGATGATGGCGGTCGGGCGTTCCCGTCGGCCGCTCGTCGACGGTCGCGTCGAACTCGAATCGGCCATGCGATTCGTCGGACTGGGCATCCCGGCGGCGGCGATTCCGTCGATCGCTCTGGTGGTGGGCATTCTGACGGCGCTGGGGCACCCCCTCGACATCACGATGCCCCAGGCCGTCGCCGCCGGACTCGGCGGCGTCTTCGCGTCGGCACCGATGGTGATCAGCATGCTGCCGACGCGGACACACCTGACCGCGTACCGCTGCCACTGCAAGACACCGGTGATTCCGATGATCGCCATGGGACTGCTCATCCCGATCGGATTGATGCCGCTCTTCCTCGGTGCGGATCCGTTCCGAACCGTCGCCATCTCAAGCGTGCTGGCGATCGGCGTCCTGGGCTGGCTGTCGATCGCCTCGGGTTGGATGGCGACATCCGGCGGCATCATGATCGTGATGATCACCACCCTCGTTGCGGTGCTCAAGGTCGGGACGCAGCCGGATGCCCTGCACGGCGGCGAGATCGTCGCGATGCTGCCCGCCGCCTTCATCGGACTGCTCTTCGCCTCCACGATGGAGGCCCGCTTCCGCGACCAGCACGCCCTGACGGAACGGCATGACGAACTTCGCACACTGGTGAACGCGACCGGCGTCGCGATCTTCCGCACCGATCCGGCGGGCAGAGTGGTGCACGCCAACGCGGTCGGTCATGAACTTGCAGCGGACGGGGCCCGATTCGGAGATCCGATCGAGCGGTGGTTCCCCGCCGCCGGGGGTCGCAAGCTTCAGCGGGCCATCGAGCGTGTCGTCGAAGGCCGCCCCTGCGAGTTCGAACTCACCGTTGAACGGGACGCCCGGAACGACACCCATCACGCCGTCTGCGGGCCGCTGACCGACGACCGCGGAATCCTGAGGGGAATCTCGATCGTCCTGGTCGACATGCGGATCCGGGAACGCCGCGAGCGGGCCGCCCGCCGCCGACGCGCCGAGCAGACCCAGTCCGTGGCCTCGGCGCTGGTGCACGACATCAACAACCTGGCGATGGCCATCGGAGGCGCCGCGTCGCTCGCCCGCGAGTCGAGCGACGACACCGCCGTCGGACGGGTCTTCGAACGCATCGAGCAACAGTGCGAAGACGCCTCGCGGCGATCGCTGCGGGTCCGCCATCTCGCCACCGTCTCGATCGGTGCGGGACGATCGATCGACCTCTCCACGCTGCTGGGCGAGCGACTGCGCACGATGTCCGCCACTCGGGGCATGATCGTGGAGTCGATGGTCATCGAGCCCGAACTCGCGGTGAACATCGATCCGGCGATCGCGGAGTTCATCATCGACGAGTTCGTCCAGAACGCGATCGACGCCGCGGACGGCGTCGTGCCGTCGATCTCCATGTCGATCGGCCGGTCGTTCGACGACCCGGCGATGGTGGAACTGACCCTCGCCGACGATGGCCCCGGAATCTCGGGAGAACTGCAGCCGGACGTGGGTCGTCGAATCGTGAGCACCAAGGGACACGGCCGCGGCTTCGGCCTTCGTCAGATCTTCAAGAGCGTGAAGCGTGTCGGTGGCACGGCGAGAATCGAGTCATCCAACCGCGGCACCACGTTGCGTGTCCGGCTTCCGCACGCCTGATCGCGCGGGCGCGACGAACGAGTCGCTGGACGCTGAATCGAATCGTCAGGCGTCGATGCTCAACCGAGCGAACCGGAGAGCATCGCGGTCGGCAGCCCTTCGCTCGGCGCGGACGGAGGCGTGTGCGGGTCGTTCGGCTCCACCACCTCAGCCGCCTCGTCGATCACGTCCGGCTCCGCCGGCCGCGACTCGAGCACTTCCTGAGCGTCGATCCGCACGGTCGTGCGATGCCGAAGCCCACCGGGCAGCCACTCGTCGCCCTCGACCCGCTCGACCAGCATGCGATCGGGATCGACGTACAGGCTGAACTTGGCATCGGGAGCGCCGGTGTCGCCCGAGAGCAGTTCGACGCGGACGAGTTCGCGGTCGTCCACGCGGACCCGATCGATCTCGGACGCTCGGAACGGAGTACGGGTGGCCGGGCGGAAGGACTCCATCGGCTTCTCGTCGAACTTCAGTCGCAGGTGCGGAAGCATCCAGAGCTCGGCGTCGGTGGCGCCGTCCTCCGACGGTCGGAGCGTGTCGCTCACGGCGTCGAGGAGCGACGAGGACTCGACGGTGAGTTCGCGATCATCGACTTCGGCGCGAACCTTCGCCCGCGTGCGGATCGGCGGCGCATCGGTCGCGGGATCGTCGGTGACCTGCTCGACCTCGGCCTCCTCGGTGTAGCGATGCAACGCCCGGTACCGATCGACGAGTCGCTGGAAGAACACCAGCGCCTCGGTGCGGGAGCCGTCACGGATCAGTGACTCGCCACCCGGAAGCTCGACGACCACGTTCGGGGTGTCGGCGACCAGCGAACCGCCGGTCACCAGCATCGCGGCCATCAACCCGGAGGCGAGGGCTCCGCGGTATCGCATGGTCGTCGTCTTCGATCGCAGGGTCGGCATCGGCGTCTCCGCAGGATCGTCCCGGACAGAACGGTCCGACAAGTCTACTCGGCCGGCCTCCGGAACCAAGCACCCGAGCATCGAATAAGGCGGGAATGGGGTGTCAGGGCCCACTCACGCGAACAGGATCACGTTCAGGCTCATGACCAGGGCATTGCTGACCCCGTGGGCGACCATGGATGGAATCAGACTGCCCTGCCATGCCCGACCGACGCAGAACCCCATGGCGAGCCCGGCCAGCGGGGGAATGAAGATCAACCCCTGCGGGTGGATCGCCGCGAAGAGAAGGCTGCTGACCAGGGCGGCCAGACCGAACGAGAGCCACTGATTCCACCGGCCCGTGGCACTGCGGAGGTGCGTGAGCAGCACCCCGCGGAAGAACGTCTCCTCGACGATCGGAGCCGCGATCGACGCGAGCAGGAAGAGTTGCACGATCTGCCACGTCCCCGCCCCGACCGCGGCCTCGGTGGCGGGATGCGAAGGCTGCGGTGTCTCGCCGGAGAGGAACTGGGAGATCACGGTCAGGATGAGCGTCGCGATGACACCGATCGCCAGAAACGGGATCGCCATCGACCAGGTCGCGACACCACGCGGCAGATCGGAAAGCCGAGGACGGATCAGTCCAAGGTCCGTCCGCACGTCGGACCAGGCGCGGCCACGAATGACGGGCCACGCGAGCACCGTGAGGCTCGCGAAGAACGCAAGCACGCTTGCGAGCATCGCCGTCGATTCGGTGGCGAACAGTCCCGCGGCGACCTGCAGCACCAGCATCGCGAACAGCCAGATCGCGAAGGTCTCGGCGTAGATGCCGTGCCGATCGACGACCGGAATGCGGAACGACACGCCGCCGGTCGCGAGCATCACGATCAGAACCACGAGCCCGACGGCACCCGCGAGGCCTGCGAGCAGGAAGATTCCGACAACCCCGAGCATCCAGTACAGCGAGGACTCGGCGTCCGCGGCCATGCCGGCGACCGCGTCCGGATCGCCGAGCTCGCCGGCGAGTGTTCCGAACCAGCCGAGGCGGGTCTCGAGCTCCGCACGGGTCGCCTCCGAGATCGGTGGGCCATCGCCCATCGCGGCGATCGCTCGTCTCACGTCGGGCACGAGAAGATCGGAGACCGGATCGACCTCGAGACCATCGAGTTCGTTCCCGGCGGCCTCGGGACCGGAGATCGCCGCGGTCAGAATCGCGTGCGAGATCCGCTGGGCCGTCGACCCGGTCGCGAGCGGCGCCGCCTGATCGGCACCGCCCATGCCCGGCATCAGTCGATCGAGCCCGAGGGTCAGGCGGCCTGCCAGCTCGTCCTGCGGTCCGACCAGCATCCCCGCAGGCACGGCGTCCTCCGCGGCGTCGGGGTCCAGATCCTCCAGAATGGCGGGCTTCGCCATCCAGAGCGAGGCGGCCACGAGGATCGCGATCCAGGCCAGCCCGGTCGTGACCAGATCGAGACCGCGGCCGCGGGCGACCGGCGGGCCTCCGCCGGCGTCGGGGCCGGAATCCGGGGCGGAATCGGGGGTCGGATCGAGGGTTTCGGACGTCGTCATGGGCTTTTCACAGGCTCGACCGACCGGAGACCGGTCGGGATCTTGACAGGGCCGGGGAGACGGCTATTCTGGGCGATTCTCGTCCGGTCCTGAGAGACCGGTGCGCCCGCGGACTCCGACGTCCCAAGGCTCATCGGACGGACCGCCGATCGTTCATCACCACCCCCTCAGGAACGGGCCCAGTCCATGCCCCGCCAGACCTACCACGCGAAGCCCGGTGAACTCGAAGCGACCTGGCATCACTTCGATGCCGACGGCCGCATCCTCGGCCGTTTCGCCACCGAGATCGCGACCGTCCTCATGGGCAAGCATCGCCCGACCTGGACGCCGCACGTCCTCAGCGGCGATTTCGTCGTGATCACCAACGCGTCGAAGATCGTCATGACCGGCAGCAAGCTCGATACCAAGTCGCTCCGCCGCTACAGCGGCTACCCGGGCGGCCAGAAGGTCGAGACCTACCGCACCCTCCTCGAGAAGGATCCGTGCCGCGTGGTTCGCGAAGCCGTGACCCGCATGCTGCCCCGCGGACCGCTCGGCCGACGCATGGCCGCCCGCCTGAAGGTCTACGCCGGCGCGGAGCATCCGCATCAGGCGCAGTCTCCGCAGGTCCTTGAGATCGCCTGACCCCTCCGTCCCCCAGACCGACCCTTCGGATCACACCGTTCATGCTCGAGAACACCGAAACCGAATCGACCTCGCTCGGCGACCTCGCGTCGACCGCCGCTGAAGTGGCGCCCGTCCACGAGAGCCGTGGCCCCGATGCCCATGGTTGGTACCGCGGCACCGGCCGTCGCAAGACCGCCGTCGCCCGCGTCCGCCTCAAGTCCGGCAGCGGCGAGTTCCAGATCCGCGGCCGCGTCAAGTCGAAGCCGCTCGCCGAGTACTTCAACGAGATGCGTGATCGCGACGCGATTCTCGGCGTCCTGAAGAACACCGGCACCGAGGGCAAGGTCGACGTCTTCGTCAACTGCGACGGTGGCGGCTTCATGGGCCAGGCCGGTGCGATCGTCCTCGGTCTCGGTCGCGCCCTCCGCGAGTACGACCCGAACCTCGATTCGGTCCTCCGCGAGCACGGCTACCTCACCCGCGACGCCCGCAAGGTCGAGCGGAAGAAGTACGGCCAGCCCGGTGCCCGTCGTCGCTTCCAGTTCTCGAAGCGCTGACGTCCGCTCGCCCCCCTCGGGCGAACCAACCCAACGAATCACCAACGCCGCGAGCCTGCCTCGCGGCGTTGGTCGTTCGTACGCCTGCGGCTCGCCTTTGGCTCGCCTTCGGCGAGAGCAGGAGATCAGGAGAGCAGGAGGGGCTGCACTTCCGATTCGGGAGTCTTGCTCCCTGGCTCACGACGACGACGACCTCGCCCCTCGTATTGCCGACGCCCGGATCGCCCGCATCGCCTCTTCCAGTGATCCGATCAGTCTCGTCGGCGCGATGCCGCGCGAGCGACCGGTCTCGAGCAGCGTGCGCGGACGCCCCGATTCGGTCAGTCCGAAACGGATGACCATCGACCGCCCGCCGTCGCTTGATGCGATCAAGGCCCGATCCTCCGGCGACGACGCCCGCCACCATCTTTCCACGGCCAGCAAGGACCGTGCGGGCTCCGGCACCAGCGCGAGCGTGTCGATCATCGCCGGCCCCTCGAGCCCGCCTCGCGCCAACGCGCCCGCCACTGTTCCCCAAGCCGATTCACGGGCCAGTCGACGACCGACGCCCAGCGCCACCGCTCGGTCGAGCGTGTGCTGCGCCGCCCGACGGGTCGGATCGAACGTGCTCACCACATCCGCCACCGCGGCGAGCACGAGCTCGATCGCCGGCCGACGTCGCGGCTTCGGAAGATCCTCGATCCGGCGTCCGATCGTCTGCTCGAGTCGTCGCAGTCCTTCCGCCACGCCGCGCAGCGTGCTTCGTTCGAGCAACAGCCCCCACCACCGCAGGTCCGACTCGATCGGGTCGAGCCCTCGAAAACCGGGCCGCGACTGGGTCGCGATCGCGGTCACCGCCTGATGCGCCCGAGCGTGGGCGAAGTGCATCGCCGCGATGCGACCCCGTGCCCGCTCATCGTCCTCCCCGACGGGGAGCAGGCGGATCCGATCCAGCCACGCTCCCCACGTCGCCCCCGTCAGTTCCCGGGCCAATCCGTCGATCGCCCCGGCGGCGGCGAAGACTTCCGCGGCCTCGGGTCGCTCGAGATTCGGAACGCGAACCGTCGGTGCCGGCCAGTCCCGCACCCGCCGGCGTCGCATCTCCAGATCGAGCCTTCGAACGGCATCATCGCTGCGACCGAGTCGCGTGGCGATCTCCGGGATCGGAATCGTCCGTTCGACCGCACGATGTGCGAATCGCCGGCGCTGGTCCGCGCTCCCGTGCCGAGTCGACTGCCGTGGCGTGTCGTCGCCACCCGTCGTGCGGACGAGCGCCCGCACCGCGTTGGGGCTGCGACCGGATGCCGCGGCCACGCGATCGATGGCCGCCGTGATCGAGATGCCTGTCGCCCGCGCCGACGCGAACGCCTTCAGGATTCCCGCCCGCTCGTCATCTCCGATCCGCCGGTAGTGCGCC
This sequence comes from uncultured Isosphaeraceae bacterium, assembly GCA_964481025.1. Classification (GTDB taxonomy): domain Bacteria; phylum Planctomycetota; class Phycisphaerae; order Phycisphaerales; family SM1A02. The sequence goes on from CAYZSH010000004.1 coordinate 8,340, forward strand.
GCGTCCTCGACGCGATCGGGGTGTCGGCGAAGGAACGACTCGACATGCAGTCTCCGGCACCCGACCCGCGATCGCCCATCCTCGTGCCGGAACCGCAGCATCGGCAGTCCGTCGTGTCGCCAACGCTGGAACGTCCGCCGACTCACGCCGAGCTCCGCGGCCATCGACCCGGCATCGACGTCGGTCTCGGGATCGAACGCGAAGGGGCCGAGACGTCTGTGCAGCGTCTCGATGAGATCGACGAGCGGCGCCAGCAGCTCGACGGCCGCAAAGACCATCGCATCGCTCGATGCCTCGGGCGCCACGCCCGTGAGCCGGAAGATCAACCAGTCCGCGGGGTACGACTGCGACGGATCGAGATCCGCCAGCAGCCGCTCGAGTCGCCCGTACCGCGCGAGCGTGAGTTCGGGCGACGTGAAATCGAACTGACGTCGAAGCAGCCGGATCGCGTCCGCCGAGGTGCCGCCCGTCATGCGGTCTGCGGAACCCGGCCACCGAGCGATGCGATCGCAAGCGGTCGCACCTCGTCGATGGCGCCGTGGCGATGCGCGAGCTCGTGGAACGCGCGGATCGCCTCCAGCGATCGATCGGTGAATTCGTATCGAAGCAGTCGTCCGAGATACTCGACCGCGTCGGGGACGTTCCAGCCGTGCCGCGCAGCCTCGCGACGCGCGATCGTCGGCACGAGCGTCCGGTTCCGACGCCGAGCGTGATCGACCAGCGTGGCGAGTCGTTCGGTGCGCTCGAGCCCGTCGGCGTCGAGCGGCTCGGCGCGGCGGAACCACGTCGCGAAGACGAACGGAAGTCCGGTGAGTTCGAGCCATTCGATGCCGAGATCGAGTCGATGCGGGTGCGACGACGGATCAGGCGCGAGCCGGGCGACCTTGTCACCGATGAGCAGCACCGCATCGGGCGTCGCGTCTCCTTCGGTGAACGGGACGAACTGCGGACGTACCTCGTACCGCTCGGCAAGGATCACCCGCAGCAGCGCCACCGAGGTGTGGCTCTCGACGTCGCACGCGACCTCCTCGAGCCGTTCCATCGGGATCCGCGAGACGAGCGTGACAGTCCGGGTCGCGCCCTCGCATCCGATCTGACCGACCGGAACGAGCTCGAGCGGGACGGCGGTCCGCTGGTAGTCGATGACCGAACAGAGCGAGAGATCGGTCTCGCCCGCGACCAGTCGATCCGCGAGCCGGGCGGGCACGTCGGGGACGAGTCGGACGCCGGGTACCCGCTCGAGGCCGGAGACCAGCGGCAGGGTGTTCAGGTACGAGACGGCACCGAGACGCATCTCGCCGGGCGTTCGAGCATCCGGCGATGACGTGGTACCTGAGGTCGGTGACGGCATTCCGCCATCGTAGCCGCCCCCGACGCGCGAAGGGTCAGCCGTGACCGAGGCGGCGACGCGTGGACGAGGTCCGCGTGGGGACCGCGGAGGCAGGTGTCTCGGCGATCTGGCCGCTGCCTGCGACGAGCAGACGCGGGATCCGCGGCGAGAGTCCGCAGAGCACCTGATACGGCAGGACCGCCGCCCGCCGCGCCACGCGGTCGAGCGACACCGGCGACGCGGGATCGCTGGAGATGATCTCCACCGCGGCGTCCTCGTCGAAGGGGCCGACGTCGGTCAGATCGACCACGCACTGGTCCATGTTCATCCGGCCGAGCACCGGCACCGCGACCGGCCCCATCCGACCGTGCACGATCACCTGGTGCGCCTCGTCACCCCGGGACGGCGGAAGACCGTCGGCGTACCCGACCGGCACCAGCCCGGCGACGGTCTCGCGAGTCGTGGTCACCGTGCAGCCGTAGCCGACGGTGTGGCCCGCGGCGAGCCGACGAACCTGCACGAGACGGGACCACCAGGAGACGATCGGACGCAGCGGGAACGGATCCGGTCGACCGGCGAGCGCCCCCGAGCCGTAGCCGATCCACGCGATGCCGACCCGCACCTGATCGAAACGAAGCGACGCGGCGGCGAGACTGGCGGTCGCGGCGACGTGTCGGACCGCATCGACGGGAACGAGGTCGCCGGCGTCCTCGAGGAATCGCTCGAAGCGTCGGCCCCGCTCGATCGCGGTGATCGGATCGCCGACCGCGTCGGGCAGATGCGACATGACCCCGGCCAGCCGAAGACGCGGATCCGCGGCGATCGCCGCCAGCACGTCCATCGCTTCGGACGGGTCGCTTCCGCCCCGACCCATGCCGGTGTCCACCTCCAGATGCAGCGGCAGCACGACTCCCAGCCGCGCGGCCTCGCGTCCAAGGTCCTCGACCTGCCCGACCTGATGAGCCGTGAGGTGCAGCCGACCGCGGGAGAGCAGCCCCGGGAGGCCCCCGCCCGAGCCGAGCGACCGGACCGGCTGAAGGACGAGCACCGTCGCAGAGGGTGCCGCCTCGGCGACCTGCACGGCCTCGTCCAGCCCGTACGCGGCGAACCGTCGGACCCCGAGCCTCTGCATCGCCGCGGCGATCCGGGCGGCTCCGAGGCCGTAGCCATCCGCCTTGACCACGGCGCAGAGCCGATCCATCCCGAGCGGCGTGCCGTCGGACGACTCCAGCGCGGCGACCGCCTCGAGATTGCCCGCCAGGGCATCGAGATCGAGTCGGATGGTGCTGTTGGCCGTCATGCCGGGTGGGTTTCCCTGATTGGGGGCGGTCACGCGTGTGCCTCGACCCCGTCCTCGCATACTATCGACGAAAACACCTCGCTCAGATCATCCGCGGACCGTCGAACGGTCCCCGCCAGAGCCCAACCTCGTGAGCACCATGACGGACTCCTCCGCGTCCGGCGCCGAAGCCGACGCCCTCGACACCACCGAACCGACCGAACCGACGCCCGCCGCGACAACTCCCGTCGCGGAGGACACGTTCGACACCTCGAAGACCTTCGCCGACCTCGGCCTTCCCGCCGACGTGTTGGACGGCATCCAGAAAAGCGGATTCGTGCACCCGACGCGCATCCAGGCGGCCTTGATTCCGCCCGCGATCGCCGGAAAGCACGTTCTCGGACAGGCGAAGACCGGCACCGGCAAGACCGCGGCATTCGGACTTCCGATGCTCGCGACCATCAAGCCCGGCGATCGGTTCGCGGCCCTCGTGCTGGTCCCGACCCGCGAACTGGCGATCCAGGTCGCCCGCGAGATCAAGGATCTCGGTCGCGACACACCACTCAACATCGTGCCCGTCTACGGCGGCCAGCGGATCACCGCGCAGGCCCCGAAGCTCGAGAAGGGTCCCGAGATCGTGGTCGGCACGCCCGGCCGCGTCATGGACCTGCACGAGCGACGGATGCTCCCCTACTCGGACGTCCGCATGGCGGTGCTCGACGAAGTCGACCGCATGCTCGACATCGGCTTCCGCGACGACATCCGCAAGATCCTCGGCGCCATGAAGCAGCGACCGCAGACGATCTTCGTGAGCGCCACGATCTCGCCCGAGATCGAGAAGCTCGCACGGTCCTACATGAAGGATCCGGAGAAGATCGTCACCAGCGAGAAGAGCCTCACGGTCTCGCGGGTCGCCCAGAGCTGGCTCAAGGTCGAGCCGTGGGACAAGAAGAAGATGCTGCACCATCTTCTCATGCACGAGGAGCCGGCGCTCACCGTCGTCTTCTGCCGCACCAAGCGGACCGTGGATGACGTCACGAAGTTCCTCGAGCGCAAGGGCATCGACGCGCACGCGATCCACGGCGACATGTACCAGGCCAAGCGCAACCAGGTCATGGACCGACTGCGCGGCGGCAAGCTCGGCGTGCTCGTCGCCAGCGACCTCGCGGCCCGAGGGCTCGACGTCGACGGCATCAGCCACGTCATCAACTACGACATTCCCGAGGATCCCGAGGTCTACATCCACCGCATCGGCCGCACCGCGCGAGCGGGCCGCGAAGGTGTCGCGTGGACGCTGGTCACCCCAGAACAGGGTGCCCTCCTGACCAACGTCGAGATGCTCGCGAACATCGAGATCCCGCAGCAGACCTACGACGACTTCGAGCCGAATCCGGTGCCGTCCGACGTCCGCGCCGAGCGCGAACTCAACGACCAGCGGGCCAAGGACCGCGAGGCCAAGCAGAAGCGGACCGAAGCGCCGAGCATCAAGGCCGATGACGCCGCCGCCTTCCCCGGCGGTCTCGTGCCCAAGGGAATGCCTGCCCGCCGCATGCAGGGCAAGGTGCGGACCCGCCGCCGATGACCGGTCGTCCCGCGGTTCGAACCTCACCGGAGGTCGCCGAAGCGCTGGGGGCCGGTCGTCCGGTCGTCGCGCTCGAGACCGCGGTCCTCACGCACGGACTTCCGCGAGACGGCTCGCCGCGACCGCGGAGCCTCGCCCCCGGCCACCACGCCGCCGAGCTTCTCCACGGTCATGCGTGGAACGAGTCGGCGCCGTGCAACCTCGAAGCGGTTCGCGCCGTCGCGGCCGCGGTGCGGGCGGTCGGCGCCGTCCCCGCGAGCGTCGGCGTGATGCACGGCGAACTGGTGATCGGTCTCGGCGACGACGAACTCTCCGCACTCGCACTCGACGAGTCGGCGAAGAAGGCCAGCAGTCGCGACCTCGGTCCGCTCGCCGCGACGGGAAGTTCCGCGGGCACCACGGTCGCCGCCACGATGCGGGCATGTCGTCTCGCGTCGCCGCAACCGATCCGAGTCTTCGCGACGGGCGGCATCGGCGGCGTGCATCGCGGCTGGCAGCAGCGACCCGACATCAGTGCCGACCTTCGGGCGCTCGCAAACGAGCCGGTTGCGGTCGTCGCCTCGGGTGCGAAGGTCATCCTCGACGTCGCCGCGACGCTCGAGGCCCTCGACACCCTCGGCGTGCCGGTGATCGGCGTCGGCACCGACGGCATGCCGATCTTCACCGCAGGTGTCGATGCGGACCTCGCCCCGCCGCACCGGCTCGACGATCCCGCCGCGATCGCGGCCGCGTGCCGGCGACATTGGGACGACTTCGGACAGTCCAGCGGCGTGCTGCTCGCGAATCCGTGCCCGGCCGACGCCGCCGCCGATCCTCGACGGATCGATGCGCTGGTCGACGCCGGACTCGCGGAGGCGAGTTCGCTCGGCATCGACGGCGGCGACGTGACGCCCTTCCTGCTGGCGTCGATGATCGGTCAGGAGGACGTCGATCCGCTCGGCGCGAACATCGCGTTGCTCATCTCCAACGCGGCGCTCGCCGCACGCGTCGCGGTCGCCTTCGCGGCCGGTTGACGCCCAAGGATGATCCTGCTCTACTTTTGCCCAGTGGTCGGACGACGCGTCCAGGCGACGTTCGCCTCCGACCCCGCCCGACCTGACGAGGCCCCCGTCCCCGCCCGGTCGGACCCGAAAGCGCCGAGCCGCGATCCATCTCGAATCGAGTTCCGATCCCCTTTCGATCGGCTCGAAATCCAGTCGTGATCCCGTGCCGGACGCCCCGTCGGCTCCCCCGACGCTCCCGTTCGACCCTGCAGGACATCCTCAGATCTTCAGAGCTCGGTCCCGATCATCGGGACCACCCTCGCCCACAGTCGTTCGAGTGCCGCGTCACCGCGAAACTCGATACGGGCCGCACATGACGACCATCACCGGCATTCTGGACTTTCCCAAGGGCTCCGATCCGCGTCTTCGCCAGATGGCGGACGGACTGATCGAGGCCGACGACGATCCGTTCGTCCCTGCGGAACTCGTGGAGTCGCTCGATCTCCGACCGGCGCAGACGCTGGAGGTCGAAGTCGTCGAACGCAAGCCGCGACGACGACGACGCTCGGGTGGCGGTCGCCCGCCCCGCCCCACCGTCGAGAAGGTCGTCGCGATCGAAGGTCTGGAGCCCGAGGCGTACGCGGCTCGCAAGAGGTTCGACGAACTCACGCCGGTCGATCCCGCGCCGCGGATGTCCCTCGAACATCGCGGCTGTCCGCCAGCCTGTCGGCTGATCGACCTGTTCTGTCCGATCGGCTACGGCACCCGCGGACTCGTGGTCGCACCGCCCAAGGCGGGCAAGACGATCCTTCTCCAGCAGATCGCCGCAGGCATCAAGCACAATCATCCCGACGTGGACGTGGTGGCGTTGCTCATCGACGAGCGGCCCGAGGAAGTCACGGACTTCCGCCGCAACGTTCCCGCGGAGGTCCTCGCGTCCAGCAACGACATGGACGTCGACACGCACTGCCGGCTGGGCATGCTCGCGATCGAACGGGCGAAGCGGAAGCTCGAAGCCGGCCGCGACGTGGTCGTGCTGCTCGACTCGCTGACCCGCCTCGGCCGGGCGTTCAACAACTCGCGGTCGTTCCGACAGAGCGGCCGGACGATGTCCGGCGGTCTCGACTCGCGGGCGCTGGAGATCCCGAAGCAGCTCTTCGGCTCGGCCAGACGGGCCGAGGAGGGTGGCTCCCTCACGATCATCGCCAGCTGCCTCGTCGATACCGGCAGCCGGGCGGACCAGGTGATCTTCGAGGAGTTCAAGGGCACCGGCAACATGGAGCTCATCCTCGACCGCTCGATCGCGGAGAAGCGGCTGTACCCGGCGATCAACCTCGCCGCCAGCGGCACCCGCAAGGAGCACCTGCTCATGGGCGATCGGGAGCTCAAGACCGTCACCGCCCTCCGCCGCCGCCTGATGTCGATGCCGCCTGCCACTCAGGTCGATCAGCTGCTTCGGGCGATCGATCGATACCCGACCAACGAGGCGATGGTCGCCGGCTGACATTCATTCGACCAGCCGCGTCCCCGGGGTCCCGGGTTGGCGGTTTCGCCCCCGGGCGGTGATACTGCCGGACATGGCGTCGAACGAGAACCGACGAAACAACGTCCGGGCCGGCCTCTTCACGCTGGTCGCCCTGGCCCTCGGCTTCGCCACGATCGTGGTGCTGAACGCCGATTCGATCAAGTACCTCTGGGGCGAGCATCACCGCTACGTCGTGCGCTTCACGCTGCTCGACGGGGTCGGTGGACTGAGCCCCGGCTCCGAGGTGCGGGTCGGCGGACTGGTGCGCGGCCGCGTCACCGACATCCGACTCACCGGGATCGAGGCCGGTGACAAGCGACCGCCCGAGGCGCTGGTCGACATCGAGGTCGACCGGTCCATCACGCTCTGGTCCAACGCGGAGGCGATCCGCACGGTTCCGATCCTCGGCGGCTCCAGCTGGATCAACATCACCACGGTCGGCGGACCGGATCTCATCACCCGATCGCCCGGCAGCAGCAACGGAGAGTCTTCGAAGAAGCTCCCGTTCGACGGCTCGGGCGAGATTCCCGCGACGCCCGGCGACGGTCTGCTCACCACGATCGTCGGGCCGCAGAACGCGGTCACCACGCAGCAGCTGCTGGAGAACGTCGCGTCGTTCACCCGGTTCCTCGACCGCGACGTGGTGCTCGCCTTCGACGACGAGATCCGTCCGACGCTCGCGGACGCCCGGGGGCTCGTCGGCGACGTCCGCACCGACTACGGCCAGTGGCGCAAGGATCTCGACCAGACGTTCGACTCCGTCGCCTCGGCCGCGGATCGACTCGACGGCGCCATGGACCAGGCGGCGGGCACGGTCAGCGACGCGCGGGACGATCTCCGCATGATCGGCGAACTCGTGCGTCGCAACGTGGGCCGCATCGACGCGGCGATCGCCAACGTCGAAGTCATGACCGAGGACGGCGTCGCGATCACGCATCGACTCCGCGACGAGACGCTCGCCCGGGTCGATGACGCGCTCGACGCCGGCGCCGAAGCGATCTCGCAGCTCTCCACCACGATGCGTCGCATCGACCTGCAGGTCGCCAACGCGATTCCGCAGGTGCAGGCGTTCCTTCAGGACGCATTGGTGGCCGCCGGCGAGATGAAGCTCGCGACCATCGAGATCCGACGAAGTCCGTGGCGCATCCTCTACCAGCCGCAGCCCGGGGAGCTTGCCAACGAGAACCTCTTCGCGGCGGCCCGGGATTTCACGATCGCGGCAGGCGAGGTTCGCTCGGCGGCCGAGAGTCTCCAGTCCATGCAGGACCGGCTTCCTGGGGCGCTGGAGAATGATCCCAAGATGCAGGAACTCGTCCAGCGACTGCTGACCGAGAGCCTTCGACGTCTCGAGACGGCGCAGTCGCGTCTCTTCTCGGTGATCGTCGGCGGGACCGAGACCGACACCGAGGGCGAATGAGTCTCGCGGCCCTTCTGCGGAGCCTGAACGGATGACGCGATTCGATCCCAGCCCCGGCGCCCTCCGGCTGCTCGGGTTCGCGACGCTCGCGACGGTGATCGGGCTCGGGTTGCTCGCATCTCGGATCCCGCAATGGCAGGAACCCGAGATGACCCGCTGGACCGCGACCATTCCGGTCGAGGAAGGCGCCCGTGGACTGGAGCCGGGCGGGAAGGTGCTGATCGGCGGATACCCGCAAGGACGCATTCTCTCGGTCGATGTGCTGCCCGGCGAGTTCGACGTCCGCGGGCGTCCGCTCGTCGGCATCGACTTCGAACTTCCAAGCGGGATCGAACTCGGACGCAACGCCGTCGTTCGACGCAGCGTCGGCATCGCAGGCACCAACGGCGTGCTCGACATTCCGGATCCCGGGTCCCGGAGTCAGCTCTTCGACGAGGCCTCCCCCCGGGTCATCGCGATCGACACCTCCCCGCCCTCGGGCGGTTCGATCGGCGTGCTGATCGGCCGTCGCAACGGTGAGCGGATCGAGTCGATCGCCGCCGCGGGTGATCGGTTCGGCTCGATGCTGCCCGCGCGGCTTCGCGCGGCCACGGACACCGCGAGATTCCTGCTGGAGGAGTTCGGCGGCGCCCAGGCCGAGATGATCAACGGCACCGATCGAGGCCTGCAACGGGTTCGGACCCTGGCCACCCGTCTCGCCGCGCTGGCCGAGAAGTCGTTCGAGTTCCCGCCGCTCGTCGAGACGTTGAAGTTCGACCTGAACGTGCTGGTCGGCGACCTTCGAACCGACATCCTCGCCTGGAAGCCGACCTTCGACCGCATCATGACCAACACCGGGACGGTGGAACAGGATGTCGCGGCGATGTCGCGACGATTGAGTGAACTCACGCCGATCCTTCGGGCCGCCGAGGACGACCTCGAATCGGCGATGATCGATGCGCAGGCGGCCGCCACGAGACTTCGAATGCTGGGCCCGGAGGCCGGCGACGGGCTGCAGCGGACGATGGCCCGCATGGTGCTCGCCGGCGGGCAGCTGCGCATGGCGTTGAACGACCTCTTGCCGCTGGCGTTGAAGGCGATCACGATTTCGCCCGATCGCCGGAGTGCCTCGCGACGCCGACTGCTCGAGTCGGTCAACGACACGCTTTCCGCGATCTCGGACGTCCGCGACGCGGCGCGTCGACTCGACACGGTCGCCAGACTCGCGGAGGCGCTCCCGTCGGGCACGCCCGCCTTCGACGAGGACGTCGCGGCCACGCTGGACGCCCGCGTCTCGGATCTCGAGCGACTCATCGATGCACTCGGCGTTCGGCTGCAGGCGGAGATCCGGGCGGACGAGTCGAGGTGAACTCGTTCGAGATCACCGATGCCGAGGATCCACGGCTCGACCCGTTCCGAGCGGTGCGAGACCGTGACCTGCGTGGCGATCACGGTCGCTTCGTCGTCGAATCCCCGCGGGTGGTCTCGCGGTTCCTCGATGCGGTGGAGGCCGGTCGATTCGCGGTCGAGGCGATCGTCGTCGATCCATCGGTGGCGCCCGCGCTGCTCGAGCGATCCGTGCTCGCGGACGTTCCGACGCACGCGACGACCGAGGCGATCCTGACGGAGGCGAGCGGCTACCGCTTCCACGCGGGTGCCCTCGCGGTCGGACGCCGTCCGCGTCGGCCACCTCGCCTCGAGGATCTCGTCGCGGGCCTTCCCGATTCCGGTCCGGTCCTGCTCGGTGGTCTCGCGGGCATCACGTCGATGGACAACATCGGCGGCATCTTCCGGACCGCCGCGGCGCTCGGACTCGACGGTCTGGTGCTTGACGCCCGATGCTGCGATCCGCTGTTGCGGCGATGCCTGCGGATCTCGATGGGCCAGGTGTTCCGGGTTCCCTGGGCGGTGGTCGACGATCTCGCCGATGCGATCGATCAGTTCGCGTCGCAGGCCGAGGTCGCATCGATCGCGATCGAGAACGTCGCGGAGGCGCCCGCCATCCACACCGCCCCGCTTCCGGATCGCGCGATGCTCGTGATCGGCAACGAAGGCCACGGCGTGCCGCCCGAACTGCTCGGGGCCTGTCGTGACGTTCGGCGCATCGTCGGTCCCGACGATCTGCCCGCGGCCGAGCGGCCCGGGGGCGATGATGAACGCTCGCTCAACGCGCACGTCGCGGCGGCGATCGCGTTCCACGAGGCGATCCGGCGACGCGCCGGCAGCAGTTGACCCCGTGACCCCGTGATCCCGTGATCCGGAACTCAGGCCTCCGCCGCGACGCCGGACTCCACCAGTTCGCGATCGTCGATGCGCTCGATCGATGCTCCGAGCATGTTGAGCGTCTCCTCCATGCGGACGTAGCCTCGATCGAGGTGGTAGACGCGGTTGACGATCGTCTCGCCCCGCGCCGCGAGCCCGGCCATGACCAGACACGCCGACGCTCGAAGATCGCTCGCCATGACCGGTGCGCCGACGAGTTCGCGTCCGCCGACCACCATGGCCGTCGGTCCCTGCCGGATGATGTTCGCACCCATGCGCGAGAGTTCCGCGACGTGCATGAACCGCTCGGGGTAGATCTTCTCGGTGATGATGCTGTTGCCCTGCGCGAGGCACAGCAGCGTCATGAACTGGGCCTGCAGGTCGGTCGGGAAGCCCGGATGCGGCTGGGTGGTGATGATCGTCGGACGGAGCGAACGCTCGCTGGTGACCCGAACCGTGCACCGCCCCGGATCCTCGGCGGGATCGACGCGTTCGACGTTGACCCCGATCTCCTGGAAGCGATCGATCGCTGCGAGCAGGCTGTCGTACGGAAAGGACGCGATCTCGATGTCGCCGTTGGTGACCGCGGCGGCCGCCGCATAGGTGCCCGCGACGATCCGGTCGGGCATGACCCGATGGGTCGCGGGGCCAAGCTCATCGACGCCCCGGATCGTGATCCGGGGCGTGCCGGCACCCTCGATGCGGGCGCCCATCGAGTTCAGCAACCGAGCGAGGTCCGCGATCTCGGGCTCGCAGGCCGCGGACTCGATCACGGTGGTGCCTTCCGCGACCGTCGCCGCGCTCATGACGTTGGCGGTGCCGAGCACCGTCGAGCCGAACGGGCCGCCGAGGAAGATCGTGGTGCCCTTGAGACGGTCGGCCCGGCAGTGGATGTCGCCACCATCGAGACTGATGGTCGCGCCGAGGGCTTCCAGACCGCGAAGGTGAAGGTCCACCGGCCGGGCCCCGAAGGCGCAGCCGCCCGGCATCGAGACGATCGCCTGCCGTCGACGCGCAAGCAGCGGACCGAGCACGCAGATGCTCGCCCGCATGGTCCGCACGATGTCGTAGCGAGCGTGGATCGCGGTCGGATCGACGGTCTGGAAGCGAAGGCGGCCGGGGACCGACTCGTCGATCTCGACGCCGAGCTCGGCGAGCAGTCGCATCATGTTGCGGATGTCGCTCAGTTCCGGGACGTCGAGCAGGTCGATCGGGCCGTCGGCGAGCAGGGTCGCGGCCATGAGCGGCAGGGCCGCGTTCTTCGACCCCTCGACCGTCATCCGGCCGGACAGTCGCCGGCCACCCTCGATGCGAAAGCAATCCACGGATCGATTCTCCTGCGACCGCCGTGCGGCGTTCTGGGTTCGTCCTCGGCTCATCGACCGGACGGCGTCCGGGACTCCACCCGGCACGACCCGCACAGACCGCACGACCTCGATTGGTCGCACGATCGACCTTCAGGCCCCGAACTTCCATTCGCGAGTCGCTTGCTTGCCGGTGGCCGAATCGTACCGTCGTGTGTGGAGGCTCGGCCCGTGGTCGGGCGACCTCTCGGGAGGAGAGAATCATGAAGGCGAACATCACGACCATCTCCGGCATCGCCGGACTCACCGCCGCGGTCCTCACCGCCGGCACCATGGGCTTCGCCCCGGCGTCCAGCTCGAACGCGGAAGCCGAGGCCCCCGAGGCCATCGTCCTGACCGGCGTGGTCCGGGACTTCAAGGAACGGACCGCTGAAGGCGGCCATCCGGACTTCGAGCGGCGCCCCGATCGCGGCTTCGGCCATTACGTCGGCAACGTCGCCGCCCAGCTGGACGCCGACGGCAAGCCGGTCTTCACCGGACAAGGCTTCAAGGTCGGCAGTCAGTGGAGGGACAGCCAGGGCAGGAACATCTGCTGGCGGCTCTTCGACTCGTCGCGTGGCGACATGGCGGGAACCAACCGCGGCAGCGACCCCGGCGGCATCCAGAGCGATGAGTCGTTCCGATACTGGTTCCGCGACCACCCGCAGCAGAACTCGTCGCGACTCCTGGACGTGACGCTCGTCCGACAGGCCGACGGCTCGTACGTCTTCGACTCGGACGTCGACGAGCTCTACGACGAGCGAGGCGGCTTCTTCCCGATCGACCATCAGCTCTACGGCAACTCGGGCGGAGACGGGCCCGACCACAACTTCCACTTCACCTTCGAGCTGCACACCGAGTTCATCCATCGCGAGGACGAGGACCAGCGGTTCACCTTCCGCGGTGACGACGACGTGTGGGTCTTCATCGACGGCAACATGGTCATCGACCTCGGTGGCGTGCACGGCGCCATCGAACAGACCATCGAGCTGAACCGGCTCGGACTCGCCGACGGCGAGATCCACAAGCTCAGCTTCTTCTTCGCCGAGCGGCACCGCACCCAGTCGAACTTCCGGATGACGACGAACTTCGAGATGCAGTCGGTGGCGCTGCCCACCGTCACCGCCGCCTACGACTGATCGCCTCGTTCCGGGCCCTGGGCCCGGATGATCTCCCCGTGAAACGACCACGACCCGACGTCGGAGACGCCGGGTCGTGGTCGTTTCGCTTCCTGATGCCGCTCGAGCGAATCAGTAGACCTCGAGCATGCAGCGATGCGTCGGCCGCACGTGCCGCTTGATCTGCTCGTTCGTCCAGTCGGCGGGATCGACGCCCGCGAGTTCATCCTTGACCTTGAGGTACGGACCGCCGACGCCGAGTCTCGCCATCGTCTGGAAGACGCCGGTCTGCATGCCCGCGAGTCCGCAGATGTAGACGAGGGTGCGATCGCGACGGAGCAGGTCCTCGTGGAGGAAGACCTGCCGGTCGAGATAGTGATGGATGTACCCCTGCGAACGACCGTCCGGCATCGCCTCGCGGCTGATGACGGTGTGATAGTGGAAGTTCGCGTGCTTCTCGGCGAGTTCGCGGAAGACGTCGTCATAGAGCAGATCGGAGGTGTACGGCGCTCCCATCACGAGGTGGACCTCGCCCTGCACGGGACCTCGATCACCTTCGAGCAGATCGAGCACCATGCCGCGGAACGGTGCGATCCCGGTTCCGGTCGCGAGCATGAGGTAGTCGTGCCGATCCGGCTGCTTCGGCAGCACGAAACGCTTGCCCGCCGGCCCGGTCACGAGCACGGTGTCGCCGGGCTTGAGATCGCAGACGTAGTTCGAGCAGACGCCGACGAAGAGTCCGCGACGGGGATCGTCCTCGGATTGGGGCTGGTACTCGTCGATCAGTCGCTTGCAGGTCGTGGACAGGATGCGTCCCTCGCCGTCCTCGCCGCGGGTCGGTGACGCGATCGAGTAGAGACGCACCTTGTGCGGCTTGCCGTGGTGATCCTCGCCCGGTGGAATGATGCCGAAGCTCTGCCCCGCCTTGAAGGCACCCTCGAGCGGCGTGCCCGAGACGTCGATGCAGACGTGCCGGACGAAGCTCGCGGACTTGCCCCGCATGCAGAGTTCGTTCCGCACCACCGTCGCCTCGACCGGCGCGGTCGGCGGCACGAGGTGCATGTCGACGTCGACGAGTTCGGGATCGTGCGTGGTGTCGACCTCGGTCATCGTGCGGCTCCCTTGGAAGACGTCTTCTTGGGGGCCTTCTTCGCGGCCTTCTTCTTCGATGACTTCTTCCCCGATGACGTGCCCGCGTGCGGCTCGGTCATCGAACGCGGATCGAGCACCGCATCGAGCGTCGCGGCATCGACGAGCCCCTTCTCGGTGGCGAGTTCGCGGATGGTGAGGCCACGAGCGTGCGCCTCCTTCGCGAGCTTCGCGGCATTCTCGTAGCCGATGACCGGCGCCAGCGAGGTGCCCATCATCAGGCTCCGTTCGACGTAGCCCTCGGCGACCGCACGGTCGAGTTCGAGTCCGTCGATGCACTTGTCCTGCAGGATGTTCGACGCGCCGGCCAGCAGGCGGATCGAATCGAGGAGCGACCAGGCCATCATCGGCATCGCGACGTTCAACTGCAGGAGCGAGCCGGTGCCACCGAAACCCCCGAGCGTGATCGCCGCATCGTGTCCGACGACCTGACACGCGACCTGCACCACGCTCTCGCAGATGACGGGGTTCACCTTGCCCGGCATGATCGAGCTGCCGGGCTGGGTCGCGGGCAGCACGAGTTCACCGAGACCGCAGCGCGGACCCGAGCCGAGCCAGCGGATGTCGTTGGCGATCTTCGACAGGCTGGTCGCGATGGTCTTGAGTTCACCCGATGCCTCGACCACGCAATCGCGGGTCGCCTGCGCCTCGAAGTGGTTGCGGGCCTCGGCGAAGTCGATCTTCAGCCGCTTCGAGAGCCGCTTCGCGACGCGAGCGCCGAACTCGGGATGCGTGTTGATGCCGGTGCCGACCGCGGTGCCGCCGATCGGCAGGTTTCCGGCGAGCCGCTTCACCGCCCGCTGCGCCCGCACGATCGACTCCTCGACCTGGGCCGCGAATCCCGAGAACTCCTGCCCGACTCGAAGCGGGGTCGCGTCCTGAAGGTGCGTGCGACCGGTCTTGACGATCGAGTCCCAGCGGGCGGCCTTCTTCGCGAGTCCCTTGTGCAGACGCTTCAGGGCGGGAACGAGGTCGTTCACGATCGCCACCGCGCCCGCGATCTGCATCGCGGTCGGGAAGGTGTCGTTGCTGCTCTGGCCCTGATTGACGTGGTCGTTCGGATGGACCGGGCTCTGGCTGCCGAGCGGATTCCCCGCCTCAAGACACGCGAGGTTCGCGAGCACCTCGTTGACGTTCATGTTCGTGCTGGTGCCCGAACCGGTCTGGAAGACGTCGATCGGGAACTGGCCGGACCACCACTCGACGGGACGGGCGTCGGTGCCCGCGAGTCCGCCGAGCAGTGTGTCGCAGGCCGCGACGACGGCCTTCGCCACCGGTCGCTTCACCACGCCGAGCTCGCCATTCACCTCGGCGCACGCCCGCTTGAGTTCCGCGAACGCCGAGATCACCTCGCCGGGAACCGGGCGACCGGAGACCGGGAAGTTCAGCACCGCTCGTTGCGTGGTCGCGCCGTAGAGCGCATCGGCGGGAACGGGCATCTCCCCCATCGTGTCGCGTTCGATGCGGGTGGTGGCTTTGGACGAGGCCATGCTGGTTGACTCCGAGGCGGGGACGTCGGGATTCCGAGGCGGCTGCCGCGAACGACGCCACGTCGCCCCGGTACCGCGCGAACGTCGCATGGTACCGAATCCCCGCGCCGTCCCTGATCCTGTCGTCAGCTTCGATCGGCGGCGGCCTCGACCGCGATGCGGCCACGGGCACCGTCGAGTTCGTCGCGATCGGAGGGCTCGAGAACCGCCCCGAATCGCCGCTCGATCTCGGCGAGCAGCGATGCCGCCGAGTCGTCCCCGGTCGCGATCCGACGATCGAGCACCGCCATCCAGGCCGCCGCGTCCTCCTCGAGCATCGCCGCCTCGTCCCACTCCTCGGCTCGCAGGAGCAGCTCGAAGAGACGCGAGTGGAGATCGGGCTCGATGTCGAAGACACCGGCGGTCCGCAGTTCGACCGCCGCCTCGCCAGGCCGCCCCGCCTCGACCAACGCCTCGGCGAGCTCGACGTGCAGTCGCGTCCGGGTGCCTTGGGGGAGCGATCCGTCGCCCGCGCCTCGCCGGAGCGCGGTCACGCGGGCGTCCACCAGATCCCGCTCGCCTCGCAGTCGTTCCGCGACGGCTGCCAGTTGCGAGCCGGGCATCGCTTCCAGGACCCGGACCATCGCGGACCGCCACGTCGCCAGATCAGCGTCGAGGTCCGCCGGCGCAGCGCCATCCGCAGGCGCGGCGGGCCGGAGTTCGAGCAGCCGCTCGATGACCGTCGCGTTGGGGGTCACGTCCGCATCCGCCCAGGCCTGGATCGCGACCCTGGCCACGGTCGGACTCGACGCATGCGCGTGCAGCAGTTCCCGTCGCCCGAGCGTGCGATACGCCTCCGCGGCTCCACGTTGCACGGCCTCGTTCGGCGAGGCGACCAGCGCCACGATCGTCGCCTCGTCCGGATCCTCGGCGACCAGCACCACCAGCCGCGCCAGTTCACGGGAGTCGATCTCGAGGCCCTCTTCGACGAGCGACCGCACCCGCGCCTGATCGTCGGGGTGAAGCAGGCCCGCACCGGTGATCGTGGCGAGCACGCGGCCCGCGAGTCGCACGGTCTCCGGGTCGGCGGATCGAAGGTGCCGCAACGCGAAATCGGCGGCGGCCACCTGCGGACGGTTGCCAAGCACGAGCAGGCCCGATCGCACGACCTCGGGATCGGTCTCGCCCTCGAGCGAACCGACCAACGTCGGACCGAAGTCCTCGCCGCCGATCGTGTCGAGCACCTTCGCGGACTTGATCCGGATCGAGGGATCGATGTCGGTGAGACGGTCGATCAGGCCCTTGCGGACCGGGTCCGACAGAAGCTTCGCATCGCGAAGCATGCGTTCGACCTGACCGATCGCCACCAGCCGGATCCGAACCTCGTCGCTGGAGAGCATCGTCTGCACGCGGGTCATCCGCTCCTCTTCGGGGAGCAGGGCGAGCAGACGGGCGTGAACCTCGGCGAGCTGGCCTGCGAGCCGCTCGGCCCGGGCCTCCGCCGCGTCGGCCCGAGTCGCCTCGGCGTCGGCCCGCGCGGATTCCTGAACGATGCGATTGGTGAGACGACGCAACGCGATCGCGCCGTCGCCCTGCACGTTCAGCCGGTTCCACCAGTCCGCCCACGCCGCCGGCGTACGAGACGCCTTGGAGTTCGACCACCGGCGGAGTGCGGCGTCGATCGCCCGGACCTCGTTCTCGTCGAGGTTGTCCCGCATCGACTCGACCAGCACGCCCGGCGCCATGGGATCGGCGAGCCGACCGAGCACATCGATCAGCAGCAGTCTTGCGGCCGGGCTCGCCTCGGCCCGGAACCGCTCGACCAGCGCCGCGGTTCCGATCTCGCCGGACATCGACAGAACGGCGGCGGAGACGTCGGGGGCGATCCGACCCGATCCCGCCGCGGCGGACACCGTCCGGGCCAGCGGCGCCGAGAGCGGCCCGGCGACCTTGAGCGCATCGGCGACCAGCCCCCGTCGCTCGTCATCGCCTGCGTCCAGCGAGCGGCTCACGATCATCGCCGCCTCCTCGGACCCGATGCGAATCAGCCGCAGCGCGGCCTCCTGCCGAAACGACGCCGGCACCGAGGGATCCAGAAGCATGTCCTCGAAGAGTCGCAGATCGTCGGATCGGGCCTCCCCGAGCTGGATCGAGGAGGCCGGTCCGCCCGCCTCGACACCTCCCGCCAGCAGCACGGCCGACACCAGTCCCGCCATCAGGGTCGTCGAACCGAGTTGTGGGAGTGAAGGTCGCATGTGATCGCCGGCGGACTTCGTCTCGGACGCTTCGAGGTCTTGGACGGTTCGAGAACCGGAAGTGGCATCGTCAGAATCGCCTCGTCCCGTCCAGATCCGATGATTCGGGGTCGATCGGGGAAGAAGCCGAACGTAGTGTATGCAGGCCCGAGTCGAACTCGTCGCCCGGGGTGGGCCGCAAGCGTTCGATCATCGGGGTGGCATCGGTCCACCCGGCAGATGCGACTGACGCCCTTCACTGACGCCGTTCACCGACGGATGATCCGATGCACGACTGGCAGCAGGCCGAGGAACTCGCGGAACGGGCCGAGCGACTCTTCTCGCTCGGTCGCGGCCCCGAGGCCGAACGCGCGCTTCGCGACGCCATCGAGATCGATCCCAATCGCGGGGCATGGCACGCGACGCTGGCCATCGTGCTGGAGACCCTGGGCCGCCTGGAGGAGGCGTTGTCGTCCATGCGACAGGCGTCCGCCCTCCTGCCCGACGATCCCCGTCCACTGGCGGCCGCCGCCTCGTACTGCCTCCGGCTCGGGCGAACCGAGGAAGCGGTCGAGATCGCGGGCCGAGCCGTCGCCCTCGACGACGCCGACGAACTCGCCCACGCGGTCCTGATCTCGGCGCTGCACCGCCTCGACCGACTGGAGGATGCGGAACTGGCGTACTACGAGGCGCAGCAACGCTTCGAGGAGATGCCCGCGTGCCTGGTCGCCATGGGCGACCTCCAGGCCGAGGTCGGCGCCTGGGACCGCGCGAGCTGGTGCTATCGAGAGGCGATGCGACAGGCACCCGAGATGCCGGGGCTTCGCGGTCGCATCGCCGATCTGCTCGCCTCGACCGGGCGACCGGAACGCGCACTCCAACTGCACCTGGCGGAACTCCGGGAGAACCCCGCGTCGATCGACAGTCTGCTCGCCAGTGGACGTCTGCTCGTCACGCTGGAGCGACGCACCGAGGCGCTCGACCGCTTCCGACGCGTGCTGGAGATCGAACCGGCGAACATCGATGCGCACTGGGAGATCGGCATGACCGCCCTCTCGATGCGTCGATTCGACGAGGCACGGACCGAGTTCGAGCTCGTCCGAAGGCTCGATCCCGACACCCCGCTGGTGCGCCGTCGCCTCGCGGAGTCGCTGCTCGGCGAAGGACGCCTTGAGGCGGCCCGAAACGAACTGCGTGAAGCGTTGCTCAGACTCGACGACGACGAATCGGCGACGGAGCGACAGCATCTCGCGGCCCTTCTGATGGACGTGGGACTGCCGGAACTCGCTCGACCGCTGCTCGAGAGGCTCTCGCTCGAGGATCCCGACGATCTGGACACGCTGCGTCGACTGGCGGCGTGCAGGTATCGCACGGGGGATACCGCCGGGGGCGTGGCCACGTCCCGTCGCATCCTGCGCCGCGAACCGACATGCATCCGCAGCATGCACAATCTCGCACTGGCGGCGCTGGAGGAGGAGCGGTTCCTGAGCGCGTTCAACTGGATGCGCCGTGGACTCGCGATCAACCCGACCGACCGCGGCTTGCGCCGGATCCGCTCGAGGCTCTGGCCCCGCTGGCTCTGGTCGGTGACGCTGGGACTCCCGGTCCGCACCCGAGACTCGATCCGACGGCGGTGGAGCCAACGTCGGCGCGTCGACGCCTGAGGACCACGCGGCCGACTGGAACGCACGCGCACGAACAGGCCTGCGCAGGCGTCACGGCGAGCATTGCTCGCCGTCCACGCTGCGCCGACCGAGATCAGGAAAGCGAGGGGTGGCCCGGAGGGCGTGACGCGTATGGCGCAGCCATAGACGCTCGACTGGAACGCACGCGCACGAACAGGCCTGCGCAGGCGTCACGGCGAGCATCGCTCGCCGTCCACGCTGCGCCGACCGAGATCAGGAAAGCGAGGGGTGGCCCGGAGGGCCATTCCGAGCGCTAAAGCGTCGCGCTGGTGTAGGGCAGCAGGCCCATGTAGCGAGCCCGCTTCACCGCCTGCGCGATGCGACGCTGCTGGAGCGCGTTCGCACCGAGACGCTTGCGGGTGTAGATCTTGCCGTTCGGGGTGAGCATCCGGCGCAGGTCCTCGACCGACTTGTAGTCGATGTAGAGCTTGCCGTCGCTGCCAACCTTGGTGGGGATCGTGGGGGCGGTCTGGAACTGGGTCATGGTCTGACTGATCCGTGATGGCCGAGATCTCGGCCGAGACTGTCGTGGATGCCACCGACCTCGGCGGCAGTCGCCCGGAAGACTCCCGGGCGACGACGAACCGCGGATCGTACCGAACCCAAGGCACTTCGACAAGAATTGCTTGCATCCGGGGGGGCGATCGGGCACGATGCGGAACCCGCCGGGCTCGGACGTCGTCCTGAGCCCGGTCGGCCCAATCGAAGATCGGTGCCGTACCTCCCCCCGCCCCGTCGGCGACCGATCCCGAATGACCTCCCCCACCCACCCGACCGCTGGTGTCCCCGTTTCCCGTCCCCTGATCGGGGTGACGATGGATCTGGTCGACGATCAGGCCCGGCTCCGCCGGACTTATCTCCGCGCGATCGCGGCCGCCGGAGGCATCGGGGTCCCGATCGCCCCGGTCCCCGGGACCGCCGCCGCAGTCATCGGGCGACTCGACGCCCTGGTCCTGAGCGGCGGCGACGATCCCGACACGACCGCCTTCGGCGAGCCGGTCCACCCCAAGGCCACCCTCGTCGCGGCCGACCGGCAGGCCTTCGAACTGGAGATTCTGCACCTCGTCGAGACGAGCCGCCCGGACCTGCCGGTGCTCGGCGTCTGCCTCGGCATGCAGTTGATGGGCCTGCACGCCGGCGGACGGCTCGATCAGCATCTTCCCGACTCGCTGGAGACCGCCGACCTTCATTGGAACGGCGAACACCACATGATCGCGGGCGAGATCGAGGGCACCGTCTTCAGCCACCACCGGCAGGCCCTTTCGGATCCCGGGCGACTGTCGGTCGTGGCGACGGCCCCGGACGGCGTCATCGAGGCGGTTCGATGCCGGGAGCATCCGTTCCGACTCGGCGTCCAATGGCACCCCGAGCGCACCGACGACCCGGCCACCGGCATGGCGATCTTCGAGGCGCTCGTGAGGGCGGCGGAGGCGACCGGATGACCCTCGACGCCCCACTCGAGGTCCGAACTGGTTCCGATATCAGCGTCGGATCGTCATCGTCGATCCGGCGTGTTCCTCGCATGTTGCGGTTCGACGGGCATCGCGGCGGACCGGTGCTAGACTCGGCCTCGGGAGGATCGATCGTGCCCTCGTCCACGTCCAACCCGATGGAGTCGGAGAACCTGCGCACGCGGTGCGTCATTCTCGTCTCACCCGGGGAGACGCCTCCTCAGCCGCTGGTCGATCTCCTCCGGGACCAGACCACGCATCCCGGATCCCTGATCCGAGCCGAGCATCCACTGGTGGCGGTCGCGCGACTGGCGGGTCTCGAGCGGGACCGTCGGATCCGCGAGGAGAACCTCGAAGGCGAGTGGCCCCCGCACGGCCGGGAGAAGTCGATCCTGGTGGTCGTGAACCGGGACGCTTGGCGGGACCTCGCTCCACTCTTCGCGACGATCAAGACCCTGATGCCCTCGGTCGGAATCTGGGTCTGCACGGAACGGATCGCGATCGAGATCTACGCCGGCGACGGCACCACCGACGAGGATCTCGACCCGACCCCCGCCGACGACGCGATCGAGTCGGGGCAGTCGAGTTCGAGCCACGCGGCCCCGACCGACCTCGACGACGAACTCACCGAAGCCGAGCTGCGGGATCTGCTCGGTCACTTCGAGACCCCCGACGAGGATGAGTTCGACGACCTCCTCGACTCCGGGAACGGAGGCCCGACGCACCCATGAGCAGTTCCAGTCCCGTCGGACAGTCCGTGAATCGCCGACGCCCTCGAATTCTCGTGGTGCAGAGCGGCATCGAGCACAGCAACACGCTCGACCTGCTTCGCGACCTCGCACCTCGAAGCGTCGAGGTGGTCGGCGACGTCTACGACGCGGTCGCGCAGGTCGGGCTGGCGAACTCCCGCGATCGCGTGGACACCGTCGTGGTTCCGATCACCATCGCCGACTTCGCCGCGAACCGGATCGTCGAGGCGTTCGACCTGTGCGACCGTCAGGTGCGACTGGTGCTGCTGGCCCCCAGCGGCCGGACGGACGCGATGCAGGAGGCGTTGCACGCGGGGTTCGATGACGCGGTCGAGATGCCCGCGTCGCCCAGCCGACTCGGACGCGCGGTCGGGCTCGAGAACGGCATCGTCCCGCCCCGCGCCGTCGAGATCGAACGCGCCCCGCATCCCCTCGATCCCCTCGATCCCCTCGATCGTCACGACGGACATCACCCCACGATCGCCTCCTCGCACGACGCCGCGATCCGGGAGGCCTTCGAACCCGCCACCAGTCCGACCACCGATGTCGAGGACCGCTCGATCGAAGACACCGTCGACGCCGAACCGGATCTTCGCGAGGAGTCGACCAACCTCGGCGACGTGCATCTGGTGGCCGAGATCCTCTCCGAGGAGGGGAACATCCGTCAGGTCAGTCTCTCGCTGATCCGCGAGTATCTCGAGACGCAGGACGTGCACCTCCTGCTCGCGGACGAGGCGATCGGGCAGGACCGACGATCGTCGGCCCCGGTGATCCACGACGGCCAGCGGCTCGGGTCGCTGGTGTCCTCGTCGGTCGATGCGGACCGACTGTCCGTCTGGGCGAACTGGCTGGCGGTCTGGATGGGGCTCGAACGACATGTGCGCGGCCTGAAGAAGCTCACCGAGACCGACGAACTCACGGGAGCGGGCAACCGCCGCGCGTTCGACCGGGTGCTGAAGGAGACCCTGCTCGCGGCCGGACATGAACGTCGCCATGTGACGCTCATGGTCTTCGACATCGACAACTTCAAGTCGTACAACGATCGCTACGGCCACGAGGCCGGCGACCAGGTCCTGCGCGAGACCGTCGATCTCCTTCGCAGCACGATTCGACGCGGCGACCATGTCTTCCGGATCGGCGGCGACGAGTTCGTCGTGATCTTCAGCGACAACGACGGACCGCGGACGGAGCACTCCTCGCCGCCGGACTCGGTCGAGGTGATCGCGTATCGATTCCAGGAGAAGGTCTGCGAACTGCGGTTCCCGCAGCTCGGTCTCGACGCCGATGGCTCCCTCAGCATCTCGGCCGGACTCGCCACCTTCCCGTGGGACGGTCTCGATGGTGCGACGCTCCTGCGCCGGGCCGACCAGCTCGCATTGGAATCGAAGAGGTCCGGAAAGAATGCTTTGCGGTTCGGTCCCGGAGCACGCTCACGTTGCGACCGGCGCGGAGCCGACGACGATCAGGCGTGATCCACGACCGTCCCACCCTGGTCATCAGCGACGTCCATCTCGGCCGGGCCGGGATGGCCGCGACCGCCGATGAACTCGACGAACTCGTCGACGCCGCATCCACGCTCGTGATCAACGGCGACGTCGCCGAACTGCACATCGCGGAGTGGTCCGTGGCCGCCGCCCGCGAACTCGATCGGCTGCGGGACCGATGCCGCCGCTCGGACACCCGACTCGTGCTGCTCGCGGGCAACCACGATCCCGAACTCACGGCGCGACGACACCTCGTGCTCGCCGACGATCGACTGCTCGTCACCCACGGTGATGCGGTGCACGAGTCGCTGGCCCCGTGGTCGGATGCGGCCCCGATCATCCGCAACCGTCATCGCGAAGTGCTCGCGGCGATGCCCGAGAACAGGCGAGCATCGCTCGACGGACTGTTCGAGGCGGCGCGGGAGGCGGCGAAGGCCGAGTGCGAGGCGCTCGGTGATCTCGGGACGCCGACGACGCCGTTCGCCGCGCTCGCGAAGCCGTGGAAACTGACCGCGATCGGCGGATTCTGGCTTTCCCACGCCCGTCGGATGCATCGATTCGCATCGGACCACGCACCCGCGGCCTCGACCGTGCTGGTCGGGCATACGCACCGTGCCGGCATCGAGCGGGTCGGCGGACGCACGATCATCAACACCGGCTGCTTCGGCGTGCCCGGCCCGGCGCTGGGCGTGGTGCTCGGCGATGACGGCCTCGAGGTGCGACGACTCATGCGTCGCTCGACCCGATCCGGCCCCCGCTGGTCATTGGGCGATCACGCGCTGCATCGCGATCCGACGATCCGACTCGGCGCAGGCATCCTCGAAATCGAGGACGACCTCGCCGCCGGCTGAGCCACCGTCGCGTCGTTCACGCCGCGAGACTCAGGCCGATTCGTCGCCGCACACGATCGATCTCACGCGCCTCGGACGCCCGGTGAGCCGGGCCGCGAGCCGCCCCGCCGCATCGACCGCGGCGGCGTCGATCCCGGTCGCCCATCCGCCGCGCTCGAGAAACGCGAGCAGATCCTCGGTCGCGAGATTCCCCGCGGCGCCCGGTGCGTAGGGGCAGCCGCCGAGTCCGGCGCAACTCGCATCGAAGGCTCGGACGCCGAGCGAGAGCGCACGATCCACGCACGCCAGCGCGAAGCCCCGGGTGTCGTGCAGGTGCAGGTCGATCTCCGGAACCGGCACCGCGGCCGAGACCGCGTCGAGCACCCGTGCGATCTCATCGGGCACCGCGACCCCGAGCGTCTCGCCGAGCGCGATCTCGACGGCCCCGTCGGTCGCATCGAGCAGCCTCCTCACGGTGTCGAGCACCGCGGTTGGTGCGACACGCCCCTCGTACGGGCACTCGACGACGCACGAGACGTAGCCACGCAGCGGAAGTCCACCCTCCTTCGCGGCCGCGACGACCGGTGCGAAGCGGTCGATCGACTCCGCGATCGACGCATTGAGATTGCGACCGCAGAACGACTCGCTCGCCGCGGTGAAGATCGAGAGTTTCCCCGCTCCCGCCTCGAGCGCTCGGGAGAGTCCCTTCTCGTTCGGCACGAGCGCGGAGTAGATCGTGCCGGGGCGACGGTCGATGCCCGCCATCACCTCCGCGGCGTCCGCGAGCTGCGGCACCCACTTCGGGCTGACGAAGCTCGTGGTCTCGATCTCGGGGAATCCCGCGGCCGAGAGCGCATCGACGAAGGCGATCTTGTCCGCGGCGGAGATGATCTCGGCCTCGTTCTGCAGTCCGTCGCGCGGTCCGACCTCGGTGATCCGCACGTGTCGATCATCGGTCATCGATCATCTCCATCCTGCGTCGTCGCCTTCGCCGCGGCGGCGGCACGTTCCTCGCGAACGATCGAGATGACGAGCATCGTCACGAATCCGATGACGAGCAGCGTCAGAAAGGCGCCGCCGATGAAGAGCGCGATCTCCGCGGTCGGCGCGAAGAGGTCCGCGTCCGCCTCGGCGGGTGCGGGCGTCACGACGTCGGCTCCTCGGAAGGCCGCGGCAGCTCGAGGTCCAGATCGGTCACGGTCGCGGGTTCGGTGCCGCCGTCGGCGTTGACGAGCACGCGAGTGCCGGGATCCATGTGACTCGCACGCACGATGCCGAACGCGATCGACGCGGCGCCGCGCATCGGCGAGACGGTGCTGGAGGTCACGACGCCCACCTGATCGGCGAGTCCACCCTCGGTGTCGAAGATCTGCGCTCCGGCGACCGGAAGCGCGTCGCCGTCGAGTCGCAGTCCGACCACGCGGCGGCGACCGCGTCCGCCGGCCCGACTCTCCATGCGGGCGACGACCTCCTGCCCCGGATAGCAACCCTTGCGGAAGTCGACCCGCTTCGCGATCAATCCCGTCTCGTGCGGCAGCGCATCGGGGCCGAAGTCGAGATGGAAGAGCGGCGTGCCCGCCTCGATGCGGGCGATGTTGAACGCGTTCCAGCCGATCGCCCGCACCGGCCGACGCCCGGGCGCCGGCTTGCCGATGATCGCCTCCCAGACGGTCTCGACCTCCGCCGCGGCCACCACCAGCCCGACGCCCGGCACGTCGAGATCTCCGCCGCGTCCGGCATCAAGCGAGAAGACCGTGACCGGCACGCCGTCGATCGTCGCGTCGATCGCCTCACCCGCACCGATGCCACGGCCGACGAGATGTTCGATCGTGGCGGGTGCCTCGGGGCCGAGCACGTCGAGACGATGCCGCGCCGCCGAGACGTCCTCGACCGCACAGTCCTCGGTGAACACCACCCGCTCGATCGCGTTCGCGACGGCCGCGGCATCGGTCCGATCGACGTCCAGCAGAAGACGGTCGCCGAGTCGGACGACCCGCAGGTCGGCGGCGATGCGGCCGGTCCGTTCGAGCAGGAAGGCCGAGACGACCGCCGAGGACGACTTCGCGATGGCGTTGGTGACGAGCCGATCCACGAGGTCGATCGCGTCGCCGCCGCGAACCTCGACGACGAC
The DNA here is from genome assembly GCA_964481025.1 of uncultured Isosphaeraceae bacterium. Taxonomy (GTDB): domain Bacteria; phylum Planctomycetota; class Phycisphaerae; order Phycisphaerales; family SM1A02. The sequence goes on from CAYZSH010000004.1 coordinate 34,340, forward strand.
GCGGTCCACGCGGTCGAAGAGCCCCGTGCCGCGACGGATCGCCGCGTACTCGGCCTCGAGTTCGCCGTAGTCCAGCACGATCTCGCACGCGGGCGCCCCACCCTCGGCGACGACGCCCCAGGGCGCGGTCTCGAGATCACGGACTCCCGTGACCGCATTCCGGCGACCATCGACACCCCGAGCCGCCTCGGCCTGACGCGCCGCATCCGCTCGGTGACCGGCCAGCCGGTCGAGCACTCGGAGATGGGCTTCGCGGAGCGGCGACTCGAACATGGGGAACTCGAAGAAGGGCGGCGAATGGAGGCGTCGACGGATCCGGCCTCGCGGGTGGCGATCATAGGTCCTTCGAGCATGGATCACCCGTTTCGCGACGCCCCCGCCCCTCGGTCGTGGCGATCCGGCCTGATACGATCCCATCTCCCGATCAATCCGAACCCCACCCCTTCCGGAGCAAGTGCCCGATGAACGTCGATCTGCTGAAGCGTCTGTGCGAAATCCCCGGCGTCCCCGGTCGGGAGGAGCGGGTCCGCGAGTTCATCGAGAAGGAGATCGACGGTCTCTTCGACGAGATCGAGGTCGATCCGATGGGCTCGCTGATCTGCACCCGCAAGGCCACCCGCAAGGGCCGTGGCCGCGCCGCGAAGCCCGTGGTGCTGATCGCGGCGCACA
>CAYZSH010000005.1:0-33762 GCA_964481025.1 uncultured Isosphaeraceae bacterium
TGGGCCCCGGTCGCGGCGGCCGCCGCCGCGTAGTGCGTCGCGGAGATGCCGATGTCGCCGCGCTTCGCATCGAGGATCGTCTCGAATCCCGCGTCGACGGACGACCGGATCACCCGCTCGAGGGCCGCGACGCCTTCCGCGCCGTATCGCTCGAAGCAGGCCGACTGGACCTTGATGCAGGGCACGCGCCCGACCACCGCGTCGAGGACGTGACGCGAGAATGACTCGATCGCCGCGACGGGCCGGGCCGCGTCGATCGCGTCCGGCAACCGCTCGACGACGGGATCGAGTCCGACGCAGACGGGGGCCGAGGCACGAAGACGTGCGGCCAGACGACTTCCGGGGGCGACATCGCTCATGACGGAGATTCTACGGGGACGGACGCCGCACGCCGTCGCGGCCCGACCGTACCATCCGGACATGGCCGCCATGGACGATTCGCCCCCCCGTCACCTGCATCTCGACCGCGAGCGAGGTCTCGACGTGGAGTGGCCCGACGGCCGGCGCGTCCACTATCCGATCGCGTGGCTCCGACGCATGAGCCCGTCCGCGGACAGCAAGGAACTCCGCAAGGAACTCGATTCCAATCCGCTGGCGGTGCTTCCGACCAGCCGCGCGACCGGTCCGCTCCGGGCCGAGTCGATCGAGGCGGTCGGCAACTACGCGATCCGACTCCGGTTCAGCGACGGCCACGCGGCGGGGATCTACTCGTGGAGGTATCTCCGCGAGATCGAGCCGGCGGAGACCGAGCGATGACCCCGAGCCGATTCGCGGCGGTCGCCGCCCCCGCGGACCCGCCGGTCGAGGCGGCCGACGACGCGTTCTGGTGCGTCATCGACGTCGGTGATGACGGCACGAGCCGCGGCGTGCCGCACGTCAACAACGCCGAGTACGTGCGGTTCATCGACCGGATCGCGGAACTCGCGACCGATGCCGCCGGCTTCACGAGGGCCCGCATGCTCGGTGAGGACCGCATGTGGTTCGTGGCCCGTCACGAGATCGACTACCGCGGCGAGACCTTCGCGGGCGAACGACTGATCGCCGCGACCTGGCTGCGTGAGTGGACCCGCACCACCGTGATCCGCGAGACCCGCATCGTGCGGCCGTCGGACGGACGACTGGTGTGCGTCGCCTCGACCCGCTGGGCGTACGTGGATCTGGTGTCGCGACGCCCCGCGCGGATCCCCGCCGAGATGCGGGACGCCTTCCCCGATCCCGGGTCCGACGCCACCGACGGAGCCGGCGCATGAGCGTGCGTCTGCTGCTCGTCGTCGACGCGGCTCGGCATCGAGAGGAGGCGTCGGCGCTGCGACGATTCGCAGTCGGGCTCGCAGCGGAGGGACATCGCCCGGCGATGCTGCTCGGCGTCCGTCGAAACGAGGTCGCCCGAAGAACCCCTCGACTCGGCCCGGTACCGATGGCGGAGGTCCCGGTCGAGGTGCCCTGGTGGATTCGCGAACGCACCGCGGAGGCGGTGCTCGCGCCGCTCGCCGGTTCGAAACTCGATCACCCCGATGTCGTGGTGTCCATGGGACGCGGTGCGCTGCCGATGGCGACCTGCATCGCGGCCTCGACCAAGGCGATGCTCGCCGTGGAGGTTCGCAGTCGCTCGGACCTCGACGGCGTGGGCTCGAGGGTCGGTCTCGTCGTGGCAGCGACCTCCGCCCTCCGCGATCTGGCGGCGCGTCGCGTCGGCGAGGACCGTGCGGTCGAGCTGCCGATTCCGGCACCGCGTCGTCTCGGCCGGATCGCGCGGGCTCCGGGACTGGCGGTCGCCCTGGGGCCGGTCGGAGATCTCGCGACCTGGACGGCCATGGTGGACGGCCTCGCGGGTCCTGGCGGCCCGGTCCCCGGCCTGACCCAGTTGGCGGTCGAACTCTCGGATCGCAACCGCGACGCCATCCTCTGGAAGCGGCTTCGACAAGGTTCGCTCTCCGACCGCATGACCTCGTTCGATCGAGCCGATCCGCTTCGCGATCCCCTCGCGACCGCGGACGTCATCCTGATCCCCGACCCGGGCGGCCCGGTCCGCAGCCTGGAGCGGCAGGCGGTCGGCGAGGGCGGGATCGTGGTCTCGGTGATGGACCCGCTCCGCTCGGACCGGCGAGCCGACCTCGACGCCCGAACTCTCGCCCGTGGCGAGGCCCGGCGGCCGGCGGTCTGGCGAGCGGCGGTCGAATCGGCGTTCGCCGCCGCCCCGAGCGATGCGTCGATCCACGCCGCCGAGGGGTCGCTCGTCTCCCGCGTGGCGCCGCGATGGGCGACGCTGCTCGAGACGGTGGTGCACGGCGATGCCACGCGAATCGACGCCGCGCCGGCCGACTGATTTTTTTTCGTCGGGCGCGAACCCGCCTCGGATCGGGTCGTAGCAGTGCGGTCGCCAAGGGAATCGAACGTCTCTCTCCTTGCGTTCGCGTGCGACGGGTCTCTCTCTCCGCTTTCTCCGTGTGCTGGGAACCACTCGTAGGGAACGCCGGCCTTCGGGCCGGGCCACCGCCGCCCCGAGCATCGCTCGGGGCGGCGGCGCGTTCGGTCCCGCGGGATCGTCCGCACCGTGCGATGATGCGAGGCGTCGAACCCACCAGTTCCGCTCAGAGTCCCGTCATGCCCACCCCACCGCGTCACCTCGCCACCGTCGTCGTTCTCAGCCTGTCCCTCGTCGGCCTGTTCCGGTCCGCCGCCGCGGCGATGGCCGTCTCGGATCCTCCGCCCGCCGCGACGAAGGTGCTGCAGGACGGCCGGTTCGAACTCGACGACGCCGGGCGAAGCCTCGATGGTCAGGTCGTGAGCGGGTCCCCGGCGGCGATCCGATCCACCGTCGCGATCCTTCCCGACCGCACCACGGGCGACGATTGGGGACTGCCGCACCTCTCCCGGGCGGTCGCGGACCTCAACCTGCTGCGGCCCGACGCGGTGTTCTGCGTCGGCGATCTCGTGCAGGGCTACACCCGCGACGTCGAGACCTGGGACCGCGAGGTCGACGACTTCCTCCGAATCGTCCACGGACTCGACGCCGACTTCTGGCCGACCGCGGGCAACCACGACGTCATCTCGGGGGAACGCGACGCATCGGATCGTCGATTCGCGGATCGGTACCGCGAACGATTCGGCCCCCTGCACTACGCCGTCCGGCTCGATCACGGGACGGTGATCGTGCTGTTCAGCGACGAGTCGCTCGACGGCGGCGACGTGATCTTCTCCGAAGACCAGTTGACGTGGCTCGAAGGCGTGCTGGAGCGCACCGACCCCGGCACGCCGACCGTGCTGCTCATGCACCGCCCCCTCTGGCGGTACCGCGACATCAAGTGGTTCGACCGCGTCCACCCGATGCTCGTCGAGCACGACGTGGACGCGGTGGTCGCCGGACACTTCCATGCCCTGCAAAGGGACGACGATCGGGACGGCATCCAATACCACCTGCTCGGAGTCTGCGGCGGTGCCATCGATCAGCATCCGCTCACCGGCCAGTTCAATCACATCTCGCTGCTCGATCTCGGCCCCGGCGACGAGGTCCACGTCCGACATCTGCCCACCGGCGTCGTGCTCGACGACGAATTCGTGACCCGGGCCGACCAGGACCGCGGATACCGGTTGAAGTCGAGTTCGCGAACGGTCGAAGTGCGCGGCACGCTGCCCGATCCTCGCGAGGGCCCGGTCGATGCCACGGTCGAGGTCGTGGTGCGCAATCCGCTCGATCGGCCCGTGCTCGTGTCGGTCACGCCAGCCGGGCCGCCGGAGCCGTGGTTGGTCGAAGGCCACGCCTTCGTCGCCCGCACGATGGACGACATCGCCAACCGTGCGACCACCGACCTCGACACGCCGTTCGACATCGAGTCCGTCAGCGACGTGACCGTGCCCGCGGACGGCGAAGTCACGATCCCCCTTCGCGTTCGCAGCGCGGCCACCGACGCCCCACCACCACCGCCCGAGATCCGGACCACGATCCAGTTCGTGGACACGCACGAACGGGTGGTGCCGATCATCCTCGCCCGTCGCATCGCCGTGGATCGACACGACGAGATCGCCGCCGACGGCGAGCCTGCATGGCCCATCGCGGCCTGGGAACATTCGGTCTACGAGGAACGGGAACCGCTCGGATCCCTCCGCACCACGATCGAGAACGACCGACTGGTGCTCGACCTGCGTTTCCACGACGATCGCCTCGCCGACGATGATGCCCCGTTGGAGAAGACGCTCTCCGGACGGCGGAATCCGCACGGCGATCTGGTCGTGATCACGATCCGGTCCACCGAGGACACGATCCGGTACCTCTTCGAACCGGCGGACGGCACCCCCGGGTCTCCGCGGTTGATCCGACTGGACGCCGACGGCGGGGCCGCGGCGATCTTCGAGGATGCGATCCGCCGCGGACCTTCCACGCGGTCGCAACCCCCCCGACACGGATTCCGAATCGTGCTGCCGGAACCCGTCGCGACCGACATTCGCGGGCTTCAGATCGAGATCGCCGACAACGATCGGACCTACCACACGCAGTGGCGACGCCTCGCCCCGTCGGGCGCCGAACTTCGGCTGGGGCCGTCCTCCCCTTGACGCAGGACCGTCGCTTCGGGTCTGATACGCCGGTCGGAAGGCTCCGTGCCCTTCGACCGGGGTCGATTCCGGCCTCGCATGTCTTCCGCGATCGACCGAACCGGCCCGAAGGATCGCCCGGTCGATCGCTCGATCCTCCCCCGATCCGGGGCCCCAATCGGGGTGAGACCTTTCTTCCCAGGAGTCATCATGAAGAACATCGCTCGCTACAGCTCGCTGCTCGCCGTCACGACCCTGTCCCTCGTCGGCGTCGCCGGCCTCGCCGGCTGCGAGGGTGGTGACGAGGTCGTCGAGGTCGAGCGCCGTCAGGCCAACCCCGACGCCCCGAAGGTCGACCCGAACGCGATGCCGGGCGGCGGCGGCATGGAATCGTCCGAAGGCTGAGTTCCGCGAGGGCGAGGCTCGAACGAGCCTTCCCCGGAACGACGTGCCCGACAAGCCTGAAGGCCGGACGGATCCTCGGATCCGTCCGGCCTTCGCCTCTTTCATCGATGCCGCGTGATGGACGTGCGGGCAGGAGTCGGCGTCAGTCGAGCGTTCCGCTCAACATCGCCGCGATGATCTCGAGCCCCTCCTCGAGCACCGGCTCCGGCACCGCGAAGCTGAGTCTGACATGCGTGTCGCGGCGGGAGAACACGCCTCCGGCGACGAGCAGGACGCGATGCCGGACCGCACGCTCGACGAACGTGTTGCCGTCGATGCCGAGCGACTCGGGAACCTCGAAGAACGCATAGAACGCGCCCCCGGGCGTCTCGATCCGAGTGTGCGGGGAGAGCATCTCGACCACGCGATCCCGCCGGCGCTGGTACGCCGCGATGGTCGCGGAGAGATCGGCATCGAACGCCGCGGCGGCGCCCCACTGCAACGGCGTCGGCGCGCAGACGAACGTGAACTGCTGGAGCTTCCTCATCTGCGTGACGAGGGGGGCCGGTCCCGCGGCGTAGCCGAGTCGCCACCCTGTGCAGCCGTAGGTCTTTCCGAATCCGCGGATGACGAGCGCGTCGGGGTTTCGATATCCCGGGGACGGACACGACCCCGACTCGCCGAGGGCATCCGAGAAGACGAACTCGTCGTAGATCTCGTCGCTCACCAGCTGCACGCCGCGATCGCGACAAAGGTCCGCGAGGTCGGCGCACTCAGATTCGGTGAGCACCACGCCACTCGGGTTTCCCGGGCTGTTGACGAGGACGAACTTGGTCCGGTCGGTGATGAGCGGTTCGACGCGCTCCGCAGTCATCCGGAAGTCCGGATAGGTGTCGCACGGCACGATCCGCCCCCCGGTCAGTGGACCGAGCTGGGGATAGATGACGAACCAGGGATCCGGCACGATCGCCTCGTCACCCGGGTCGAGCAGCGCGAGCGAGGAGAGCAGCAGCGCGCCGCTGGTTCCGCTGGTCACCATCACCGCGATGTCGGGATCCGCCGGATCCCAGCCGAGATCGTGCGCGAGGTGGGCGCGGATCGCCTGATTCAGCGGAGCGACGCCCTCGGAGAGCGAGTACCCGTTGCGATCCTGTTCGATGGCGGCGATCGCGCCCGCCTTCATGACCGCCGGCACCGGAAAGTCCGGCTGCCCGATCGAGAGGTTGATCGGATTCTCGAGGGAGACGCCGAGTTCGAAGGCCCGTCGGATGCCCGAGGCATCCATCCCGAGAACGCGACGACTGAGCAGACGATCGACCGCTGACTTCGACACGGTGTGTATTCCGGAAGGTGCGGAAAGACCGGGAATGGAACCGGCCCCGCGACGAGTCGCGGGGCCGGACGAGATGCTGTCTGGAGCGTGCGTTCCGTCGTGCTCCGATCACGTCCGCGACGTTCGGAGTCCGCGACGGGCCGGACTCACTTCTTCTTCTTCTTCTTGTCGTCGGTCGCCTCGGGCGCCTTGGTCGGCTTCTTCTTGCCGGCCTGCATCTTGATGCTCCGGACCTTCGGGATGCCGAGCGGCGACGTCTCACCGGCGACGAAGTCGTCCTTGTCCTGCAACTTGACGATCCGCTCGGCTCGGGTGAGGACGTTGCGGTGCTGGTTGAGGGCGCCGGACTTGGTCTTGAGGCTGCTGTGGAGGCTCATGGTTGGCTTCGGTGGTGAGGGATCCGGTCGCGACCGGATCCGGTCAGGGGTGCGTGAACTTGAAGAAGTCGGAGAACGGTTGATCCGACGGCTTTTTCAGCTTCAGCTTCCCCACCATCCGGGACCCGAGTTCCCGGATCACCCGCTCCCACTGGTCCTCGTCCTCCTCGGACTGGGACCGAAAGCCCGGATGCAGGATCACTGAAGCAAGTTTGTCAGTGTCTCCGCGAACGACCTGCGCGTCAAGCCCCAACGAGGCTCCCTGGACGGAGACCAGCTCCGCGGTCCGCCGGGCGTCGTCGAACGTGGTCGTGATGATCTGATAATACGTGTCCCCGGAGCGCCTTCGATCCTTGAGGACGTCGCTCGGACGGGTGGCAGGGTCGGCTGGGGTCCCTCCCGGAACCACGAGGCGGGCCGACGTCCGCGGGGCGGAGGCCTCCGCCGAACTCCGGGGTGCCCCACCTGAGAGGCGATCGGGCGACTCGTTGGTTCCGGCGGCCTCCGGCTCTCGAATGCGGGAGGTCTCGCGTGCGACCCGATCGGCTGCGGCCTCGGACTCCTGGCGGGCGGCCTGCCCGGCGGCGACCCCCTTGGAGTGGCCGAGGAGATACGCCCCGATCGTCAAGGCGAGGATGCCGATCCCGATCACCCACACATAGCCGACCGGAAGCCGGATCGCGGAGCCGGGGGTCAGGAGGGTCGGCGGCACCGGCCGATCATGTTCCGGCGAGGCTGTCCGCCGCCCTTTCGGGGTCGGCGCGGTCGAACCGTGGGCCGCGGTTCTGGACATCGCCTCGTAGAGCGTGGGTCCCGATCGTCTAGGCATGTCCCAATGCTACCCCTCCGCCCGCAGTGTCGGCGTCCATTCTCCAGGCGATGACGCTCGCCATCGCCATGCCTCCGGCGTGCGAGAGGCTGATGGCCCAGGCGTCGATCCCGAGAGATGCCGCGATCTCGGCGGCACGCCCCGACAGCGACAGCGAGGGGCGACCCGCACCGTCCCGTCGAACGTCGATGTCGGTCCAGTCGATGCCGTCCCGCAGTCCCGTGCCGAGCGCCTTGAGCACCGCCTCCTTGGCGGCGAACCGGGCTGCGAATCGCTCACCTCGGACCGCGGTCGAAGCGTCCGCGTAGTCTCGTTCCCCGACCGTGAAGCACCGAGCGACGAATCGATCGCCATGCTCGTCGAGCATCCGCTCGATCCGCGCGATCTCGACGAGATCCACACCGTGACCGATGATCCGCATGTCCGCACCGTACCCTCGCGAGAGCTGCCATGAGCGCCCACGATCATGAACGTCAGGCCCGACTCGCCGCATCGACCTCGCCGATCCGTCTGGCGGTGGTCACGGTCAGCGACACGCGGACCGCGAAGACGGATGCCTCGGGGGACGCCGCCTGCACGATCGCCACCGACGGCGGGCTGCTGGTCGCGGAACGACGGTGGACGCGCGATGACGCGGCGGAACTGGACGCGACGCTCGACGACCTGCTCGCGATCGTCGATCTCGATGCGATCGTCCTCTCCGGAGGGACCGGGCTTGGTCCGCGCGACGGCACCATCGAGGTGGTGAGCCGGCGACTGCGTCTCGAACTGCCCGGCTTCGGCGAGATGGTCCGAGCCCTCGGATGGCGTGACGTCGGGGCCTCGACGATGCTGAGTCGGGCGTTGGGAGGCGTGGCGCAGAACGCCACCGATCAGGGCGTGCTGGTCTTCGCCATGCCCGGATCGACGCGGGCCGTTGAATCGGTCATGCGGGAACTGATCGTCCCGATCCTGCCGCACGCGGTGTGGGAGTTGCGAGGTCGTCCGACGGCTGGTGCGCCCGAGGCCGGCTGAGGCGACGCGCCGTTCAAGACCTCGACCGCTCAACCGAGTCTTTCGACCGTGGTCCGAACGCCTTCGACGGGTCGCGACCACCGCCGCGCATCGACGAGCGGCAGGCCCTCGAACCCTGCGGTCCGCGCCACCGCGATCAACGAGGCCGGGTCGACGCGACCATCCGGGTCACCGGGTGGCACCCGCATGCCGTCGGCGGTGAGATCCGCGAGACGGATCGCCCGAACTCCCCGCGACGCCGCGTCGAGCATGTCCAGCCCTGCGACGAGCCAGGCCGGCGGATCGATGCCGACAGCGAGGCCATCGAGCGAGGAGGCCCCCACCGTCTCGGGCGTCGCCGCCTCGACCTCGCCGGGGATGACGAGACCGGCAGCCACGCCGCGTCGAGCGCTTCGGGTGCGGACCGAACGACCACGTGGCGGCACCGCGTGATCGATGACCTCGACCCCGAGTCGCGCCGCTCCCGCGAGCACCGCCCGCATCGCGTCCTCGGCACCGTCCTCGGGAAGGCGGGTCGAGACCGCGACGCGTCCGAGATCGGCAGCGAGTTCGACGGTCTCGAGCAGTCGGCCGACCGCGTCATCGACGGTCGCGGCGTCGAGCAGTTCGTCGGTCGGAAACCAGGCGTCCACTCCGGCGATGCCGAGTTCGCGACGACGTGCCGCGGCGACGAGGTCCCGGCGTCCCGACCGATCGAGGTCTCGCGGCCTCGTGCCGGGCTGGGTCGCGGAGATCTGCACGCCGCGGATCGGCAGCACCGCCGCCACCTCGAGTCCGCTGCGGGGATCGGAGGCAAGCGGCGCGAGCGTGACGGACGCGGCTGGACGAGGGTCTGACCGATCGAACATGACCGTCACTCTACGACGCCCGACACCCGCCCACCACGCGCGTGCCCGTACCATTGGCGCATGGTTCCCGAACCCTTCATCGAGACGGAGATCGTCGAAGCCTCGCGACTTGGCGGGATGGAGTTTCCCGACGATTCGGGTGGAGGCGGCGTGTGCTGCTTTCAGGGCCTGACCCGACCGGAGACGCATCCGACCCTCGGGCCGCTGACGGATCTCGAGTATGAGGCGGCGCGGCCGCTCGCCGACCGGCTGCTTCGATCTCTCGCCGCCTCGATCGCCCGACGGCACGCGCTTCGATCGCTGTCGATCCGACACGCCGTCGGCCGGGTGCCGGTCGGGCGGCCCAGCGTGTCGATCGTCGCGATCGCGGATCATCGGGACGCCGCATTCGCGGCCTGCCGGGAGGCGATCGATCGGACGAAGTCCGAGGTTCCCATCTGGAAGCGAGAACGTTGGCGGGACGGCAGCACGTGGTCGTCGCGTGCGACCTCGCTTTCACCGCTTTCGCCCGAGATCGAGGTCTCGCAGCGCCCGGAGGTTGCACGATGAGGCTCGGTGCCCGATTCGTCGCCGCGATCTGGTGGCTTTCTCTGGTGGCGTGGATCGCCGCGATCATCGCGCCCGCGGCCGCCGCGATGGTGGCGTTCCCGCGGCTTCCCGAGCTCGGCGCCGAGATTCCAGCGACCCGGGAGTTCTTCGCCGCCGATCCCGACGGCGCCGGCCGATTCGTCGCCGGCTACGTGACGAATCCGATCTTTCTGGCCGCCGATCGCGTGCGACCGGTCGCCGCCCTGCTGATGCTCGCCGCGCTGATGCTCACGCGCGGACGGCCGTGCGGCGAGGGCCGGTTGGCGCTCGCCGGCGTCATCGCGGTCGGACTGGCGGCGATACCGCTCGCGGTCTCCCTGTTCTCCGTGGCGTCACCGCTGGCGGCGTCGCTCGAGGAATGGCGTGCCGCGGTGTTCGCCGGAGATCAGGCGGCGGCTGCGATCGCCAAGGCCGTCTTCGATCCCCTGCACGTCCGGGCCTCGCTGCTGATGCGGACGGAACTCGCGCTCGTGCTCCTCGGCGTCGCGACCTGCGGCGCCGCCTCGTACACGCCGCCTCGGGAGCCCGCCTCATGATGGACCCCCCACCCGTCGGCGGGCCGCGAAGCAAGCGAGAGTTCGATCTCCCCGAACGCAGCGAGGCCGATCGACGCCGTGCCGCCTCGATCCTGAGCGCCCTCCGACGACGGCATCCTGATGCCCGCTGCGAACTCGATGCGTCGACCCCGCACGAGCTTCTCGTCGCGACGATCCTGTCGGCGCAGGCGACCGACGTCGGGGTGAACAAGGCCACGCCGGGACTCTTCGCGGCGTTTCCGACGCCCGCGGACTACGCCGCCGCCTCGCCGGCGGCGATCGAGCCGCACGTGCGGACGCTCAACTTCTGGCGAAACAAGGCGAAGTCCGTGCACGGCGCGATGTCCATCGTGACGGCGAAGCACGGGGGCGTCGTCCCCTCGACGATGGAGGAACTGCTCGAACTTCCCGGCGTGGCGAGGAAGACGGCGAATGTCGTTCTCGGAAACGCGTTCGGCATCAACCACGGCGTCGTGGTCGACACGCACGTCGGTCGCCTGAGCCGTCGATTCGGACTCGTGGATGCGGACGAGGAGGATCCGAAGCGCATCGAACGGCATCTGATGGCGCTCTTTCCCCGTCCCTCGTGGTGCCTGCTCAGCCACCTCTTCATCTTCCACGGCCGACGCGTCTGCAAGGCGCGGGGCGCAGGCTGCGCCGACGACCCGATCTGCCGACGCTGGTGCGCCAACGCGATCGCCTGATCGCCGGCGACCGACTGCGAGTCGATCCGGACGACTACTTCGACGACGGCATCGGCTTCGGCGGAAGACCCGCGGCTTCGCGCATCTCGCGTTCGGCCTTCTCGGCCTCCTCGGGGCGCACCATCCGGACCAACGCGGGGTCGGCATCCGGATCCGGCACGATCTCCGCGGTGCCGATCCCGCCGAAGACGCTCACGAAGCAGACCTCGTCGCCGACCCGCGGACGGAAGAGCCAGACGACCGGCCCCTCCATCACGATGCCTCCCACCTCCTGGATGGCGAGATCCGACCACCCGAACGCATCGACACCGAAGTCGTGGCCGACCCAGACGTGGTCGCCCGCGGCCTCCAGCGTGTGGATGATCCCCTCGTGCGGCGGACGCCACTCGAAGGGATCGCCGCCGACGGGCACGATCCGAAGCAGGCGTCCCTCGTCCTCGATCGAGGCCTCGCACCAGCCCAGCGTGATCGCACCGACCTGCTGCGTCGAGGAACGCAAAGGACGGTCGCTCAGTTCGATGGTGCCGCCGATGCGATAGAGCCAGTTGCCTTCCAGACCACCGGCCAGCACCCGGCGGCCATCGGTGACCGCCATCTCCAGACGCCCGGGACTCCGTTCGACGGCGAGAAACTCGTCGGCGTCGCCGTTGCCGTCCGCCTTGAAGCGGTAGATCGCCCGCCCGAAGGTCCCGCCGACCGCGTAGTAGTTGTCCCGGAGCATCGCGATGTCGCGGGCGCCCTTCACCGGAATGAACATGGGCTGGCCGAAGACGCCACCGGGCTCGATCGGCCAGGTGACGATCTCGGTCGGCATGACGGCCCAGAGACGGTCGCCGAGGATCCGCGCGGAATGGATCGTCGCAGGGAAGACCCGCGAATCGCGTTCCCGCAGGTCGGGACCGAGGATGCCGACGCTCGTCGCTCCCTCGCCCGCGAAGAGGAAGACGAATCCGCCGTCGGGATCGACCACCTCGGCGATCGGCCCCTCGATCGGCCGGAGATCGCTCGCGGCCCCGAGGTAGCGGCCTTCGTCGAGTGTGAGGATGCGACGCCCGACCGCGGCGGCGAGCCCTTGCGAGGTCTCGACCACGCGGCCGACGAGGTCGTCACCGGGAAGATCATTCAACTCGACGAGTCCGGTCACGCCGAGCGGTGTCGCGCCGCCGTCGCCGGAGACCCACACGCGATCGTCCTCGACCGCGAGGAACAACGGGTCGATCCCGAGCGTCGCGGCGTCGATCTCCTCGACGAAGCGAGGCCGACGCGGGTTGTCCAGCGCGTACCGGACGACGCGGTCTCGTGCGTGCACGACCACGAGTTCGTCCCCGAGAATGACCATGTCGCTGATCGGAGGGATCTCGCCCCAGGGCGCAGCGGAGACGACGCTGATGCGAAGGCCGTCGCCACCGTCCACGACCTCGATCTCGGGACCGAACGACTGATACCAGACCCCATCCCTCGCCAGGGTCACGCGTCGGGTGCCACCGTGATGATCGGACACCTCGAGCACCCGAGGACGCAGGTCGAGCGTCTGCTTCGGGGCGTAGGTGGTCTCACACCCCGCCATCCACGGCGACGCGACCAGTCCGAGACCGAGAAGGGCGCCGCGGACGACTCGGAAGATGGAACGACGACGGATGTCCTCTCGGCGTGTCATGGACGCTGAGGGTATCACCGGACGCATCCGCGACGCCGCCTTGCGGCTCGAAGGCGGGGCGTCCACAATTCCGGCATGAGTTCTTCCGACCGACTCGAACGACTGCTCGCCCTGCTCGAGAGCGATCCCGAGGATGCGTTCTGCCTCTACGGGATCGCGCAGGAACATGCCAACCGAGGTGACCACGACGCCGCCGTCGGCTGGTACGAGCGGGCCGCGACCGCCGATCCGAACGACGGATACATCCACTATCACCGCGCCCGATCGCTCGAGGCCCTCGACCGACGCGATGACGCGATCACCGCGGTGCGGACGGGGCTCGAGGCCGCGGCCCGCGGCGGGGATGCGCATGCCCGCGCCGAGCTCTCGGCCCTGCTCGACGAGCTCGGAGGCTGAGACGAACATCTCATGACTTCGACCAACGACGGCGAGTTCGAGGCGGTGCATCGGCAGGCGCTCGATGCGTTGGCCGGACGGGATCTTCTGGCGGCCGAACTGGAGTCCCGGCTGATCCGCGCGGGTCGATCCGATGACGCCGCCGCCCGCGTGCTTGAGTCGCTCCGAGATCAGGGGCTGCTGGATGATCATCGGGTCGCGACCGATCGCGTTCGACGATGGCGACGGGAAGGCCGCAGCACCGCGGACGTCCGCGCCCGGCTCGCCGCCGCAGGCCTGAACGACGCCGGCATCGAATCGGTCCTCGCCGCAGCCGCGACGGACGTGGACGATCCGGAATCGGCGGTCTCGCCCGAGATCGAGGCGGCGGTCGCGGCGATCCGACGCCGCGGTCGCGGGCTCGACACGTCCGAACCGTCCGAGATCCGCACCCTGGTCGCCCGACTCGCCCGCGCCGGGTTCGACGCCGACACGATCCGTGCCGCCCTGCAACACTGCGACATCGATGACTCCGGGCTGGACATGGACGTGGACTGACCGCGTTCCTGCCCGGCTCGGCGCCCGTGCCCCTTGAATTCGGACGCGACATGACCACGCCCCCATCGCAGACGCCTCGTCATCCGTGGGAGATCACGCCGGCCGACACCGCCGCGGCGCTCGGATCGGACGATCCGCCGATCCTCCTCGACTGCCGGGAGTCGTTCGAGGTCGAGACCGCGGTCATCGCCGGGTCGCTTCACGTCCCGATGGGCGACATCCCGAGCCGACTCGCCGAACTCGAGGCGCACGCGGAGGCCCCGATCGTGGTGTACTGCCATCACGGCGTGCGAAGTCTGCAGGTCGTGGCCTTTCTCCGCGAACAGGGCTTCGACGACGTCCGCTCGCTCGCGGGTGGCATCGATCGCTGGAGTTCGGAGATCGACGCGACCGTCCCTCGCTATTGACGCCCCCCTCCGTCACCACGGCCCGACCGTCCTTCCCCGGCCTTGAGAACCCACGTGCTCAGTCGACGACTCATCACCGGTCCCGTGCTCATCCTCGCCCTCGCCGGTCTGGCGATGGTGGACGGGATGCTCGCGGAACGACTCGGTGAGTCGGGCATCGCCTTCGGGCTGGCGGCGGCGTTGATGCTGGTTCCGATCGCGGCGATCGAGGCCGCGACACTCCTGCGGAGTGCCGGTGCCCGCGTCTCGACCATCGCCACCGTGATCGGCGCCGAGGCGATGCTGCTCGCCCCACTCACCGTCACCTTCGCCCCGGCCGGACCGGAGTCCGCGCCCGACACGGCCACCGCCGTCGGCATCGCGATGCTCGGCCCCACGGTCGCGATCCTCGCCGCGGCGATCGCGATCGGACGCACGAAGCAGGTGGAGGGCGGTTTCACCGGTGTCGCGGCGATGCTCGGGGCGGCGTTCTGGACCGGGCTGCTCCCCGCATTCTGGGTCTTGACGATCCACGCGATCGGCGCCCCCACCGCGGCGGGCCTGCTCATGGTGGTCAAGGCCGGCGACATCGGGGCGTACTTCACCGGGATGTCCATCGGCCGCCGCAAGCTCATCCCGTGGTTGAGCCCCGGCAAGACGATCGAGGGCGGAATCGGCGCGGTCGTCTGGGCCGCGGCGGCCGGGGCGGGACTCGCCGCCTTGCAGCCGGCGATCCCGATGTGGATCGGCATCGGGGGCGGCGCCGTCCTCGGCGTGGTCGGCGCGGTCGGCGATCTGCTGGAGAGCCTCCTCAAGCGGGAGGCGGGGGCCAAGGACAGCGGCCATCTGCTTCCGGGGATGGGTGGCGCCCTCGATGTGCTCGATTCGCCGCTTCTGGCAGCCCCGGTCGCCTGGGCAATCGTGGCGATCTCGACCTGATCCTTGCCTTCTTTCCCACGCCTCGGGCGATGGTGCTGATACCATCGTCGAAATGACCCTCACCGACGACCTGATCGCCCTCTACCGCGTCGACAGCCAGTGGCGCGGACTTCGCTCCCGCGTGGACTCGGCTCGCGACCGACTCCGCATCCGAGAGCGCAAGCTCGGCGAGGTCCGGTCGCAGCACGAGGAGGCGGAGTCGCGACGCCGCCAGGCGCAGGCCCACATGGCGAACCTCGAGGGCGAGGCCGCCGACTACGGCGCCCGGATCGAGAAGCTCCGCACCGAACTCAACGCCTCGACCACCGACAAGCAGTACCAGGCGATCCTCACCGAGATGAAGTCGCTGCAGTCGCTGCGGGACGAGGTCGAGACGAGCCAGTTGGCGGAGATGGAACGCATCGAGGCGATGAGCCGCGAGGTCGAGGAGATCACCGAGCAGGTCTCCGATCGCGAGCGACTCGTCGAGGTCGCCCGCGCCGAGTGCGCCGAGTGCGAGGCCGCGGTCGCGGAACGCCTCGGAGAGCTCGAGCGGGATCGCAGCGAGGCGGCGTCGCGAATTCCAGAGAAGATCATGGCGATCTTCGACGAGGTCGCGGAGCAGAACGAGGGCGAGACGCTCGCGGCGGTCGTCGAGGTGAGCAAGCGCCATCGCGAGTACTCGTGCGGCGCCTGTCACGTGCAGATGCCCTACTACCTCGTGGTCAATCTCCACGACTCCTCGACGGGCGTGCAGCAGTGCCCCAACTGCAATCGCATCCTGCATCTGGAAACCGCGGAAACCGAGGCGTCCTGACCGACGCCCGATCCGGCCCCGCCTGATCACGGGCTCACGCGAAACCGAGCCGATCGAGATCGTCCTCATCGAGGCCGAAGTGGTGTCCGACCTCGTGCAGGATCGTGATCCGGATCTCCTCGCGCACCAGATCGTCGCCACCCCCGGAGATCGGAGCGCCGTCGTCGCCGACGTCCTCCCACGGCTCCCAACCGCCGGCACACGCGACGATGCCTTCGCGATAGATGTGGATGACGCCGATGTCATCGATCGGGCTGCCGTCATCGTTGGCGCCCAGCGGGCGAATCTCGCCCATCGGTCCCGAGTGCAGCCCGCAGATCTCGTCCGCCTCCTCGGGACGAAGTCCGAATTCACGCAGCACCTCCGGACTCGGTCGATCCTCGACCACCAACGGCTTCTCTTCGAAGAGATCGAGGATCGCTTCAGGCAGCACCGCGACGACCTCGTCGAGAAGCGCGTCGAACCTCGCTCGTTCGGCTCGTCTCACGACTCGACGGCGCCTTGCAGTTCGCGGATGCCTCCGACGCGTTGACGCCCCACCCAGTCCTCAAGCCCTTTGACGATCCGACGCGGCAGTCTCGGGTCCACGAACAATCCGGTCCCGATGCCGACCGCGTCCGCGCCGACCAGCGTGAACTCCGCGGCGTCCCGCCACGAAAGCACGCCGCCGAGACCGACGATCGACGCATCGAGCGAACGTTCCTCGAACCGACGACGCGTCTCGTGCACGAGTCGAACCGCGATCGGATGGACCGCGGGGCCGGAGAGTCCGCCGCTCGCGCGTCCGATGCGGGATCTCCGCGTCTCCGGGTCGATCGCCATCGCGGGCATGGTGTTGGCGAGCGTGACGCCCGCGGCGCCCGATCGCACCGCGATCTCCGCGAGCTCCGGCACCCCTGCCGAACCGGGCGAGAGTTTCGCAAGCACGGGCTTGCCCGCGGCCCGCTCGACCACCGCGGCGATCACGTCCGCGAGCAGTCCCGGGTCATCCCCGAACTGCCGCCCGGTCGCGGTGTTGGGGCACGAGACATTGACTTCGACGATGCGGATCGCCGACGCCGCAGGATCGGCGAATCCGGCGGCCACCGTCGTGTAGTCCTCGAGCGTGTGCCCCGCGATCGAGCCGATCACCACGGTGTCGAGCGAGCCGAGCTCGGGCATGACCTCCGCCATGAACCGGTCGAGTCCGACGTTGGCGAGCCCGATCGCGTTGAACATGCCCGCCGGAAGGTCGACCACCCGCCAGGGCGGATTGCCTTCCCGCGACTCTGGCGTGATCGACTTGGTGACGATCGCCCCGAAGCTCGAGGCGGGCACGACCTCCGCGATCTCCGGGCCGTAACCCGCGGTACCGGCGGCGGCGACGATCGGATTCCGAAGTTCGATGCCGCAGAGACTGGTCGCAAGAACCGACATGGCCCGCAGACTACCCCAGCCCCAACCGGAGCCGCACAAGGACGTGGACCGCCCGAATCAGGTCGAAGCCGACGCTCGCTGCATGCCGCGACGCAGCGCCTCCGCCTCCTCCTCGTCGAAGACACCGAGCTCGAACGGCGACGGCCGGCGACGACAGCTCGCGTGGACGTGCGGGGTCGCTCGGGCGAAGATCTCGGTGTTCGTCGAACGCACGCCGCCGCAGGGCACGACGGCGAACCGTGCCGGATCGACCGCCTCGGCGGCGATCGCGAGTCGAGCGACCCGGTCCTCGAGACTCGCGATCGAGGCGTCGTACCCCGAGCACCCCGCCGCCAGCGTCCGGACCACGCCGAGTTCCGCGAGCCGCCTCGCGGCCGCTGCCGGATCGGATGCGAGGTCGAAGGCTCGATGAAACGCCAGTTCGAGTCCGCTCGCCCGAACGATCTCGATCGCCTGTCGGACCGTCTCGACGTCGGGCTCGCCCGAGGCATCGACGTAGCCGAGCACGATCGATCCTGCGCCGACGGCGGCGTACGCCGGCACGAGTTCGACGAGCCGGTCGAGGTCGCGCGTTCCGACCGCGAAATCAGCCGGGCCGACCGCTCGGCGATCCTCGGGCGGCGGCAGCTCCTGGAAGACGACGGCGATGTGCGGCGAGCGACCGTCGGCCCTCGAACTCTCGATGATGCGGGCGACGTGGTCGGGGTCGGGCGTGAGCCCTTCCGCCTCGAGATCGCGACAGACCTCGAGTCGGTCCGCGAATCGCGCTGCGGCGCGGGCGGTCAGGGGATCATCGACGGGAATCTCGAAGACGGGGGTGATCGACATCGACGCATGCTCGCCGCAGCGCCACCCGTTTGCAACCCGAATCAGCCGGCGGACTGCCGCTTCCAGAAACCAAGTGCCGCGCGACATTCCTCGATGAGCTCGACACCGCGGAACGGCTTGTGCAGGACGGCCCGCGCGCCGTCCTGCATCGCACGACGGTCCACGACATCGGGGTCCTGCCCCGTCATGTAGATGATCGGTATGCCATCGAGCTCCGGAATCTGCCGAAGACGCTCGTGCACGCTGAATCCGTCACCTGCGGGCATGCCGATATCGAGCACCACGAGATCGGGCGTCTCGCTTCTCGCCATCGCCACCGCCTGATATCCGTCGGTCGCGATCGACACGTCGAAGCCCTCGGCCTGCAGGCGCACCCGCACCGCTTCCAGTGTGTTCCGATCGTCGTCCGACACGAGAATTCGTCGTCGTCTCATCATCGCCTCCTGCCTCAGCCCGCGGCGCGAACGCCTCGCCAGATCGCGACCTCGGCATCGACGAGATCGACGAGATCGTTGAGATCGAACGGTTTCTCGATGACGGTGACGCCCGGCACGGCGCGGACGCGTGTGCGGAACGCCTCGCGGTATCCCGTCACCACCACGATCGGCACGTCGGATCTCGCTCGGATGGCGCGGGCCAGTTCAATGCCGTCACCGGACGGCATGTTGAGATCCGTGATCACGAGTTCATGACGAATCGGGTCGAAGGACGCGATGCCCTGACGACCACAGCCGGCGGTGTCGCAAGCGAAGCCGAGCGGCGCCAGCCGTCGCTCGAGCACCCGAACGAGCGTGTCGTCATTGTCGATGATGAGCAGGCGACCTGCGTTCGCGTGTTCCATGCGTCGCTCCCTGAGTGGCGCCCGTCGGAAAATCGACGAACGCGGTGGATTCGATCGCCCCCCGGCGAATCGGAACGTGCGTGCCTTCGAGTCATCGTCGATCCGCCCCCCCGACTTTCACGACCAACCCTGTGAACCGACCTTTCGGTTCCACCTGGTGGATGCGTGACACGTGCGCAGGACTTCGAATCGGCGCTGAACTGGTACGTCATCATCCGCCGAAGTTTCGAGTTGTGTCCATTTTGTCCTTGCATCCCACGATGATCAGGTTCACACTCTGCGGCATCCACCCCAGAGGGGCCCGGAGGTCTACCGACGAAGAGATTGTCGCCGCCGACGAAAGACGTGGCGAGCGACCAGACGACGCAGAGGTGGCGCGTCGCCCGACATCAGATCGACTCGAATCATTCGCCGTGCGCACGACGAGTGTCCCGATGGGACGCTCGTTCGAAGGATGTTCGCTGGACGGGTCATTGCCGGCCGCTTGATCACCTGATCGGCGACTCCGGCCGGCCCCGGCTCCTCCGAGCGTCCTTGCCCAACGATGTCTGAACTGGGACGCAAGGCCTGATCAAGAACGGACGGATGCCTCGCATGACGACGAGTGTGCTGCACACCGCGCCGAGCGACCGTGATCCGCCGTCGTCGCGACTCGATCCGCGTGTCTTCAGGGGAAAAAGAACAATTCGGTTTGGTTCGCTGAAAGCCGCGGTCTTCTCGTGGGATTCCGCGGCGGAACGAGACGTCACGCGAGTACGTGGCGTCGCAGTCGGAACCGGACGATCGAATGCCTGCGATCGTCCCAAAGACAACGGAGATTCGAAGATGCAGGAAAAGACCATGCAGAAGGAACGGCTGAGCCGGTTCGTGGATCTCGCCCGGGTGTACCGCGGCTGGTCACGAACGGAACTCTCCAAGGTGCTTGGCCGAGATCCATCGAAGATCGTGCCCGACAGCGGCAACCCCAAGCTGGATCTCATCGTCGGACTCGCCGACGCCCTCGACTGGAGCGTCGGAGACGTGGCCGAGTCCGTCTGGGAGCATGAGACGGCAGGCGACGAGCCCGACTGCGAGAACACCTTCGAGGCGCTCAGCATCGCCTCGATCGAGGCTCGGCACGAGGGGCGATTCGACGACGCGTTGCGTCTGGCATCGCGTCTTCGAATGGTGGCGGGGTCCGATCGACAGCACGCGATCGCCTGCCTTCGCGAAGGCAGCATCTGGGATCGTCGCGGTCGATATGCGAGGGCCCTGGAATGCGCCCAGGAAGGCCTCGGCATGAACTGCCGGGACGCCGATGTGCGCACCACGCTGCAGGGGCGGTTGGCCAACGCCCATTACACGCTGTGGCACCTGGTCGAGGCGAAGGCGGTCGGACGGGATCTGGTGGAGGCCTTCGACGGCGAGACCCCGAGCGACCCCGTCCTGCGAGAGAACCTCGGGATGGCGCACTACGCGATCGGACACTCGGCGCGTCGCCAGATCGACCCGTCGGAGCCCGAACTCGCCCGGCGGCTCGACGAATCGCGAACCCACCTCCGCCGAGCATCGTCGATCTTCCTCGACCTTCATGCCGAACGCGGCCATGCGTCTGACCTCGCATTCGCGCGGATCTGCGCCGGCGGACTTCTGGAAGTCGAGGTCGCCGCCGGAAGGCACGATCCGAATGCCGCCCTGGATCGTGTGATGCGCGAGCTCGACGGTGCCGTCGACCTCGACGAATGCGGCTCGGTCGATCTCCTCGAATCGCACGGATGGTGGGCGATCTTCGGATGCAACATCGCACTGCGGCACCTCGAGGGCGCGGATCTTCATCGCCCGATGGCGATCTTCACCAACAAGGCCCTGGAGATCGCCGAACGCATCGGCAACTGGGGACTGCGCGAGCGCGCCTTCACGCTCGAACACTTCCGTCGCCAACGGATCGCCGACATGATCGGCAACGAGCAGGACTGGTTCCTCGATGACGAGGAGATCCGCACGATCGCGGGAACGATGGGCCGCTTCCCGGGATTCCGGCGAATCGGATGGCGGATCCTCGAGGCTGCCCGAGTGTTCGAGAACGCGGGCTGACCCAGACAAAGGAGATTTCACCATGACACTGTCCCAACGACACCTCTCCCGATTGACTTCCTTCGCGGTGGTTCTGACCGCCGCCATCGGGCTCCTCGGAACGGCCAGCCCTGCAGACGCGGAGAAGCCCCGCCGAAAGCCGATCCGACCGATGGTCGCCATCGACAACGAAGGTCCCATCGTCGTGGTCCGTCACGCGAGAACGATCCCAGACGACAACGAGGAACGGGAGGCCATGCCGCCGGACCGTCCGATTCTGCCCTGGAGGAGCGTGATCAACCTCGACCTCATTCTTCCGATCCCGCATGCACCGGTCGGCCCCCTGCCCAAGCGTTGAACGCACCGGTACTGATCAGGGCCCGCCCGCGCATTCGCCCGGGCGGGCCCTGTCTATTTTCCGCCACTTTCCGCCACACTTCTTGAAAGGCGTCCGAAAAACCATGCCTCTCGTGCGCCCGGAAGGCGTTTTCCCGCATGTCACTGCGGGGGTTCCTCTTGACCGATCAGAATGGCTCCGAATACCTGACGCTTGACGAGGCCGCTGGAGAATTCGGCGTGTCACGACGTACGCTCGAACGACTCCGTCAGCAGGGCCTGCTTCCCGGCGTGCGGGTCGGCCGTTATCTCCGCGTTCGCCGGGACGACGTCCGGCGAGCCCTCACGTATTCCGATCCCATCCCGCTGTATCGCGAACTCCTCGGTGCGAACTCCGAGGTGCTCGTGGAGGAGTGGATGCGGGGCTGGGTCCAGTTGACGGTCCGAAGCCAGGGAAACGACGGCGCCCGGGATGCCCAAAGACGCTGGGCGGACGAGGCAAGCCGGCGGTACGGCACCTGGCCGGTCACGGACTATCAGGTCCGACATGCCATCGATGCCGCCGAGGCGGCCAGGGTCGATGGCCCGGTCGAGGTCCTCGTCATGGCGATGCGCGGTATGCCAGAGGATCGAGCGGTCGTGGATGTCCTTCGCGAGATCGTGCCCCTGCTCAACCCGATGATCAATCTCTGATGGCGGAAGGGATCTCCCGTCTCAGAGGAGACCTTCCAACCGACAGAGGCACGTGGCGCGGCCCGTTGATCAGCTGATCGACGGGCCTTTCCCATCCCCCGGGACCGTCGACGTCGGCCCTCGCTCCCCACGCGAATCAGCGGTCCCCGCACCACCGCCCACCAGGTTCCCGGCGGGCAGCGTGCCTGTCACAAACTCCGAGGGGCCCGTCCCTGCTAGCATCGCGGCATGAGCGATTCCCACACCCCCACCGATCAACGACTCGAACAGCGGATCGCCCAGTTCGAGAACATGACCGCGGCCGATCCCGACAACGACATGGCCCACTTCTCACTGGGGAACGCGTACCTCCAGGCAGGCCGCGCCGCCGAGGCCGCGACCAGGTTCGAGCGGGTGGTCGCCCTGAATCCCGACATGAGCAAGGCCTATCAGCTCGCGGGCGAGGCGATGATCGCGGCGGGCTGGGAGGACAAGGCCGTCGATGTCCTCGAACGAGGATGGACGGTGGCCGCGACTCGAGGCGATCTGATGGTGCGGGACGGGATCGCGACCCTGCTCGAGTCGATCGGCCGTGCCGCGCCGACGCTTTCCTCGGAAGCGGAGGCGGAGGCCCGGCGACTCGCCGAGGCCGGCACCTTCATCTGCCGACGGACCGGACGCCCGGGAAACCCACTCGATGCCGCGCCGTTCCGCGGTCCCGTCGGGGCGTGGATCGCGGAGAACATCTCGTCGGAGACGTGGAACGACTGGATCGGTCAAGGGACGAAGGTCATCAACGAGCTGCGGCTCGACTTCAGTCGTGACGAGGATCAGGAGACCTACGACCGGCACATGCGGGAATTCCTCGGGATCGACGACGACCTGCTGGCCAGCCTTCGGGCAGGGTGATTCCCGAGGTCCGACGGAACAACCGGTACCCGAACGACACGACGACGGCCCAGGAGCCGTCGTCGTGTCGTCATGTGCGAGGGGGAACCACTCCCCAGAGGTCCCCGACATCGCTTGGAGGTCATCGGAGCTCCCTCCGCCCGCGACCCCGGTCAGGTGATTCGCCTGACCGACGCTGATGACTCACCGACCGGACTGTGTCATGAGTTCCGCTCGAAGCGAGCCGGGGCTCGAAGGATGGGCGGTCTCACGCTCGTGCGCGACGGGGGCTGGCGGGAATCTGGGCGCTATCGGCCTTGCCGGATCAACCGGACCCCGCCTGCCGTTGCCACCACCACCACTCGAGGATCGAGAGTCCGGCCACCGCCGCCAGCAGCCAGGGCCAGAGGTCCCGCCATCTGGTGCCACCGGTCTCCGCCGCGCGTCCCTGGATCGAGGACACTCCGAACACCACTTCGTCCGCCACCGCCACCCGACGCTCATCGGAGGCGAGTTGATTGATCGCCACCACCCGACGCGCCCGAGGCCCGCCGTCGGCCGGCGCCCAGGAGATCTCGTGCAGCCCGGTGAGTCGCGCCGGCCCCCAGACCACGCCTCCGTCGGCCTCGATCTCGAGGTCCTCCTCCGCGCCGTCGGGCGTGCGAATGCGAACATCCGACGCCGCCGGATCGAGGCGCACGACGATCGCCTCCCCGGGCGAGAGCCCCCGAGAGGTCAGTGCATCTCCACGGGTGCCGAGGTACTCGATCGCGTTCGAGATGAAGTTGACGAACGACCGCAGGTACGGCCAGTTGGAGTCGAGCGGATCGAACGCGACGTGCACCACCGAGATCGGCCCGCGGTCCACTTCGACGATCATCGGCCCCTCGCCGCTGTCCACCAGGACGGCGCTGCCGGGACCGGTCGTCACCTTCCGAAGACTCGCCACGTAGAGCTGGTCGAGATTCACGAACCGCAGCACCGGATGATCATCGCGACTGCGGCGAACAAGCGCTCCCTCGACTGGATCGCCGAACCCGCGCAGCCCCTCGACACCGGGCGGTGAACCGAAGCTGAGGTACCGACCGGGCGGCAGGTCCTCGAGCGTGACGTCGTGCAGAACCACCACGTCGTAATCGGCGGCGCCGCCCGCCGCGGCAAGCTCCCGGAATCCCTGCTCATCGAAGAGGTCGAGCGCATCAAGCGGCATCCCCTCGAGCAGGGACCGCAGCACGAATCCCTGCGAACCCACGAGTGCCACCCGAAGTCGCCTCGCCGGCGGCACCACCAGCGCCGCCACGTCGTCGCAGCGGAGAGCATCCTCCCCGACGAGCGACACCTCGATGATCGCATCCCGCGGCTGCTCGAACGCCGGGAAGGACACCTGTCGCCGTCCCGGCACCCGGCCGGCCTGCGGATCCTCGGTGGCGGCCGGAACTTCGACCGGCACTGGCGTGACCGCTCGAACCGCACCGTCCACCCCAAGCTGCACGTCGACCGACGCAGGCTGGTCATCATCGTTCTCGATCGCGACGAAGACCTGGATGCGACCGGGGGTGTCGTACGGACGTTCCGCCGCGATCGCCGCGATGCCGACGTTGCGGGCGTCGGGTCGGCCGACGCGGTGGTATTCCAGCGACTCGCCGGCTCGAAGGACCTGATCGTCGAGATCCGCGATGCGGCCGTCGGTCCAGAGCTCGAGCGCGGCCGGCGCCTCTCCGGGCTCGACCTGCGCATCGGGATCGACGATGGTGGTGAAGGCGCGGGCCAGCTCGAGCGCCGGACCGATCACGCTTCGACCGTCGGTCGGGACGATCGCCCGGACGGCCGCGATCGCCGTCGCCTCGGAGTCGGTGAACGGCGTCATGATCGTCGCGTCGTCGGCGAATGCGACCACCATGATCTCCGCGTCGCCACCCCCGAAGAGTCCGCCCGAGTTCAGCGCCTCGATCCGTTCGATCGCCGCGTCCCTGGCGACGTCGAGACGCGTGCGATCGTCGTCATCGCCGTCCCGGACGGACATGGACGCCGATCGGTCGATCAGAAGCACGGTGCGGCCGCCGCGGGTGGCCCCCGCATCGATGCGAGGCTGCATGAGCGAGAGTCCCAGCAGCGACAGCAGCAGCAGTTGAAGGAGCAGGAGCAGGTTGAAGCGCAGTCGCTGGAACGGCGCGTTCGCCCGGAGGTCCTCGACCGCCCGTTTCCAGAGCATGGTGCTCGGAATCGGGCGGCTCGTCCGCCGGAGCCGCAGGAAGTAGAGCGCCAGCAGCACCGGCACGGCGACCGCGAGCACCACGCCGCCGAAGATCGGCGTGAGCCAGCTCATCGCAGCAGTCCTCGACGACGGAGATAGTCGAGCAGCAGCGTGTCCATGTCGGTCGCGGTGTCCACCACCGAATGCATGATGCTGCGACGGATGCAGAAGTCGCGAAGCCCCCCGCTCCAGGCGTCAAGTCGATCGCGATATCCCCGCAGCACGGCACCGTTCACGGTGACCTCCGCCTCGTCGCCGTCCTCGAGATCGACCAGCCGAAGATCACCGCGCATCCCGTGCTTCATCGGGTCGATCTCCTGCGGCGAGAGGATCTGCATCGCGAAGACGTCGTACCCGCGTCCCGCGACATACCGAAGACCGGTCTCGTAGCCTTCCTTGAGCAGGAAGTCCGACAACACGATCATGACGCCTCGCCCCTGACGAGAGAGGGCGATCGTCTTCATCGCCTCGGTGAATCCGCCCGGCCCGCCAGGCTCGAGGTCGAGCAGCCATCGCCCCGCTTCGTGGGTCCGGCGACGACCTCGGAGATTCGAGAGCCGCTGGAGGCCCGCAGGCGCCCCATCACCATCGAGACCACCGAACGCGGCGAAACTCACGCGATTCTGGTTCACCAGTCCGATGTAGCCGAGCGCCATCGCCAGCCGCCGCGCGAACTCGAACTTCGACGGGTCGCCCCAGTTCATGCTCGCGGACGCGTCGATCGCGACGATCAGCGAGAGATCCTCCTCCTCCAGGAAGATCTTCAGGAAGAGCCGGTCGAGCCTCCCGTAGATGTTCCAATCCACGAACCGAAGATCATCGCCCGCGACGTAGGGCCGGAAGTCCGCGAACTCGACGCTCTGACCGCGGCGCTTGCTGCGGCGTTCGCCCTGCACCCGTCCACTGAAGATCCGCCTGCTCACGACGTCGAGATGATCGAGTCGCGCCATGAGCCGACCGTCGATGAGTTCATCGACGCGGGTCGGTCTCGCCGACTTCGGTGGCGGCCCATCGGGGAAGGGACTCATGCCGCACCTCCGGCCGCGGCGGCCGCCGAGAGACCCGACACAACGCCGTCGGTCTCCACCGGAACTCCGGCGAGGATGCCCTCGACCAGATCATCGGCCTCGACCCCGTCCGCCTCGGCCTCGAAGGTTCGAAGCACGCGATGTCGCAGCGCCGACGGCGCGATGCGCCTGACGTCGGCGACGCTGGCGGCATAGCGGCCGTCCATGAGCGCGAGCACCCGCGCTGCGGAGACCAGCGCCTGTGCCGCCCGCGGGCTCGCGCCGTAGCGGATGTAGTGCCGCTGCTCCCGGAGCGAGAACTCTCCGTCCGGATGCGTGGCCAGCACGAGACGAACGGCGTAGTCCTGCACGGTCGGAGCGATCAGGATGCGTCGTGCGAGCGCCCGTGCCGCGAGCACGTCCTCGCCGTCGAGCACCATGTCCACCCGCGCCTCGCCGGGCACGGTGGTGCGTCGAAGAATCTCCGCGAGCTCACGACGAACCACCGGCGGCACCACGATCTTCAGGAGGAACCGGTCGAGCTGCGCCTCGGGAAGAGGGTGCGTGCCCTCCTGCTCGACCGGGTTCTGCGTCGCCATCACCAGGAACGGCCGCGGCAAGGAACGGGTCCGATCGCCCGCGGACACCGAGCCCTCCTGCATCGCCTCGAGCATGGCGGACTGGCTCCGCGGCGACGCCCGATTGATCTCGTCCGCGAGCAGGAGATTCGCGAAGATCGGACCCTCTCGGAATCGGAACTCCCGACCGCCGTGCTGGTCCTCGACGACCACCATCGTGCCGGTGATGTCCGCGGGCATGAGATCGGGCGTGAACTGGATGCGACCGAATTCGAGACCGAGCGATTGGGAGAGCGTCCGCACCAGAAGCGTCTTGCCGAGTCCGGGGACGCCTTCGAGCAGCACGTGACCGCCTGCGAAGAGCGCGACAAGCGTCTCCTCGACGACCGACTCCTGGCCGACGACGATCTTCCCGACCTCCGCCCGCAGCCGATCGAACGCCCCGCGGAATCGATCGCAGGCGGCGACCACCGACTCGACGTCCCCCGGCGGCACGTGAAGGGCGCGGGCGAGATCACCCATCGCGTCGTCCCTCCGAGGGGCCGTCGCCGCCGGTTCCGGCTCGCCGCTTCGCGCGGAGAAGCCGACTCGTCATGTCTTCGCCGGCGTCGCTCGGCTCGGTCGCGGCCGGACCCTCGTCGCGGACCACCGGTCGCGAACGCGAGAGATCCGCATCCGCCCCCGACGTCGATGCGTCCGAGACCGAGAAGTCCGAACGATCGCCGGGCGCCACCTCGACCTTTCGGGACGCGAGATCCTCGATCGCGTCGCCATCGCCGTCGCGACCTCGCGTCGCGCGACGGCGTGCGGTTCGCCACGCATCGACGGCATTCCCCGAACCTGCCGCCGCCGCCGCGCGTCGCTCACGTTCGAACGACAGGCGCCGAACCGCGACATCCATGAGGAACAGTCCGGCGCACACCACGACGATCACGTCCCAGATCCTCGTCGGCGAGCTCGGCATCTCGAGTCCCTGACGATCGAACGGATCGACGATCTCCAGATTCTCCCCGGGATCGAAGATGCGACCGCCCGTCCGATCCGCGATCAGTTCGAGGAGCGTCCGGTTGTCACGGGTGGTCGCGAACTCCTTGCGATACGGAACGGAGACCGCCGCCTGCACGCTCATCGCCTCGCCGTCCTCGCCGCCGTCCGGATCGGCGAAGATCGCGTTGACGAGATACGCCCCCTCCTTCTCGACGTCGAACTCCGCGCGATAGCGACCGGGACCGATCTGTTGCAGAGCGAGCCGGCGCGACTCACCGTCCGGCTCGATGACGACGCCCTCTCCAGCGAGGAAGTCGGCGAAGGCGCCTCCGTCCGAAAGCGCCTCCACCTCGACGACCGCCCGCCCCTCGTCGCCGACGCCGCTGCGGATCGCGAGATTCTGCGGCGTGGCCGGTCGCATCGACCAGCGAACGACCTGCTCCCAGAACGGCTGATATCCGTCCCACGACGTCCAACCGGATGCCCATCGCCCCCCCGCGTCGCTCGTGAACGCGACGGACTTGCCGAGTCCGTGATTCCAGAACGCCAGCAGCGGATCGTCGCCCTCGTCGGTGCGGACCATCAGCGGTGTCTTCGCGAGTCCCTCCCGGGCCACGGTCAGGACGAATCCGCCGACGCCGGGCACCTGCACCAGACCGCGGGTCGGCCCATCGACCGCCGGCATGGTGATCGACGGGAAGTCTCCCTCCTGCACGAGGGTGCGGGAGACGAGCGTCGCCTCCTTGATGAAGATCTTCGGAAGTTGATTCGGGTTGACGACGTTGTAGTACGTGCCGCCGGTGTACTCCGCGACTCCCTGCATGTTCCGCGAATCGGTGACCGTCCCGTGACCACCGACCATCACCGTGGTGATGGTGATGCCGTCCGCGACGAAGCCGTCGAGCAGCTGCTGCGACGGCGGCGCGGGATCACCGTCGGAGATGATGATCACGTGCTTCTGTCCGGCGTTGACGCCGTTGAGTCCGTTCCGCGCGAGCTGCAGGGACGCCGTGAAGTCGGGCATGTCCCCGACCGTCATCGCCTTCGCGGCTGCGATCGCGGCCTGCTTGTCTCCCGCGGGCTGCATGGGGAACGCCCACGAGCATCCGTTGACCTGATTGCCCATGACGGCGAAATCGAAGGTGATGATCCCGACGTGATCCTGACTGCTCAGGGCCTCGATCGCCGAGATCGCGGTGACCTGCCCCCAGTGGTTGCCCTGCGGCATTTCGCAGGAATGCATGACCAGCGCCAACGCGCCTCGGGTCATCTGACGCTCCTGAGGCGGATCAAGCCGGACCGGGAGCACGGTCTCGACCTTGGAGTCGATCCATCCACCGGCGCCGAAGGATCGACTGCCACCCATCATGATGAGTCCACCGCCGAGATCGTGCACGTACGCCCTGAGCGCCCGGTCGCCCTCCGCGTCGAACGCCCACCGCGGGACGTCGGCCAGCACCACGGCGTCGAAGCCGTTCAGGATCGACAGCCCCCCGACGACCAGCGACGGCGTATCGACCGTGACTTCCAGCCCGCCGTCCCGAAGCGCGCGGATCATCGGCTCGAACTCGGACGGCGACTCGGTCAGAACGAGCACTCGTCCCTCGCCTGACACGAAGGTGATCGCGTCGTAGCGGTTGTTCTCGCCGAGCATGTCCGATTCGGGATCGTCGGGCTCGAAGTCGACCTGGAATCGATGCGCCCCGGAGAAGTCCATCGAGACCGGAATCGGAATCGTGTTGACCCCCGGTTCCAGCTGGATCCGCACCCCGTCACCCGGTGAGGACGGATCCAGATCGACGCTCTGGTCGTTGCGACGGAGTCGGAGCGTGCCGGTCGTGGCGTCCGAGGATCGAATGAACGCCCGGAGGTCGGCCGCCTGTCCGTACCGGGCTCGACTCGGTGCCCGAAGCCCCTCGAAGACGATCTCCCGATCGAACTCGTATTCGATCGGCAGCACGTCGATCGGGATGCCGCTCGCGGTCGCGAGCTGGATCGCCTCCAGCACGTTGGAACGCGTCTCATTGCCGTCGGAGACGAGCAGGATGCGGTTGGCAGTGTCGGTCGGCAGCAGCGAGATCGCGGTCTCGATCGCGTGCGAGAGGTCGGTCGCCGCGAGATCTCCCGCGTGATCGAGCACGATCCTCGCGTTCACGTCAGGCGTCTGCCGGATCTCCGAACGTTCCGCGACGGTGATCACGCCGATGCGGTCGTCCTCGTTCCGCTTGGCCTCCTCGACCCGGGCGAGGAACCGCTCGCCGTCCTGGCGGAGTTCGCGGGGAATGCTCCGGCTCACGTCCGCGACGACCATGAGGGTCACCGACTCGCCGCGATCGACGATCGAGGGGCGGGCGAGCGCGACCGCGAGGAGCAGCAGCAGAAGCGAACGCGTCGCGACCGATGCGATGATCTTTCCTCGGCTCTGCCCGCCGGCGCCCGCGCGGGCGAGCCATGCCGTCGGCAAGGCCAGCAACGCCACCAGGAGCAGCCACGGATGCTCGAAGGTGAGCGGACTTTCGGCGAGCAGCACCATCACGATTCCGACCGTTCCCCGTCGTTGGAGCTTCGCCCCGACGACGTCGTCGAGGCCGAAGCGGTGGCCAGCCCCTCACCGATCCGAGGCGGCGTGGCGATGAGGACACGGGAGTTCCCGCTGTCGAGAACCGCCATGCGCCCGGCGACCGAATCGAGGGCCCAAGGATACCTCAGTCGCCCGGGCTCGCTCCCCGTCCCGCCCACGACCGACAGGCATCCACCGTCGGAAGGATCGATCCGCTGCACGCGGTTGGCTCCGAACTCCGACACCAGCAGGCTGCCGTCCGGGAGCATCCCGAGTCCGTAGGGATACGAGAAACGCCCCGGCTCGAGGCCCGCACCTCCGAGCACTCTGCGGAGGACGCCATCGGCGTCGGTGACCACGATCCGATGATGGATCGCGTCCGCGATGAACAGCTCGCCCCGCCCTTCGTCCCACACCATCGATTGCGGCCGAGACAACGCCGGACGTTCCGCTTCGTCGATCTCACCCGCGAATCCGATCGCCGCGAGCGGGTTCCATTCGGCGTCGAAGATCTGCACGCGGTCGTTTCCGCCATACTCGGAGACGAACCACCGACCATCGGGGCCGGCGACGATGTCGGTCGGATAGATGAACTCGCCAGGCGCTCGTCCCATGCGACCGTGCGTCTCGAGGAGCTCGCCTTCGGGCGAGAAGATCGCGATCCGATGCTCGTGCGTGTCGGCGACCACCACCCGACCATCGGGAGCCACGGTGATGCCGGTCGGCTTCCCGTTCTCGAATCGCGGCATGTACCAGGACAGTTCGAACGTGCCATCGAGCCGGAATCGCTGGATCCGCGCCGACTTGTCGACGACGTACACGCGGTCCGCGGTCGGGTCGAGCGCGATCGCCCGCGGGTAGTCGAAGCGACCATCCAGATTGCCGGGCCGGCCGAACACCGTCTCCGCGGCGATGGGCGGCACCGATGTCGACGCGGCCTCCTCCGGAACCGTGCCCACGCATCCGGCGAGCAGCACCGAGACGATCAGGAGGACCGGCGACGATGCCGCCGCGATTGAGAGACGGCGCATCCGAGCGATCGCGATCAGGGCCCCCGCCACCGGCACTGCCGCGAGCGAGACGGGCAGAACGACCGGGAGCACGCTGTCGACGTACTGGTAGTGCATCGCGTTGAGAAGCGCCGTCGAGAGAAGGGGGAAACCGGGTGGCTGCAGTCGCGCAGTGACGGGAATCTCCGCCGCGGCGAGCACTCCACCGGACAGTCCTCCGCAGATCATCGCCCGAAAGACCATCGGGTGCACCGCCCGGCACAGGTCGCGCAGATCGCGTGGTGCGTCGGCCGCGAGTGGTCCACCCCCCACCACGCCGGGCTCGGGCACCAGCAGCACTCCGAGAATCGCAGGGACGATCGCCACGCGTCCGACCACGGCCAGCAGCATCGCGGTCGGGCCGTCGTAGATCGCGCCAGTCGCGGGACGATTCCACACCGCCTCGACCCCGGCGGCCGCGAGCGTGGCCGGCAGAAAGGCGAGCACCGCGCACGCGCCGACCACGAACGCCGCCACGCGGCCTCCCGATGTTCCGGCGGCCCGGAGCCACGCACATCCCGTCGAGATCACCGCACCGAAGATCGCGCCCGCCACCATGACGCACATCGTGCCACGCGCGGCTTCGCCGTGCAGTCGCCAGGCATCCCCGAGCGGAACCTCCCACCCGCGACGCGCCAGCAGCATGAGGGGCGCGGCCACGAGCATCGCGCCGATGGCCACGCTCATCCGGCCCGTGCGGTCGGATGACGAATGCCCCTGATTCGACATTCGTCTCGCCACCGGGAGTCGCCGGGTCAGAAGCAGCGCTCCGAGGACGGCGACCGGCACCGCCCACCACCCCGCCAGAAGCAGGGTGCCGATGGTCCCACCCCGCGTGTCGAGCGTCCGAAGTTCGAATCCGATCGACCGAACCTGCGCGAGATCGAATGGAACGGTGAGGCCGCCGACGATGATCGCCACGAGCCCCGCCACCAGCAGCACCCGCGGGCCGTCGAGTCGCCACCACACTGCGATGCGACGCCATCCGCGAGGACGATCGAGCCGGCGCAGCGATCGGGACGGATCCACGCCCATCGCGGCATGTGACCAGACCGCCAGGGGCAGTGCGGAGGTCGAGAGTCCGATGGCGAGCACCGCCTGACGGAGCAGTGCGACCTGATCCTGACGCGCCGCCCAGGCGCCGATCCGCGTGTCGGGGCCGAGCTCGAGCCACCACGCGTCGAACAGGACCGCGGGCGCGAGGAGAACCGGCACGGTCCAGAGCACTGCCTCCATCGGCCGGCCCCGCGCCGCCAACCGCCGGCCGGCGCTCGCTCCCAGCACTGACGCGGCGAGACCGATCGATGCTGACCAGACGAGCGTCACGACGCCCGCATCGATTCCCCGGTAGCCCAGGGTGGTCGGATGCTCGAAGTTCCCGCGTGCGATCTCGAGAAGTCCGAGCGCGAGGCCCACGATCGGCGGCAGCAGGATCAGGAACAGGATCACCGCGAACAGCGTCACGACGACGCGCCCCGCGGCCCCGCCGACGACCAGATTCATGATGCCGGTTCCGTCGAAGTGCCGGCGCGGTCGAACCGATCCATCGCCTCGGCGACCGCGGCATCCATCGCCGCGGCGACGTCCTCGATCGAGGAGTGCCACGGATCGGCCTCGTCGAACCGGTGCACATCGTCGGCGTCGATGATCTCGATGATCTGCGGATGCGCCACCGGCTGATGCCGCGCCGGAGACTCCCTCAACAGACGCTCCACCCGCGGGGAGGCGAGGAAGGCGACAAGCGTGACCGCCTCGTCGGCATGCGGCGCGCCCGTCACGACGCCGGCCGCGTTGGGGACCAGCAGCGTTCCGCCGCCGGCCTCGCCCTCCGCGAGGTGCCGAGGAAGCACCGCGTCGATCGCGAGGCCCCTCGACTGCGCCGCCATCACGTCGTCGGTATCCGTGAAACCGAGCATGACCTCGCCGCGCGCCACCGCATCGACGGTCGCGGCGTTGCCGCCGGGGAGTATTCGCACGCGATTGGTCGCGAGCCCGTCGAGCCAGACGTCGAACGCCTCGGGTCCCCATCCCGCCGCGAGCGCTCCCACATGACCCCGCGTGGTGCCGAACCGGGGATCGGCCATCGCGATCTGATCCTGCCAACGAGGTTCGGCGAGCGCCCGCCATGTCGTCGGCACATCGTCCCTGCTGACGCGGTCCGGGCGGAATGCGATCACCCTTGCACGACCTGCGAATGCGAACCACCGGTCGTCGTGACGTCGCCAGGCCGTCGGATGCTCGGCCAGGTCGGGGTGCGTGATCGGGGCGAGCAGTTCCGCGGCGGCGAGCTGCTCGACCGCGAACGGCTCGGAACTCCAGAACACGTCGGCACGCGGCCTTCCCGACTCGCGACGAAGTCGCTCGGCGAGTCCCGTCGTCTTGGTCGCCTCCGTGTCGTAGAGCGGATCGACGCGTATCCCGGTCTCGGCTTCGAAGGCCT
>CAYZSH010000006.1:0-32811 GCA_964481025.1 uncultured Isosphaeraceae bacterium
GGCAAGAGCGCCGAGCGTCCGCTGCTCACGCCCGATCAGGTGCAGGCGAACGTCGCGCGGATCCGCCCGATCTTCGAGCGGGTGCTGGAGTTCGGAGGCGGCAACGGCGCCGAGATGGTGGACAACCTCGACTGGCTCGGCCGCATCGGCTACATCGAGCTTCTGCGCGACATCGGGAAGCACTTCTCGGTGAACGTCATGATGCAGAAGGACTCGGTGGCGTCGCGACTCAACGAGCGCGAGCAGGGCATCAGCTACACCGAGTTCAGCTACCAGGTGCTGCAGGCGTACGACTTCCTGCATCTGCATCGCACCCGCGGCGTGACGATCCAGCTCGGCGGCAGCGATCAGTTCGGCAACATCGTGGCCGGCATCGATCTCATCCGGCGTCTGGAGCGGGTCGCAGACGGCGAGGGCGGCACCGTCGGGGCCGAGACCTTCGGCGTCACATGTCCGCTCGTGACCAAGGCCGACGGCGGCAAGATCGGCAAGACCGAGACCGGCGCCGTCTGGCTGACCGCGGCCCGAACCAGTCCGTACCGATTCCACCAGTTCTGGCTGAACACGACCGACGCGGACGTGCTGAACTTCCTTCGGTGGTACACGTTCGTCGGTCGCGAGGAGATCGAGGCGCTCGACGCCGCGACCATCGAACGGCCGCAGGAACGGGCCGCCCAGAAGCGGCTCGCCGACGAAGTGACCCGCATGATGCACGGACAGGCGGAGGTCGAAGCGGCGATCCGGGCGGCGCAGGCGCTCTTCAGCGGCGAGGTCCGGGGACTCGACGCCGCGACGCTCGGCGCGATCGCCGACGATCTCGGGGCGACCGAGCGGTCACGCGACGAACTGGCGACCGCGGAACCGCCGACGATCGGCGGGCTGCTCAAGGATCTCGGGCTCGCATCGAGCAACCGCGAGGTTCGGGAGTTCATCGCCGGCGGCGCGGTCCGCGTGAACGGCGACCCGATCGCGGAGGATCGTCCGCTCTCCACCGAGGACATCCTCGACGGCGGCTACACGTTGATCCGGCGAGGCCGGAAGAACTGGGCGGCGGTTCGTTGGGGGTGACGGTGCGTCGTCGTGGTCGGGGTCGTCGGAGAGGGTGGTAGGCGAACGCAGGCTTCGATCGCGACCGCGACGACTACTCCCGCTCCACGATCCGCAACGTGATCCTCGGGCTGCTCGTCGCGTCTCCGCCGACCGAGGTCACCGTGACGCCCGCGGGCAGGCTCCAGAGCGTCACCGGCTTCTCCTCGATCCGCTTCAGCAGGTCGTCGCTGGTGAGATGGACGAA
This sequence comes from uncultured Isosphaeraceae bacterium, assembly GCA_964481025.1. Classification (GTDB taxonomy): domain Bacteria; phylum Planctomycetota; class Phycisphaerae; order Phycisphaerales; family SM1A02. Next base: position 1,295 of record CAYZSH010000006.1, read on the forward strand.
CGCGATGACGCCGACGTCGCCGTCGCGGTCACGGAGTCGCTGGATCGTCTCGGCCGGACCGCGGAGCACCACGTCCCGCAGGAAGGCGCTGGCCGGATCGACCTCGACCGTCCAGTCGTCGAGATCGGCGGCGGGGCCCGCGATCTGCACCGGCACGGGTGAGGAAAGCGTGAGTTCGGCGTCGTTGGAGTCCAGCGCCAGTCGCACCTCGGCGTTCCGCGGCTGGATGCGGATCGAGTCGCGGGCGCCGGCGAGGGACGCCGGAGCCTGCAGCGGCACCTCGAACTGATGACGTCTTCCGGTCTCGCGACCTGCGAGATCTCGATCCGAGACCCGGGCCTCGAGCTGCAGATCCTCGATCGCGGCGAGGTCGTCGGGAAGGACGATCGTCGCGGTCTCCGGCACCACCTCGATCCGGCCGGTCGTGCGGACGCCGCTGGGCAGCACCGCCACCACGCGGACCTCGCGGGTCGTCAGCGGCAGAATCTCGATCGCCATCGACTCCGGCTCCGCCCCGACCACCGTCACGGGAAGTCGCCATTGCGAGACGATCGCCTCGCCGAGCAGGGCGAGATCGATCTCGTGCGGACCCGGTTCGGCGGGAATGCCGTTGGTGCCGGCGGTGACCGTGATCGGCTCGCGCAACTTCTCCGCGACCGCGTCGATGGCCCGTCGCGGGCCGCGGACCTGAAGTCTGAGCGTCGAGATCTCGCCGGGCAGGATCCGCATCGAATCCGCGGTCGGCGCGACGAACCTGATGTCGGTGAACGCCGGCTCGGTCTCACGGGTCTCGCCCGCGGCCCACATCCAGATGAGCAACGTCACCAGCGACACCGCCACGATGTTCACGATGCGTTCGCGACCGTCCTTCGACGTGGTCATGCCGCCTCCTCGTGATCGTCCGACTTCGACGGCGGGGCCGCGGTCTCGGTCGCGGGTTCCAGTCGGACCTCGAGTCGTCGGGCGAGTTCCTCTGCGACGCGATCTCGGGCGACAGGTTGCGAGAGCTCGCCGTTCTCCGCGAATCGGATCCGGCCGTTCTCCTCGCTCACCACGATCACCACGCAGTCGGAGTCGAGGGTCACGCCGACCGCGGCGCGGTGTCGGCTTCCAAGCTGGCTCGGGACGAGTCCCGGCGGCGCCAGCGGCAGTTGGACCTTCGCGGCGGCGATGCGTTCACCCCGGATCACCACTGCGAGATCGTGCAGAGGGTTGTTGGGATAGAAGATCGCCTGAAGCAGGCGTGGATCGACGGTGGCGTCGATCGGCACCGAGTTCCGCAGCAGGCTCTCGAGTCCGAGGCTGCGTTCGAAGACGATGATCGCACCGAACTGGCTCTTGGAGAGGAAGTCCACCGCCTCGGTGACCGCCACCACGACCCGATCTCGGGCGGAGGGTCCGCGACCGAAGAACTTCGCCTGCCCGAGCGTGATCATCGCCTGACGGAGTTCGGGCTGGAACACCACGACCAGCATGATCGCCACCAGGCCGACGACCCGGTCGCTGAGGAAGCGCAGGCGGGCGAAGGTGTCGTTGCCGTCACCGGTCAGTCGCAGCACGATCGCGAAGACGATCACGAGCACCGCGAAGCCTCGGATGACGCCCGCACCGCTGGATCGCCGCAGGAAGCGGAGGATCGTCCACACGATCGCCCAGATCAATGCGAGCTCGACCACGAGCTCGATCGGCCCGTAGCCTCGGAAGGCGTCGATCAGGGGTGAGAGAAGGTCCATGCCGCGACGCCGAGTATAGCCGTGGCGTCACGTCGGCCCCGGCGGTGACGGTAGGATGCCGCCATGTCCACGCCGTTGAAGGGACTCGTCATCGGTCGCTCGTCGGGGCGTTGCGCCGCGACCGGGCGTGAACTCACGCCCGGAGAGCCGTGCTTCACCGCGCTGGTGCGTCCCGAGGTCGATGCCGAATCCGGCACCGGATCCGGAGACCGGCCGGTCTTCGACCGACTCGATTACGACCCGGACGCGTGGCCGGAGATTCGCCGTTCCGGGCAGCTCGGAGACCGTCTGCTCTGCTGGTGGCGGACCGAGGTCCCCGAGCCGGGGGGCAAGCGACACCTGTTCGTCGACGACGACACGCTCGTGGATCTCTTCGAGCAGCTGGACAAGGAGACCGAGGCCGAGCGGAAGGCGTTCCGTTTCGTGCTCGGGCTGATCCTGCTTCGACGGCGTCGGCTTCGCATGGTCGAACGGGCGAGGGAGGGGGCCGGGGCCGAGGCTCGCGAGGTCTGGCGGTTCAAGCGGGTCGGCGGTGGCGAGGACGCGCCGATCTGGTCGGTCGAGGACCCGCGTCTCTCGGAGGCCGACGCCGACGCCATCGTCGAGCAGCTCTCGACCATTCTTTCGGACGACGGATGAGGCGACGGGGCCATGTTCCGGGGCGTGTGGCGTTCGGTCGGACGGCCGCCGCGATCACGACCGTGCTCGTCGCGCTCCTCGGCTGCGCCGGAACCCCGGAGCGGGCGGCGGACGATGCATCCCCGCTCGACGTCCGCTTCGATCCGGACGAGGTCTGGGCCGAGGTCCGGGACACGCAGGCCGCCCGACTGGAGGGGCTCGCGAGCTTCACCTCCGCGGGCACGACCACGATCCGTTTCTCCGATGGCGACGATGGTGCGGACGTGCGGACCGAGCAGGTCGAGCTTCGCGTCTGGCGGATCGCGCCGGATCGGGCCGCGGTCCGGCTGTCGAAGGTCGGCGCCTCGTTCCTGCTCGCCGGATGGAACGGCGACCGGTGGTGGGTGCTCGACGAGTCACGCGACGAAACGGTGCTCCGCGTCCGGCGACTCGATGCGCCGCGACCCGAGCGCGGTGCCGAGGGGCTGCTGGCACCGCCGGTCCTGTTGTCGATGATCGGGCTGCTTCCGTGGCCCGTCGATCCGCCGCCGGGACTGGCGCCGATCCGACTCGACGACGACGGCCAGGTGGCGGGCGTGCGTTTCGAGCTTTCGCAGATCGCGTGGCCGACGCTCGGCGGCCCCGACCTCTCGTTGCCGGGGCGACTGGAGGTCGAGATCGAGCGGTTCCAGGACGGGCCTTCCCGGCTTCGGATGCTCGATGCGGCTGGCGAGGTCGTGCTGGAATCGACCCTCACGCGATCGGAGTCGGTCGAGACCCGCGGCCGACCGCCCGGTTCCTGGCCGACCCTTCCATACCGCATGCGGGTCTTCCGCTCGAACGGAGACGAGATCTCGGTCGCACTCGATGCCCCGCTCGCCGGCGGAGAGATCTCCGAACGACTCTTCGATCTTGACGCGATCCGTCGTCGGCATCCCGAGGCGATCCTCGACGGGCTCGGGGCGGGGGGCGCCATCGAGCCGGATGGAGATGCGGAATGACCAACCGTCCTCGCTGGTTCATCCTGCTTTGCGTGATCGCCGCATGCCTGGCCGCTCTGCAGACCACCGCCGCTCACGCCGCCGACGTGCTTGCCGCCGCGGACGGTCGTCACGTCTTCGTCGTGCGGCCCGGGGTCGAGGAGACCGGATGGGAGATCCTGCACTTCGACGTCGAGGCGGGGCCCGCGGAGTACCGCACGGTCTTCCGCACGCCGCGCCGGCCGTTGGCGATCGCCGCCGAGGGCGACCGGTGCGTCCTGCTGCTGGCCGGATACGACGCGACGCTTCCGACGCCGGTCGCGGTCTCGTTCGCCGTCGCGAAGAATCCGCTCAACGACGTCTGGTTCGCCGATCCGCCGGGCGATCCGACCGTGCTTCCGCCGGTGCCGAGCGGCGGGGAACCGGCGGGACTCATCGCACTCAAGGATGTCTTCGTGCTCGTGCACGGGCCGTCGCAGCGGAATGCACGGGGCATCGTGCGGGCGGCCGCGGCCACCGATGGCGCCGCGATCGAGCAGGCACCGTCGGGCGACGCGGCGTCGCCGGTCGGTGAGGATGGTGCGATCCACGAGCTCGATGCGTGGTCGAAGTCCGAGTGGGTGCGGGTCGAACCGCCGGGCGGCTTCGGTGCTGCGCTCGAGTTGGCGGTCGGGCGGGTCGCCGACCTCGGTCGTCCCGCGGCCGGGCTGGTCTGGCGGACCTCGGATGGTGGGTGGAGATTGGCGACGCGGGTCGGTGCCGACTGGTCGCTTTCCGAGATCGAGGGGCTGTCGGAGGGACGGCCCGCGTCGCTCGGACTGCTCGATGGCCGATCGCTGCTGGCGATCCGCGAGGATGGCGGCACTCTTCGCCTCGTGGATCTCGTTCCTGCGTCGCCCGCTGGGGCGGACGGTGATGTCCGGCTGCGGGCGAGACCGTTCACCACCATCGCCCAACCCGACGCCTCGGGTGACGCGACGGTGGTGACCACCGCGACCGGGCCCTGGCTGGTCACGCTGGACGGCACTCGGGTGTCCGTCACGACCGTGAGTCCCATCGACGGCACCGTGGCCGTGCCCGTGACCGCCGCGGAGCAGGAGGTCGCGGGATCGCTCGTCGAGTACCTGCTCTACCCCGTGATTCTCGCGGTGGTCCTGCTGGCCACGTTCCTCGCGCGTCCGCACATCGAGCGTCAGCCGTCGACGATCTCCGAGGGGCTGGTGCCCGCCGGTCTGCTCAGGCGGGCGGCGGGGCTCTGTGTCGATCTCGCGCCGGGGCTCATGCTGGTCGTGGTCGTCTTCAATCTGGATCCGGCGGTCTTCGCCGAGGAACTGCGTCAAGGGGATCCTCGGGCGATGCTGCCCGCGGTCGTCGCGATGGTGGTGGCGACGGGAATCACGGTCGTGCTCGAGGTCTGGACCGGACGATCGATCGGAAAGTGGATGGTCGGGACCCGGGTCGCGGCGCTGGATGGCTCACCCGCGACCCGCTGGCAGCTGGGCCTCCGGGCGACGCTTCGGATCCTGCCGCTCCTGTTCTGGCCGATCTCCATCCTGATGCTGCTCGACCCCGCGGGGCGGGGGATGCCGGAGCTCCTCACTCGGACGGTGGTCCTTTCGCGACGGCCGTCCGGTCCGAGCGGCACGAGGATCGACACCCAGGGCTGAGCCCGACGGACGATCGAGGGCGCGGGAAAGTCGCCTCCGGCGCAGCCGGTGCGCGAACGATCGGCACATTTGGAGGATTCTCGTACCTGATGCCGATGTCGGTGTCGCTGGCGAATGGAGTCGCCGGCGGTCGTCGCGTCCTCGGACTCCTCCTGGAGTCGCCGCGGACGTATTGAGAGGATCTCGTGACGGACGATCAGCCCAAGTCCATGGATGCCAACGCCTCCGGCGGTCAGTCGTCGGCGGTGGATGGTGCGGAGCCGACCGTCACCGCCCCCGAGGCGGCGGGCACGTCGGCGGCGGTCGCGCCGCGTCCGGGGCTGGCCTGGCAGTTTCCGCTGATCGTCGCGTCGCTGGCGGCCATCGGCGCCGCGGTGATCTTCCGGCGTCCCGACGCCGTCCCGCCTGATCTCGACCGTGCCCTCGCCGAGGCGCAGGTCCAGCTCGATCACGGCCACCTCGACGCCGCCGCCACCCAGCTGGTGCTGGTGGAGCGCGATCTGGGGGCCCGCCCCGACCTTCTGGGGACATACCACCTCGCCGTCGCCGATCACCGCGCCCTCTCGCTCGAACCGCTGCTGACCGCGCCTGCGGCGCAGGCCGAGCAGGTGGTCGAGGCCTACGAGCGGGCCGAGCATGACGGTGCCACGCTTGATCTCCCGCGTCGCCGACGCCTCGCGGAGGCGATGGTCGCGGCCGGGCGCGACGGCGAGGCGCTGGTGCTGCTCGGCGTGATCGAGCCCGAGGTCGACGCCATCGGTCGAGAGGAGATCCGCACGCTCCGGCATCGACTGATCCGGCGGGACATCGATCGGCAGCTCGCCGCGGGAGCGCCTGCGGAGTCGGTCGCGCCCGCGATCTCCCGTCTGCTGGCCGAAGACACATCGCTCGAGATCGACGCCTGGAGCACGGCGATCGACGCCCGGGTCCGCCTGGAGACCGGCCGGACCGCGGGGCTTGCGCACGGACTCGGGCTGGCGATGCACCGGCTCGAGGGCCGCGCGGCCGAGGAGCCGTGGGTCCGAATCGACTGGGCGGAGTTCTGGGTGCTGCTCGGCCATGCGTATCGCGATGATCTGAACGCGCGGGACCGTGCCGCCGAGTGCTATCGCATCGCCCTTGATCGGCTTCGGGCGATCGGCGGCATCGCCGCCGAGGCGTCGCTGGCCCTTGGCGATCTTCAGGTCGCCGAGGCTCGGGAGTTGCTTCCGAGCGGCGGCACCGTCGGGCCGGACTCGGGCGTGTCGGCGGAATCTCTCGCGGAAGCGGCATCCCGGTATGACGCCGTGATCGGCATGTCCGATGCGTCGATCGACCAGAAGGTCTCCGCTCGAGTCGGACTCGCGGCGCTGTCGCTCCTTCACGGTGATCACGAGGCCGCCATCGCGGACTTCGACGGCATCGCGGCGCTGCTCGATCGGGGATCGCTCGTCGGGGATCCCGTGCAGGAGACCGCGGTCGAGACGGCCCTTCTCGGTGCGGAGTCGGCGATGATCGCGGCGACGGGACTCGAGACGGGGGCACCGGAGTCAATGGGCGAGGTCGTGTCGCTTCTCGATGCCGCGGCGACGCACGCCGCGTTCGTTCGGCGGTTCGCGATCGTGACCGCCACGCGGCACCGTGGACTCGAGTTCCTCGCGGCCGCTCGCGAGCGTGCCGCGACGCTGCTCGTCGAGCCGGTGCTCGGGAGCGACGACCCGCGGGTCGATCGGGCGATGGCGATCATGCCGGTCGAGATCCGTCTGGAAGCCGCCCGTCGTTTCGCGGCGGCGGCCGAAGCGCTCGACCTGATCGAGGCCGATCTCCCGGGTGACGACCCTGATCGATTCGATGTGCTCTGGCGGGCGGCGGTGCTCCATGACAAGGCCGGCGCCGTCGAGGCGGCCCTCGATCGCTACTCGCGTTTCGTCGAGAGTCAGTCCACCGAGGCGGCGATGTGGCCGGAGGCGGCGTTCCGGGTGGCGGCGGGGCATCACGCCATGCACGACCTCCCGGTCTCGGAGTCCTGGTACCGCCGACTGCTGGTGACCATGGGCGACGGCCGTGACGAAGTGAGCGAGTACACGACGCGGGCGAGGGTCGGGCTTGCTCGGGTGCTGCTCGAGGAAGGCGGCGAGGTCGCGCTCGGCGAGGCGGAGTCCCTCCTGAACGAGGTGCTGGACGGCACCGCCCGGGATGCGGTCGAGCCGTCGGTGCCCGAGTACCGCGACGCACTGCTTCATCTGGTCCGGCTGCTCGGTCGGGTCGAACGATGGAACGAACTGGCGAGTCGTGGCGAGGAGTGGCTTTCCCGATATCCCGCCGACCCTCGCTGGGGCGAGATGGCGGTCCGCACCGGCGAGGGCCTGCTGCGGCACGCCGACGCCCTGTCGGCCGAGGGTGCCGCCGATGACGACTCGATGAACCCGAGTCTCGCCGCCGCTCGCGACGATGAGCGACGTCGGGCACTGCGTCTGGCGGCCGGTCGTCTGCAGGCCGGCGTCGCCGAGCTCGACCGGCAGGGGGGCGACGGTCTCGATCCGCTCGAGTCGGGGCTGCTTCGCAGCGGCTTCCTGCTTCGGGCGATGGTGGCCGACCGTCTTGATGACGCCGATGGATCGATCCGGCTCTATCGCGAGACCGAGCAGCGTTTCGCGGGCGAACCGGTCGCGATCGTCGCCCTCATCTCGATGGCCGACGTCGCGTCCCGTGCCGGCGACCGGGACACCGCGGGCCGCGCCACGGCCCGCGCCCGCAAGCGACTGGAGCATCTGCATCGCGATTCCGGACCGGGTGGGCTCTCGGTGGATCCGCTCGGCCCCGAACTGCTGCTCGGTCCCGGTCGCGAGACGATCGACCGCTGGATCACCGCCTTCCCCCCGGGTGTCGAGGAGGGCATTGGATGACCTTGGACGCGCGACGCCGACTGCACGACCTTCTCGAGTCTCGCGTGGACCTGCTCCGTCAGGTCGAGGTGCTTTCCCGCCGCCGCAGCGAGGCGATCGCGGCCGGTCGCGTGGACGCGATCTCGAGACTTCTCGCGGAGCGCGAGCCGCTCGTCACCGCCCTCGCCGGGTCCGCGGGCGATGTCGAATCGCTCGCCAACGCTGTCGCGGGTTCGGTGGACCCCGAACTTCTGGCGCTGGTCGAACGGGCGTCGGCGCTCGTCGAGTCGATCGCGGAACTCGACGCCCGCGACGAGAAGGCGATGACGGCGTCCCGCCTGCAGACGCGTCAGGAACTCGAACGGGTCTCGAACGCCAATCGTGCCGGCCGTGCGTATCAGGGCGTCCGGCCATCCTCCGGACACCGCATGGAGCGATCAGGATGAGCAGTGCCGCCGTCGCCACCACCGATCTCTCGTCCGTCCCCGCCGCGGGGCGCATCGACGCCGTCGAGTTCGCGGAGCTCGTGCGGGCCTTCAACGAGGTCACCGCGCGGCTCGAGTCGACGCACGGCGCGCTCCGGCTCGAAGTCTCGTCGCTCAAGGACGAACTCGCCGAGGCTCAGGCTCGACTTCGACGCTCTCGACAGCTCGCGGCCCTCGGCGAGATGGCCGCGGGCATCGCCCACGAGATCCGCAATCCCCTGGGCGCGATCGGCCTGACGCTTGAGGCGCTGACCGAGGATCTCGCCGATCGGCCGGAGCAGCTCGAACTCTGCGGTCGTGTGACGCGGGCGGTCGCCCGGCTCGATGCGATCGTCGGCGACGTGCTCGCCTTCGCCCGCGACACCCGGGTGCGACCGGCCGCGACGACGGTGGCGATGCCGGTGCTCGCTGCGGTCGCGGGTGCCGAGGACCTCGTCGAGGCGCACGGCATCGACGTCGATCTGGACATCGACGAGACGGTCGAGGCCGAGTTCGACGCGCCGCTCATGGAGCAGGCGTTCCTGAATCTGCTGCGCAACGCCTGCGAGGCGATGGCGGGCGTCGATCGCGGGCGTCGGCTCGTCGTCGAGGTGCGGGGCCGCGAACTGCGGGATCCCGACGCGGGACTGCTGCCGCATGCGGTGGTTCGCATCACCGACACTGGACCGGGCATTCCCGAGGAGATTCGCGAGCGGATGTTCAATCCGTTCTTCACCACGCGGGCCGAAGGCACCGGTCTCGGACTCGCGATCGTGCATCGCATCGTCGATGCGCACGGCGGACGACTCGACGTCGAGTCGTCCGCGGATGGAACGACCATGACGGTCGCCCTGCCGGTCGCGTTCCGCGGCGAGCGGGCGGCCGGCGGGGAGGACGACAGTGGACGGAGCCTCGGAGGCGCCGTTCGACGAAGAGTGCGCGACAGCGCGGCGGATCGTGGAGCCGCCTGATCGCACCGGTTCGGATTCGACGACGATTCACACGAACGATCACGTGACCAGACGGCATGGATGCCGACATGGAGGCCTCGGATGGCGAAGATCCTGGTGGTTGACGACAAGGAGATGATGCGCGACAGCGTCGCGACGATTCTCGGACGGCGCGGACACACCGTCGCCACCGCGCCCGGCGGCGAGGCGGCGCTCGAACGCATCGCGGAGAAGCGGCCCGACGCGGTGATCACCGACCTGCAGATGCCCGGCATGAGCGGTCTCGATCTGCTCGCCGCGATCCGTCGGATCGACGAGGGGCTGCCGGTGGTCTTCATGACCGCGTACGGCAGCGTCGAGACCGCGGTCGAGGCCATGCGGGAGGGCGCCTTCGATTACGTCACCAAGCCGTTCGGCGGTGACGAACTGGCGATCTCGGTCGAGCGGGCGATCGAGCACGGCCGACTCCGCCGCGAGAACGAGGTGCTGCGTGCGGTCGCCGCGGGCACGCCGGTCGCGTCGGCATCAGGGACGAACATGGTCGGCGAGGGGCCTCGCATGGCGGCGGTCCGGCATCGGCTGGAGCGGATCGCCGACAGCCACGGCACGGTGCTCGTCACCGGCGAGAGCGGCACCGGCAAGGAGGTCGCGGCTCGCTGGATCCACGACCAGAGTCCGCGTCGGGACGGGCCGTTCCTCGCGATCAACTGCGCGGCGCTTTCGGCGAGCCTCCTCGAGAGCGAGCTCTTCGGTCACGAGAAGGGTGCCTTCACCGGCGCCGACAAGCTTCGCAAGGGACGCTTCGAGCTCGCCGACGGCGGCACGCTGCTCCTCGACGAGATCAGCGAGATCCCGCCCGAACTCCAGGCGAAGCTGCTGCGGGTCCTTCAGGAGCGGACCTTCGAGCGGGTCGGCTCGAGCCAGTCCCTGACCGTCGACGTCCGGGTCATCGCGACCACGAATCGGAATCTCGCGACCGAGGTCGATGCCGGTCGCTTCCGCGGGGACCTCTACTTCCGACTGAACGTCCTGCCGGTCGAGATGCCGGCGCTTCGTGAGCGGACCGAGGATCTGCCCGCGCTCGCCGATCACTTCCTCGCCGCGGTCGGCGTTCGCGAAGGCCGACCCGCGAAGCGGTTCTCCGAGGCAGCCCTCGGCGTCCTTCGCAGCTACGTCTGGCCCGGCAACGTCCGCGAGCTTCAGAACATCTGCGAGCGGGCCGCCGTGCTCGCCGCGGACACCGAGATCTCGGCCGAACTCGTGGCGCCGTGGCTCCCGACGACCGCCACCCGCATCGTGCACGACGGCGAGACCGTGGCCCGTACCGCGGGCGTCGGCATCGGTCTCGGCGGCAGTGCGGTCGAGTCGAAGCCCGTCGCCGGTGGGGAGGTCGGGAACGACATCACCTCGACCGTGCAGCACTGGCTCGCCTGCGACGGGGCCTTGACGCTCGCCGACATCGAGCGTGAGACGATCGTCGCGACCCTGAAGCGGAATCGCGGTCACCGGCAGCGTTCGGCGAAGGCCCTCGGCATCGGGGTGCGGACCCTCGGTCTGAAGTTGAAGAAGTGGAAGGAGGACCAGGTCGTCGAGCAGGATCTCTGATCGGCGACCTCTCCTCGGGCTGCGCGGAGCGCGGCGCAGGACATGCTCATCGGCGCAGCGACTGCGCCGCACCGGAGGATCCGGCATGCAGCAGGGTGGCATCACCTCGACGGGCTCGACCCCGTATCTCCAGCGGCTCATGCAGTTCGCATGGCAGCGCAACACGCTGCTTCAGGACGCCGCCGCCAATCTCGACACCCCCGGCTACAAGCCGGTGGACGTTCGCCCCGAGGCGTTCCAGGCGGCCATGAAGGCCGCTCAGGCACGTCAGGAGGGGGGCGGGACGCCGGTGGTCCGGGGGGCGGGGATCTTCGCGGACACCCGCGACATCTCGTTCACCGAGGACGGGATCCGGCTGGACCCCGCCGCCATTCACGAGAATCTTCTCTTTCACGACGACAACGATCGGAATCTGGAACGCGTCATGCAGAACGTCGCGGAGAACGTCCTGACGTTCCGGCTGGCAAGCGAGTTGTTCCGACGCGAGCACGACCTGCTCAGATCGGCGATCCGTGAACGGCCGTGACGGTGAGGGGGTTCTCCCCGAGACTCGGAGACGACCATGAGCATCTACGGTGCATTCGACATCTCGGGAAGCGGGCTTCGGGCACAGCGGGTCCGGATGGACGCGATCAGTGCCAATCTCGCGAACCAGCGGACCCCCGGCTTCAAGCAGGTCATGGTCGAATTCGCCGCCGGTGACCCCGCGTCGGGCTCGCCGATGGGCGTCCATGTCTCGGCGATCGAGCGGGTGCCGGCCTTCAGCGGCGAGTACGGGGCGGTCGATCGCGGGACCGAGGCGGACCTCGCCGACGGCCTCGCGGACGGTCGGGCGCCGCTGCCCCAGTTCAACTACGTGCAGGCGATGACCGACGGCATCGAGGCGGTGCGGGCGTACGAGGCCAACATTCAGGCCCTCGACGCCACACGGTCGATGATCGATTCGGCGATTCGTGTCCTCGCCTGAGTCCTGACGGACCTCGGTTCACCCGACGGATGACTGTGTCATGAGCGACCCACTCGGCTTCATCAACCAACCCGGACCCGGTGCCCGTTCGATTCAGGGGCTTCAGGGCCTTCAGGGACGTCGTCCCGAGGGCGGTGATGGTGCCGACTTCAAGAAGTCGCTGCTCGAGCAGATCGAACAGGTGAACCGTCTTCAGCAGGACGCCGAGCAGGCCAAGATCGGGGTCGCCACCGGCGAGGCGTCACTGGAGCAGGTGATCACCGCCACCGAGACCGCAGACACCGCGTTCCGCATGCTTCTGGCGGTTCGCAACAAGCTCGTCGATGCGTACGACGAGGTGAAGAACATCCGCGTCTGATGCTCCTGACGTCGCCGATTTCGGTGACGTGATCCCCGGCGGAGTCCGGGGCGAAAGGAGATCGGGCCGTTCCCGCTTGTCAGGACGACGCGCGGGGCACGGAGGCCCGGAAGACGTCATTTCCGCACGACGGACGGCATGGAGGCCATCCCCGTGATTCAGCGACTTCGCGATTCCATCCAGGACGTTCTCCGCCGCATCGGCGGGATGGACACCTCCGCGAGACTCCTCGTGGGCTCGATCCTCGTCATCCTGACGATGGGTCTCTTCCTCGTCTCGCAGTACGCGGCCAGCCCGGCCATGTCGTCGGTGACGGTGAAGCCCGAGGACGCGATGGTCGTCCTCCAGACCATCCGCGACCACGGCTACGCCGCCGAGGACGCCGGCAACGGCACCATCCTCGTCGAGTCGAAGAGCAAGGCCGCGATCCGCAAGTACGTCGAGGAGGCGGGCTACTCGGTCGAGTCCGTGTCCGATGCCGATCTCGAGCAGGCGGGTGGCCAGTGGGTCTCCAACGCCGAGCGTGAGGACATGCAGCGCCGGATCCGGATCAGCCGCGCCGAGCGGGCGATCGCGATGAACCCCAACATCAAGGCCGTCTCGATCGGGCTCTCCGGCGGCGGTCGCACGCAGCTCGGTCTGAAGGGGCCGCGTCCGCGGGCCTCGGTCACGGTCGAGATGCGTTCCGGCGCCCTTGATCGGGAGATGGCCGAGACGATCGCCATGCAGGCGCTCGTCGAGGACGGACTCGACCTCGCGGGCGTGACCGTCGTCGAGGCGGGGGGCGCGTCCTTCCAGTTCGGTGACGACTCCGGTGGAGGTCGTCGCGACTATCTCGCACAGATGCGGGCGTTCGAACGCGAGGTCTCGCAGAAGCTCGGCGTGATCGTGCGGGCGGCGTTCCCGCAGGCCTCGGTCGCGGTCAACGCGCAGGTGCTCGTCGCGGAGATCGACGAGGAGTCGGTCGAGTTCGACAAGCCCGCGAAGGGCGACTCCTACGTCGCGACCGACGAGTCGGAGACGCCGATTCCCGGTTCGGGCGGCGGTCAGCCCGGCTTCCGCTCGAATGCCGGCGTGTCCGGCGTCGGCGCCGCGTCGCTCGGCGGCGGGAGCGCGGTCGCGAAGCGATCGACCAGCGAGAACGTCATCGACAACCGCTTCCCCGGCACTCGGACTCGGACGAAGGAGTTCGCGAACCACCCGGTGAAGATCGCGGCGTCCGTGCTTCTGCCGACCCAGGCGGTCGAGTCGATCCTTCGTCAGGAACTCGGGGAGGAGGCCGAGATCGGTCAGGCCCAGATCGATGCCCGTGTGGAGGTCGTGCGGGCGCTCCTCCAGCGGAGTCTCACCCCGCTCGTGGACAGCTCGGAGTTCCGGGACGGCACGTCCGGCGAGGTCGTGGTGCAGGCGCTTCCGTTCGCGGAATACATGCCGATCGCGACCGCGGGCGTCGGTGGTGGGGTGGGCGAGATGCTCGAGGGCGTGACCGGTGGTGACGCGATGCGGGCGCTCAAGAACGCCGGGCTCGTCGGTCTCTCGCTGCTGTCGCTCGGGATGATGTTCATGATGGTCCGACGTTCGGGCGGCGGCGACGTGCTCCCGACCGCCGAGGAGCTCGCGGGCGTGCCGCCGGTTCTCGAGGACGACGAGGCCGAGGTGGTCGGCGAGGCCGATGAGGCGGCCCCTGCACTGGTCGGTGTCGAACTCGACGACGAGGAACTCCGCCGCAAGCAGATGCTGGAACAACTGAACCAGTTGGTCAAGAAGGAACCCTCCGAGGTCGCGGCGCTGCTGCGACGCTGGATGCGGACCGAAACGTGATCGACAGTCCTCCTGAGTCGCGAGGCGGCGTCGCCGCCCTGCACGTCCTCCTTCCGTCCGTCCGGGAGCATCGCCCCGCATGAGCATCCGACCCGGCCAGAAGTTGCCCGAGTCCGCCGAGTCCCTCGACGGTGTCGCGAAGAGCGCCGTGCTGCTGCTCCTCCTCGACCCCGATTCCGCGGGCGCGATCCTGCGTGAACTCCCGACCGAGGCGGTCGAGGAGGTCACCCGCGCCCTCGCGTCGCTCGGCGACGTGCCGCGCGGTCTCGGCGAGGGCATCATCTCCGAGTTCTACAGCCTCGCGATGGCGCAGGGCTGGGTGCGGGAGGGCGGACTCGATTACGCCAAGCGACTCATCAAGGACTCGCTCGACGGCGGCATCGCCGACAAGGTGATCTCGCAGATCCAGACCCAGGTCCAGCGCACGCCGTTCGCGTTCCTTCAGAAGGCGGAGACGGAGAACCTGCTCACCTTCATCCAGGACGAGCATCCGCAGACGATCGCACTCATCGTGAGTCACCTCCCGCATCACAAGGCGTCCGAGGTGCTCGGCGGTCTGCCCGAGGAACGGCAGATCGAGGTCGTGCGGCGCGTGGCGAACATGGAGCAGACCAACCCGGAGGTGATCCGCGAGGTCGAGCTCGGGCTCGAGAGCCGGTTGAGCTCGATGATCATGCACTCGATGGAGAAGGTCGGCGGCGTGAACACCGTCGCCGAGATCCTCAACCTCTGCGATCGCAACACCGAGAAGGCGATCATGGAGGGCGTCGAGAGCGAGGATCCCGAGCTCGTCGAGGAGATCCGTCGTCTGATGTTCGTCTTCGAGGATGTGAAGATGATCGACGACAAGGCGATCCAGCGCATCATGAAGGAACTCGACAACAAGGAGGTCGCCCTCGCGCTCAAGATGGCCTCCGAGGAGCTGAAGGACAAGTTCCTCTCGAACGTGTCCAGCCGCGGTGCGGACATGATCCGCGAGGACATGGAGTTCATGGGGCCGGTTCGCGTGAGCGACGTCGAGGCGGCGCAGCAGCGCATCGTGGACATCGTGCGGCGTCTCGAGGACTCCGGCGAGATCGTCATCTCCGGCCGCGGTGGCGGCGGCGACATCGTGGTCTGATCGGGGGACGTCGTGCCGCTCATCAAGAACGTTCGAGCTCGGGAACTCGTGCAGGGCGCCGTGGTGATGAACCTCGGCGACGTGCGCGAGGAGGCCGCGCGGATCCTCGAGGACGCCCGTGCCGAGGCGGCGCGGATCGTGAACGACGCCCGCGCCGAGGCGGTGCGGCTCACCGAGGGGGCCGCGGAGCGCGGACTCGCCGAGGGACTCGCCCGGGGCGAGGCGGAAGGGCGGGAGTCCGGGCTCGAGCAGGGAAGGGCGGAAGGCCACGCCGCGGCCGAAGCCGCCATGACCGAGCGGCTCGCCGCGATCGCGGACGGCTGGTCGACGGCGCTCTCGCAGGTCATGCAGTCGCGGGAACTCCTTCGCGACGAGGCGCGGCGCGATCTGCTCCGACTCTCGCTTGCGATCGCCGAGCGGGTGCTCGGTCGTCTTCCGGCGCACGATCCGACCGTGGTGGTCGATCAGGTCGAATCGGCGATCGCGATGCTCGCGGGCGCGACGCGACTCCGAATCCGCGTGAACCCCGATGATCTCGAGATGATCGAGCGGCACTTCGGGTCCGTGGCCGCCGCGGTGCGCGACGCGTCTGATCTCGATCTCCGCCTGGAGTCCGACGAGGCGATCATCCGCGGCGGATGCGTGGTCTCCGCAGGAGACGGCGAGATCGATGCGAGGCTCGACCATCAGGTCTCCCGCATCGTGCACGGCGTCTTCCCCGAACTGCTCGAGACGCCCGAGGCACCACCGCCGGTGACGACGCCCGCGATGCCGACCAATGCGGCCGCCACGGTCGCGCCGACTCCGCCGGCTTCGGACGCCGCGGTCGAGGATGCGACCGACGAATCGGAATCGATCGAGGACATCGCCCGCGATCTCGCCGACCTCGGCTTCGACGATCTCGACCAGCCCGAGCCCGGCGACGATCCGGACACGGGTGACGATGATGTGGAGGGCGCGGCTTGACGACGTTCGCCCGAGCGATCGACGCCCTTGACGGGTGCGAGTCCCGCGTGGTCTCCGGCACCGTGGATGCGGTGCGCGGCATGACGGTGCTCGTGCGTCGGCTACGGGTCCCGATCGGATCCGTGGTCCGGATCGAATCGACCTCGACCCGGCGCGAGTCGGTGCTCGGCGAGGTGATCGGCTTCGATGCGGCGCGGGCGATCGTGATGCTTCTGGGCGGCGCCAGCGGGACGGGACCGGGAGATCGCGTCCGGCTGGAGCGGGTCAGCGACGCGATCATGGTCGGGGACTCCTGGCTCGGTCGCGTGCTGGATGGTCTCGGGCGACCGATCGATGGTGGGCCGGCGCCGTCGGGATTGGTGTCGCGGCCGCTGTTTCCGCCGGTCGTGAATCCGATGAGCCGCGGCATCATCAGCGACCCGCTTGCGACCGGCGTGCGGTCGATCGACGGTCTCACCACGCTCGGCAAGGGACAGCGGATCGGCATCTTCGCGGGGCCGGGCGTCGGCAAGAGCACGCTGCTCGCTTCGATCGCACGAGGGACGTCGGCCGACGTCAACGTCATCGCGCTGGTCGGCGAACGTGGTCGCGAGGTCAAGGAGTTCATCATCGACGCGCTCGGTGCCGAGGGGCTCGCGCGATCGGTGGTCGTGGTCGCGACCGGCGACGAGAGTCCGCTGCTTCGCGTCCGGGCGATGGCCGCGGCGATCACCGCCGCGGAGCACTTCCGAGAGTCCGGTCGCGACGTCATGCTCATGGTCGATTCGATCACGCGATTCGCGCAGGCCCAGCGTCAGATCGGACTGGCCGCGGGCGAACAGCCCGCGACCCGCGGCTACACCCCGAGCGTGTTCGCACTGCTCCCGCAGTTGCTGGAGCGGGCGGGCGGCATCGAGGGCGGCGGATCGATCACCGGCATCTACACGGTGCTCGTCGAAGGCGACGACATGAGCGAACCGGTCGCCGACGCCGCGAAGGGCATCCTGGACGGTCACGTGGTGCTGAGTCGACGTCTTGCCACCCGCGGGCACTTTCCCGCGGTCGATGCGATCGAGTCGATCTCCCGACTCGCGGATCAGGTCTCGGATCCGAACCACATCACGGCGCGGCGCCGGGTGCTCGAACTGCTTTCCGCCCATCGCGAGAGCGAGGAGCTCATCAACATCGGCGCGTACGCCCGCGGATCCAATCCGATGACCGACGTCGCGATCGCGCTCAAGCCGCGGATCGATGCGTTCCTGCGGCAGGAGCGCGACGATCGCGCCCCGTTCCCGGCGACCTGTCGGGCGCTCTGCGAACTCGCCGCCGAGAGCGAACGACTCCGACAGGCCGCGGTCGCGGCCGCGGGCACCGGCTGATTCGAATCCGAGGACCACCACCGACCATGGCCCGATTCCGCTTTCCACTCCAGTCCGTGCTCGACGCGCGATCCCGCGCGGAGGACGAACGTCGTCGCGTGGTCGCGACGCTGGAGGCCGAGCGGCGGCGACTGGAGGATCGGCTCCGGGCAGGACAGCAGTCGATCTCCGGCGCCCGAGACGACGTGCGGGCGGCGCTGGTCGGCACCGTGCGACCCGACGCCCTGCGGGCGCAGGCGAACACGTCGCTCGCGTGCATGCGTGACGCGCAGCGACTCGTGCTCGAGCTTGCGGGCGTGCATCGTCGGCTCGACGCGGCCCGTTCCGCGCTCGCGGAGGCCGCGAAGCAGCGTCGGGCGATCGAACTCGTGAAGGAACGTCGATTCGAGGCTTGGCGCCGCGATCAGGATCGACGTGAGCAGTCGGCGCTCGACGAGATCGCCACGATCCGCGGAGCCCGCGCCGCCCGTTCCGCCGCCGAGGAGACCATCTGATGCGCACGCTCTGGAACGCCATCGCCTTTCTCGCCGTGGTCAACCTGCTCGCCCTCGCCTTCGCGGGCGGCTGGCTGTACCGGACGGGACGGCTGGATCGCGATCGCGTCGAGGCGGTGCGTGAGATCTTCCGACGACCGGTCTCCGAGGTGGAGGCCGAGCGTGTCGCCGCGGAACAGTCGCTGGCCGACCAGGCCGCCGAACGCGAGTCGGAGGTCGGCTGGAGTCCGGTGCCGGTGACCAATCTCGACGCCGCCGACGCGATGGAGCGATTCCGGGATCTCGGCCGGGTCGCCAACGACCGGCTGTCGCAGGATGCGGCGGCGATCGTCGCCCGCATCGAGGACACGTTCCGGCAGCGGGAGGCCGAACTCGCGGCGCTCCGCGCGGCGATCGAGGCGGATCAGGCTCGGCTCGACGAGATCAACGCCCGAGCGGCGGACGCGGACTTCCAGCAGACGGTCGCCGATCTCGGCGAGATGAAGCTCGACACCGCCTTCGCGATCGTGCGGGTCTGGCTGGAGGAAGGGCGACGAACGCTGGTCGTCGATGTCCTCCACGCGATCGACGTCGATCGTCGAAGTGCGTTGCTCGGCGAATTCGTCGATCTCGGTCGCGATGAAGTGGCAGCGGATTTGCAACTGGCTCTTCGTGAACGGACCGCCCTCGAGGCGGCCTCCACGGAGCAGCCGAATGCAGATTCCGCGAATTCCAGCTCTCAACCCCGCTCCGGAACGTCGGGCGGGCGTCTCGACGCCTGACCCCGGCGGATTCCGCGCCGCGTTCGATGCAGCCCGCCCGCCCGCGGACTCCCGCACCCCGCGCGGAATCGGCGCCGACGACGCGCAAGACCGATCGCCCTCGGTCGGATCCCGCCGGGATGAAGCCTGTCGGAAGTCGGACGAGTCGAACCGCGTCGAGCGGCGGGACGCCGAGCACGCGACCGAGGGCGCCGAGGCGTCCGACGTTTCGGATAGGACGCCGGCTCGCGACCGCGACGGTGGGGAAGACCGTGAGGTCCGCGAGTCGGACCGCGACCACGAGGGACGCGAGGTCGTCGCCGATCTCCCTGCGGACGCGACGGAAGACCCCGAGACTCCGTCGGGCGTCCCGATCGATGTCGCGACCGTGATGCTGGACGAGTCGGCACCGCTGCCGGTCGCGGACCCGGGTCCGTCGCCCGCCAACGTGTCTGCCGCCACCGTGAACGACCTTCCGTCGGTTGGATCGATCGGAAACGGCTCCGACTCGGCGCCTGCGTCGCCGACGACGTCGGATTCCACGGTGGCGACGAGCCAGGCTGACGCCACGGCCGTCGCGACCGCTGGTCGTGCAGTCGCCACGAGCCAGTCCGATGACGCTCAACCCGTGAGTCACGAATCCAGCGTCGCCCCGGCGACATCGGTCGAGATGACGCCCGCCACCACGGCGGACTCCGTCGAGTCGGGCGCGACGCCCATCGCCGCCACCGCGCGGACCGCGGCACCGCTTCCGGAAGGATTCACGCCCGTGGCCCCGTCGACGGTCGCGCCGCAGCCGGGAGCGACCGCGGATGTCGCTGCCGTCTCGGTCACCACGTCCGCGACCGCGACGACGACTGCTGCGAACCGACCTGAGTCCGCGGCGGAGGCTCGCCGGGCCGACGCGAAGACACCCGCGGCGGTCGCTCGGGCCGAAGAGGTCAATCGAACGATCGCGGCAGCGCGGTCGGGCGAGACTGCGGCGCGTCCCGACACCGTCGCCGCCGAGGCGGTGATGCCGGTGTCCGGGGCCGATCTCTCGAACCGACTGTCGCGTCCGACGGCGCAGGCCCTGCCGATGCCCGGCGCGGAGTCTGCGCCGCAGACGCTTGACGAAGGTGCCACGCGGACCATGCCCGGGGTCGGTCGTGGACTCGATGCGCTTGCCCGTCAGAAGGGCGGAAGCCTCGTGATGCGGCTGGATCCGCCTTCGCTGGGCCAGTTGCGGCTTCAGATGCAGATGCAGGGCGGTCGCGTGACGGTCCTCATGACCGCCGCCAGCGAGACGGCACGGTCGTTGCTTCACGACAACCTGGGCTCGCTTCGGCAGGCCCTCGAGGATCGCGGACTCGCGGTCGACCGGCTCGCGGTGGAGACCGCGGGCCGGACCGGCGAGTCGTCCTCGAACTCCCGGTCGGAGAACCGGGGCGACGGGCAGGACGCCCGTGGAGGCCAGAACGCCTCCGACCGGCAGGACGCCGGTGAAGGACGGAGCCGTGGTCGGCGCGACGATGCGTCGAAGCGGCACACGGGCCGCGGAGACGGCTCGGGACGGCCGGAGGCCGTCGAGTTCGGCGAGATGCTCGCGGGTGCGGGCGTCTCGGCAACCTGACCCCGGACGGGGTTCGAGGAGGTTCGATCCATGAGTGCGATCTCAGCCAACGCCGCGGGCGCCATCGGTGGAGCCGGAGGAAGCAACCGGTTCAACGAGCTCTCGTCCGAGGACTTCATGAAGATCATCTTCACGGAGCTCCAGCAGCAGGATCCGTTCGAGCCCAACGATTCGTCGGCGCTCCTCGAGCAGTTGAACTCGATCCGCGCGATCGAGAGCGACATCGATCTCACCAAGAACCTCCAGTCGATCGTCTTCCAGAACCAGCTCGCCACCGCGGGCAACCTGATCGGCAAGACGGTCGAGGGTCTGACCACCACCAATGAACGCGTCGTCGGGAACGTCTTCGCGGTGCTTCGCGAAGGCGACAACGTGACGCTCCAGCTCGACACCGGCTGGGAGATCCCCGCCGACAACGTCACCGTGATCGTCGATCCGGCGAGCCTTCCGCAGCAGCAGCCCGCGGGCTGATCCGATCGACCACGACCTTCGGGAGCACCACTCGTGAACCTCGACGCCCGCCAGCTTCTTCGACGACTCGAACCCGCGGTCCGACCCGCGGGCACCGGTCGCGCGGGCAGCGGGCGGGAGCCGATCGATCGATCGGGTTTCGACGATCTGCTCGCCCGCGCCGCGAGCGGGGAGTTCGCGAGCGGTCGCGAGGTCGATCAGTCCGCACTCCAGTCGCCGCTCTCCGACGAGGTGCGCGAACGACTCGGCCATGTCGCCGACGCCGCCGAGACCGCGGGTTACCGCAGCGTGCTCGTCGTCGTCGATGACCGTCCGCTCGTGCTCTCGGTCGATGATCGTCGACTCGAGGGTGAACTCGACGCGGCCGAAGGTGACGTCCTTCGTCCGATCGACGCCGCGGTCCGGCTCGTCGCCGGTTCCGCCGACCGAACCGACGGCATCGTCGCGGGTCCGTCCGCGGCGTCCGTTCCGCCCGCGATCGCCGAGGCGATTCTCGCGGGCCGCTCCATCCAAGACACCAACCACCCGCAGGATGCACGCGGCGACGCGGCCTGACCGCGAAGCCCCTCGCCAGGGACAAGGAGTCCGAACCATGGCATCGACCACCGCACTCTTCACCGGCCTCTCGGGACTGATCTCCAACTCGCGTCGACTCGACGTGATCGGTAACAACATCGCGAACGTCAACACCACCGCGTTCAAGTCGAACCGCATGACGTTCACCCCGACCTTCAGCCGCAACTTCTCGCTCGGCACCGCTCCGAGCGACAGCACGGGCGGCTCGAACCCCGGTCAGGTCGGTCTCGGCGTCACCGTCGCGGGCACGCAGCGGAACTTCAACAATGGTGCGATCGGCGTCACGGGCGTCGCCACCGACCTTGCGATCGAGGGTGACGGCTTCTTCATCGTCAATCAGGCGGGCTCGCGGCTCTTCACGAGATCCGGCAGCTTCATCCGCAACCCCGAGAACGATCTCATCACCCAGTCGGGTGCGAAGGTCATGGGTTTCGCGGTGGATGATCAGTTCAACGTGATCGACGGCGACCTCGTGGAACTGAACATCCCGGTCGGCACGATGACTCTCGCCGAGCAGACCCGCAACGTCATCTTCAACGGCAACCTGAACGCCTCGGGCGAGGTCGCGACCACCGGCTCGGTCCACAGCAGCCGGGCCTTCTACACCGACGCCGCCGGCACCACGCCGATCACCGCCGCGACCGACCTCACCGCGACCGACATCTACGTCAGCGACGGTGCGGGCGGATTCACGCTCGCCTTCGAGGCGGCGACGATGGCCGCGGGCGACAGCTCGATCACGATCGCGGGCGTCGAGAAGGGCGGCAAGGACCTCGGCTCCGCGACCTTCGCGATCAGCGCGACCGCGGTGGATGGCACCGACGGCTTCGGCACCACCTTCGGCGACTACATCGCCTTCCTCGACGAGTACCTCGGCACCGACTCGACCTCGATCGGCTCGATCAGCGACCTCGGCGGATCGGTCACGATCGACGCGAACGGTGCGATCGTGGTCACCGGCAACGAGGGTGAAGTGCAGGGCCTCGACATCGAGACCGGCGACATGACGGTCAACGGGCCGGGTGCCGGTCTCGGCAACCCGATGGTCATGACCAAGACCGCCGACGCCACCGGCGAGAGCGTGCGGACCAGCTTCGTGGTCTACGACTCGCTCGGCACCCCGCTCACCATCGACCTCTCCTTCGTGCTGCAGGGCACGACCGCCTCGGGCGGCACCACCTGGGAATTCGTCGCGGAGTCCGGCGACAACGACGCGACCGATCGCCTCCTCGCCCTCGGCGAGGTGACCTTCGACTCCAACGGCCGGTTCGTGAACGCGACCAACCAGAGCTTCTCGATCCAGCGGGCCAACGGTGCGGTGAATCCGCTCACCGTCAGCATGGACTTCGACAGCGGCACCGACGCGGTCTCGAGCTTCACGGACAGCGCGAGCAACCTCGCCGCGGTGTTCCAGGACGGCTCGCCGATCGGCACGCTCGGATCGTTCTCGATCGGCGAGGACGGCACGATCTCGGGTTCGTTCACCAACGGACTCACGCGGACCATCGGGCAGGTGGCGCTCGCGAAGTTCTCGAACCCCGAGGGTCTGGTGGATGCGGGCGACAACCTCTTCGGCAGCGGCCCGAACTCGGGCACGCCGCTCATCGCGAAGCCGCGCGACTTCGGCACCGGCCGCGTGGTCGGCGGAGCCCTCGAGCTCTCGAACGTCGACCTCTCGCAGGAGTTCATCAACATGATCCTCGCCTCGACCGGCTATTCCGCCGCAAGTCGAGTGATCACGACGACCGATGAACTGATCACGCAGTTGCTCGCCCTCGGCCGATGACGCCGATGAAGAGCGAGACATCCTGAACGAGCCCACCGCGGCCTCGGGCGTTCGAGGGGACGTCCGGGGCCGGCGGTCTTTTTTGTCTTGAGCGCTGCGGCGGGGGGCTGCGCCCCAACCTGAGCCGCTCCCCGCCTTGCGGGGAGCTGTCGCCGAAGGCGACTGAGGGGTCGGTGACCGATTCGGTGACCGCGCGTGTTCGAGCGTCTCCGAGTCCGAGACCGACCCCCTGATCCGCTTCGCGGATCTGTCCCCCGCCAGGCGGGGGACGGCGATGAAGGCGCCGCGCCCAACTCTCCTGCTCCCCTGATCACCTGCTCTCGCCGAAGGCGTGCCAACCCCCTCGAACCGACCGATTTCTCTATTCTCCATTGTCCACTGTCCCTCTCCACGCTCCACTCTCCACCTCTCCGCCCCCAATGTCCCGTCCAAAGCGCCCAACTCGTCCCGCCGCGTCGCCGCCCGCGATCTCGCGTCCCGATCCGCAGCTCAATCGGGCGATGGAGCTGCTCAAGGCGGGACGCAACGCGGAAGCCAGGGCGATCGTCGATCCCATCGTGGCGAAGCGACCGAAGGATGCGGCCGCGGTGCGAGCGAAGGGGCTCGTCGAGATGCGGAGCGGTCGCTACGGCGAGGCGGAGAAGTGGCTGCAGAAGTCCGCGAAACTCGATCCCCGCAACCCCCTGACGATGCTCGATCAGGCGGCGCTGCACAAGTTCCACGGACGATTCCCCGAGATGATCTCGGCGTGCCGCGAGGCGTTGAAGCGTTCGCCCGGACACGTCGGCGCGGAGGCGATGCTCGCGCGGGCGCTCGAGAGTTCCGGCGATCTCGAGGGCGCCTACGAGTTCATCAAGTCCGTCGGGTCGCGACGGTCGCTCGATCCGGACAGCGGTGAGTGTCTCATCGCGGTGCTTGATCTCCTCGGGCGGCATGACGAGGCGCTCGACGCGGCCGCGGGGTTCCTTGCGGCGAGCGGCGCCGCGCCGGTGCTCCGGCGTCGCGTGCTCCTTCGCCGTGGTCGGATTCTCGAGAAGCGGGGCGAGCTCGACGCCGCGCTCGCGTCGTATGAGGAGGGGCAGGCGCAGGTGCCGACGGTGTTCGACCCCGACGCCTACGAGCGTCGACTCGAACAGGTGGCCGCGGATCTGCCGACGCTGGAACCGGCGGTTCCCGACGACGATGGCCCCCGTTCGTCCCGCATGCCGGTGTTCATCGCGGGACTTCCGCGGTCGGGCACCTCGCTCGTCGAACGCATTCTCGGTGCGCACCCCGACGCCTCCGCGATCGGCGAGTCGGGCGTGTTGCAGGACGTCATCCGAGATCATCGCGAGGCGATCGGGGACGATCAGGCGCTCGGTCCGCTGCGGGTGTCGCCGGACCTCGGGGACGTCATGCGTTCCCAGGCCCTCGAGCGCCTCGTGGAACTGGGAGGTCAGGCTCCGCGCATCGTCTCCAAGCATCTCCAGAACTGGGCGTATCTCGGCACGATCGGTTTCTGGTTCCCCGGCGCGGCGGTGATTCGACTGACCCGAGATCCCGCCGCGAACGCGATCTCGATCCTCGGACAGGATCTTCCGCCCGACCGCATGGCCTGGGCGACGAGACTGGACTGGATCGGTCGGCTGATGCGGACCGAGCGCCGCTTCGTCGAGGCGGTGCGGTCGAAACTCCCCAACCCGTGGCTCGATCTCGCCTACGAGGACCTCGTCGCCGACCCCGCGACCTGGATCCCGCGGATCGTCGAGATCACGGGACTTCCCTGGCACGAAGGCTGTCTCGAGCCGCACCACGCGGAGCGGGGTGGAAGCGGCGGGCGGTCGGCCAGATTCCAGCCGACGCTGTCCCTGCATCAGGTTCGCCAACCGATCACCTCGGACGCTGCACGTCGTGCGAATGCCTGGGGCGATCGTCTGGACGCCTTCCGTCGCGCCTTCGAGTCGGGCACCTGATCGATCGAGTCGGAGTCAGCGCCGTCGGGGGCGCCCGCCCCGGGGCGGGCGATCACCCTCGGTGCGCGGACCAGGGCCGAGCGACTTGGGCTGCCGGGTGGCCGCATCGCGGAGCGTGGAGCCGTGTCGGGCCTGCGCCGCTTCCTCATCGCTGAGCGGCTCGGTTCCTGATCGCCCGAAGACCAGTCGTCCGGCGCTCGTCTGCAGCACGTTCGTGACCGTGGCGACGATGATGTCGCCGACGCGGTCCGCGGCCTGCTCCACCACGACCATGGTGCCGTCCGGAAGGTAGCCGACGCCCTGTTCGACATTCTCGCCACGCTTCACGATCTCGATCTCGACCTGATCACCCGGAATCGCCGCGGCCCGCAGGCCGGAGGCGAGGTCGTTGAGGTTCAGCACGCGGAGGCCGTTGATCTCCGCGATGCGGCGGAGATTCTGATCGTTGGTCAGGATCCGCATCTCCTGCTCGCGGGCGAGGCTCACGAGCATCGCGTCGACCCCGACGCCTTCCGGACGCGACTCGTCGATCGCGACGTCGAGGAACGGGTTCTGCTGCAGGCGGGCGACCATGTCGAGTCCGCGGCGGCCTCGGAAGCGTCGTTGGCGATCGTCACTGTCCGCGAGCCGCTGCAGTTCCTCCAGCACGAAGCCGGGAATGATGATCGGCGCGTCGATGAACCCGGCCTGTCCGACGGAGTCGATGCGTCCGTCGATGAGGGCGCTGGTGTCCACGACGATCGCACGCACGCCACGGGCCTGCCGGGCGAACTCCACGTACGGAATGACCAGACGGAAGTCGTCCTTGGTGGTCAGCACCACGCTCACGGAGAGGTAGCACAGGACGAGCGCGAGGGCGGCCTTGGAGACCCCGAGGTACACCGGGACCACGCCGTCGTCGGCACCCAGCGCCCGGGCGACCACGTCGATCAGCGATCCGATCGCGACCGCGGCGATGAGTCCGAAACAGATGCCGAGATAGACGCCGACGACCGAGGAGAGTCGCTTGCTCGGCGTCATCGCGTCCACCACGATGACGATGATGCCGACCGCGCTGCTGGCCAGCAGCACGCCGAGCAGGGTCTGCCACTGGAACTCCGCAGGGGCGTCGGCCCGGCCCGCGATCGTCAGCATCGACACCGACACCAGCAACACCAGGAACAGCAATCGCACGACCAGCAGCAACAGGCCGCGGCCGTCCTCCCGATCGGCCGCGGCCACCGGTCGGCTGGCTGGGGCGGGGGTGACGGGCAGGGACGGAGCGTCGTCCGGGACGGGACTGGAGATTGCCGGGTCGGAGTCGGTCACGCGAGGAGTCTATCGATCGGCCGAGCGACATCCCGCCGCCGACCGGCGACCGCCGAGCCCGCTACCATGCGTCTCCGGACCGCGTCACGCGGCGAGGAGGACGGTCGGGCCCGTCGGACGGACGGCTCGCCAACCTGGTCAGGGCTTGACGGCAGCAGCCATACGCGTCGTCGTTCGGGCCTTCGGTCACCTGGCCGTCCTCCCCGCCGCCTGATCGGTCGATCCGCCTCCGATCCCGCCGCATGACCAAGACCGCCGACACTCCGACCGATGCCGGCTACCAGGTGCTCGCCCGGCGCTATCGCTCCCGAACCTTCGATGAGGTGGTGGGGCAGGAGGCGATCGCGGACACGCTTCGCAAGGCGATCGATCGAGGTCGGACCGCGCATGCCTATCTGTTCTGCGGCACCCGCGGGGTCGGCAAGACCTCGATGGCCCGGATCTTCGCCCGCGCCCTCAACGCCTCCGCCGGCGACGACGCGGGCGATGGAGCGGTCCTGAAGGGCGACGACATCGACGTCGTCGAGATCGACGGCGCCAGCAACAACAGCGTGCAGGACGCCCGCGATCTCATCGCCAACGCCAGCGTGCTTCCCGCTCGGGCGCCGTACAAGATCTACATCATCGACGAGGTCCACATGCTCTCGACCGCGGCGTTCAACGCGCTGCTGAAGACCATGGAGGAACCGCCGTCGCACGTGAAGTTCATCCTCTGCACGACCGAGCCGCACAAGGTGCTGCCGACGATCCAGAGCCGGTGCCAGCGGTTCGACTTCCGGCCGATCGCGGTGCCGCGGATCGCGGCCCATCTTCGGAGCGTGCTCGAACAGGAGTCGATCGGGGCCGACGAGGCCGCGATCGCCCGTGTGGCGAGGCTCGCCAACGGCTCGATGCGCGACGGTCTGAGTCTTCTCGAACGTCTCGTCGCCGCCAGCGACGGGGTGATCGATCCGCCGCTTCTCGAGCGCGTCCTCGGCGTGCCGCCCGAGGACCGCGTGGCCGAGGCGGTCGCCGCCATCGGCGCCGGCGACGTCGCCGAGGCGCTGCGGGCGACCGCGGCGTTGCTTGGCGAGGGACTCCCCGCCGAACGCGTGCTCGACGGTTTCGCCGAGCGATTCCGCCAGCTTCTGGTCGCCGCGACCTGCGGTGCCGATGCGGCGGTGCTGGAGACCGGCGAGGATGAGGCGGCCGCGATCGTGGAGGAGTCGTCCCGCTACGAACCCGAGCAGCTCGTGCATCTGATCGCCCTCTGCGACGCGGCGGCGGGGCGGGTCCGGTCGAGCACCGTTCCGCGTGCGATCATCGATGCGGTGGTCGCCCGGATGGCGCTCTCGGAGCGATTCGCCGGGGCGGCCTCGTTGCTGGCCGGTGAATCGGGGACGAAAAAAAAAAGACTGACCGCCGCTGAGGGGCCGCCGGCCACGCCGGTCCCGCGGCCGCCGACGCCGCGACCGGTGGCAGTCCCTTCGGTCGCCCCCGCGACCGGCGCGACGCCAATCCCGAAGCCGAAGCCGACGCCGCCACCACCGCCGAAGCCGACCCCGGCGTCGATCGCGCCCGTCGAGGACACCCCTGAGCCGGTCTCGACTCCGCTCGGAGACGGTCCCTGGGCGACGCTGCAGGCGGCGGCCGGGAGTGCCCGCGAGCGTGTGATGCTCGAGGACTTCGACTTCGAGCGACTCGAGGGCGGCACGCTGCATCTCCGAGTCCGCGCCGATGCCTCGCCGGGACATGCGTGGGTCATGAAGCGGCCCGACGCGATCGAGGCGCTCGCGAGTCGCGCGTTCGGCCGTCGAATGCAGATCGTCTTCGCCGGGCCCGCGTCGCGGTCGGTGTCCGCGGAGTCGTCGGCATCCGCGCATGCCGAGGTCGCGGATCATCCGCTGGTGCGGGAGGCGATGGACCTCTTCGACGCCCATGTCGTTCAAGTCCGTCCCGCGGCGGGGCGGGGAGAGTCAGCCGAGCCGACCGATCCGACCGAGGTCGCCGAAGCGGAAGCAGCCATGGAGGAGTCCGACTGATGTTCGATGCATTGAAGGGCATGGCCGGTCTCGGCAGTCTCATGAAGGATCTGCCGCGGATTCGTGAGCGACTGGAACGCGCGAAGGAGGAACTCGCCGGCATGACCGTAGAGGCCGAGGTCGGCGGCGGGGCGGTGGTCGCGGTCGCCGACGGCCGGATGCGGATCCGAGCGGTGCGCATCGATCCGGTCATGATGAACGTCATCGCCTCGAACGGCGGCGAGGCCGACCGTGCGATGGCAGAGGACCTCGTGGCAAGCGCCGTCAATGCGGCGCTCGAACGCGCTCAGGAAATGATCGCCAAGCACCTGCAGGACGCCGCCAACGAACTCGGCATCCCGTTGCCGGCGGGCGGGCTGCCCGGGCTTCTCTAGCGAACACGAGCGTCCTCCATCGACAGTCGAGATCCGAAGGTCCGTCCTCTCGATTCTTCCCCTCCCGCCATGTCCTACCCCGAATCCGTCTCAAATCTCATCGACGAGTTCGCGAAGCTCCCCGGCATCGGCCGGCGCAGCGCGGAACGGCTCGCGTTCCACGTGCTGAAGTCGGCGCGTCCCGACGCGGTCGGCCTTGCCGATGCGATCACGCGGGTCAAGGACACCGTGCGACACTGCTCGGTCTGCTGGAATCTCGCCGACGACGATCCGTGTCCGATCTGTGCCGACGAACGGCGTGATGCCTCGGTCGTCCTCGTCGTCGAACAGCCGCGGGATCTCATCAGTCTCGAGCAGACCGGCATGCACCGCGGCGTCTATCACGTGCTGCTCGGGCGGCTCGATCCGCTCGACGGCATCGGCCCCGATGGTCTCACCGTCGATGATCTGCTCGCCCGCCTGCGCGATCCCGCCCGCAACGCCCGCGGTGTCCGGGTCGAGGAGGTCGTGCTCGGGCTGAATCCCGACATGGAAGGCGACACGACGGCCCTGCACATCGCCGAGGCCGCCAAGGCGCTCGGGGTCCGCACCACCCGGCTCGCCCGTGGGCTTCCGAGCGGGAGCCAGATCGAATACGCCAGTCGCGCGGTCCTCGCCGACGCGATCACCGAGCGTCGGCCGATCGAGTGAGATGGGTCACCACGGAGGGCACGGAGAGGCACGGAGGGCCACGGAGGGGAGTTCGGGTGCATGCTTGAACACGATGGGTTCTGACTTGGATCGGGTGGGCGCCACGGAGGAGTGGAGATTGGTCGCCGCTGGTTGCTACACGACCGCGACCATGGGGCCGCCTGCTCCGCCGCTGACCGAACCATGCCGAGCACCGCATCCAAGAGAACTCCGTGGCCCTCCGTGGTGAATCTCTCTCCGTGAACTCCGTGGTGAACCCTGAAAGCCCCGCGTCTGGCATGGATTGTGCTGGGGACGCGGCCCCGCCGTCGATACCATGACTTCCGGCATGGTTTGGACGCGGCCAGCCCGCGCGTCCGGGCGTCGATGGAGTGACGCCCCGCGAGGCCGTCGGCGGCAGGAGGCCGCACCGGTCGCGTCCACACCCGAAAGGTGGCCGTGCCGTGACTCCACCCGCGATGGCGATGCGATTCGACACCCGCCAGCAGATGAAGCTCGGTCAGCAGATGAAGCTGGCCCCGAGGATGATCCAGTCGATGGAGATCCTCCAGTTGCCGCTTCCGCTGCTGCAGGAGCGGATCGAGCAGGAGCTGGAGAAGAACGTCGCGCTGGAACTCGAGGAACCGGGCGAGGGGCGGGTCCGCGAGCGTGATCCCGACGCGGACGTCGCCGACACCGAACGCGAGTTCATCGCGGGTGAGACCGGCGAGGACTTCCAACGGCTCGCCGATCTCGAGAGTCGCTATCGCGAGGTGTGGGACGGCGGCGACGACTGGCGTCGCCCGGCGTCACCGACCGGCGACCGGGATCGCAAGATGGATGCGATGGCGAACACCGCCGATCGCGGCAAGAGTCTCGCGGCGCAGCTCGACGATCAGTGGCGACTCGTGGAGGTCCCCGAGCACGTCGCCGCCGCCGGCCGACGTCTGATCGAGTACGTGGATGACGACGGATACCTCGGCGCCGACCTCGACACCGTGCTCGCCCAGGGCGAGGATCTCGGGATCGACGACTGGTCGCTCGAACTGCTCGAGCGTGCACTCGATCGGCTGCATGGCGTGCTCGAACCACCGGGACTGCTCGCCCGCTCGCGGCAGGAATCGCTGCTGCTGCAGATCGATGCGATCGTCGAGCTCGAAGGCGACGAAGACGGCGTCTGGACCGATGCCGCGGTGCTCATCGGCGAGCACTTCGAGGACCTCGTGCAGAATCGACTGCCGAAGGTCGCGAAGGATGCGGAGATGTCGCTCGATCGCGTGCAGGCCGCGAAGGAACGCATGCGGCGGCTCACGCTCTGGCCCGGACGCGAACTCGCGAACCCCGACGCGACCTTCGTGATGCCCGACGTCATCGTCGACTACGAGCCCGAGAGCGACTCGTACATCGCGGCGCTCGCCGACGGCACCACGCCGGTGCTTCGGATCAACACGCAGGTCGAGAAGATGCGGGACGAGGCCGGGCTCGACGCCGAGGGCAAGGCGTTCATCGACACCGCGGTGCGCGACGCGACCTGGCTCATCGATGCGGTGAACCAGCGATCGAACACGCTGCTCCGCGTGGTCCGGGTCGTGCTCGAACGGCAGCGTGAATTCTTCGATCACGGCCCGCAGTTCCTCAAGCCGCTGCCGATGACCGAGGTCGCGGAGCGCCTCGGCGTGCACGTCGCGACGGTGAGCCGAGCCGTGAGCGAGAAGTGGCTTCAGACCCCGCGGGGCATGTACCCGTTGCGGCGGTTCTTCTCCGGCGGCCGCGAGGCGGGCGACGACGGGGAGGAGAAGAGCTGGGAGGCGATCAAGGCGATGCTGCAGGAGATCGTCGACGCCGAGGACAAGGCGAAGCCCCTCAGCGACCAGAAACTGGCGGACGCCCTCAAGGACAAGGGCATCGAGATCGCGCGGCGGACGGTGGTGAAGTACCGCGAACAGCTCGGGATTCCGCCGGCGCGACGCCGCAAGGTGCACGGGTAGCACCGAGTCCGAGACCGACCCCCTGATCCGCTTCGCGGATCTGTCCCCCGCAAGG
>CAYZSH010000007.1:0-6111 GCA_964481025.1 uncultured Isosphaeraceae bacterium
TCGCCGAGACCCGCGAGCCGATCCAGTCGGGCTTCGGGGTGCGGTTCGCGCTCTACGGCCACGACATGCACGGTCTGACGCTCGGCCCCGACGGCCGCGTCTACTGGTCGATCGGCGACCGCGGGTATCACCTCGTCACCGAGGACGGGCGCGTGCTTGCGGATCCACGGGCGGGTGCGGTGTTCCGCTGCGAGCGCGACGGCTCGAACGTCGAGGTCTACGCGACCGGTCTGCGGAACCCGCAGGAACTCGGTTTCAACTGGCGCGG
Source organism: uncultured Isosphaeraceae bacterium (assembly GCA_964481025.1). GTDB lineage: Bacteria > Planctomycetota > Phycisphaerae > Phycisphaerales > SM1A02. Next base: position 269 of record CAYZSH010000007.1, read on the forward strand.
TGATCTCTTCACCGGCGACAACACGTCCGACGCGGGCGACCGCGCCCGCATCGTGTTCGTCGCCGAGGGCGGCGAGACCGGTTGGACGATGGACTATCAGTCGCTCGAAGGCGCGAACCTCCGTGGTCCCTGGGAACAGGAGCGGATCTGGGAGGTCGTCACCGAGCGGAACGCCGCGTACCGCCCCGACTGGACGCTGCCGCCGCTCGCGCATGTCGGCGCCGGTCCGTCCGGTTTTACATACGACCCGGGACTCGGTCTGCCCGCGGATCTCGCCGACCACTTCTTCATGTGCGACTTCACGGGGTCGGCGCCCAACAGCAAGGTCTGGGCGTTCCAGTGCGTGCCGGACGGTGCGGGCTACGAGGTGGTGAATCCCCGACCCTTCGCGACCGGCATGCTCAACACGGACGTCGACTTCGACTGGAACGGTCGCATGCTCGTCTCGGAGTGGGGCGGCGGCTGGAGTTCGACGAAGAAGGGTCGACTGCACGCGATCGAACACGCCGAGGCATCGAGCGATCCGCGGATCGCCGAGGCTCGCGAACTCGCGATCGCGGGGATGGCGTCGCTCGACGAGTTCACGCTCGCGGATCTGCTCGGTCATCCTGCGCGTCGGCTTCGGCTGATGGCGCAGGTCGAGCTCGCGGAACGCAAGGCGATCGACACGCTGGCGGATGTCGCGCGTTACGAGACCGGGACCGTCCCGCGGATTCACGCACTCTGGGGACTCGGACACGTCGCCCGACTGGAAGCGTCGCGGAATCGCCGCATCGATGCCGCGATGCAGCCGGTGCTTGCGGCGCTCTCGGATCCTGATGCAGAGGTCCGCGCGCAGGCGGCGAAGGTGCTCGGCGATCCCGCGTACGCGCCCGCGACCGAGGCGCTCGTGACGGCGCTTGCCGACGAGTCGAGTCGGGTGCGTTTTCAAGCCGCGCTTGCACTCGGTGCGATCGGCGATGCGAGCGTGACGCCGTATCTCGCGGCAATGCTCGCCGAGAACGCCGACCGTGATCGATTCCTTCGGCACGCGGGCGTGCTCGCACTGGCACGCATCGGAGACCGCACCGCCATCGAGGAGATGGCGTCGAGCCCGGCGCCGGCACTTCGCCGGGCCGCGGTGCTGGCGATGCGACGGCTCGCGGATCCTGCGATCGAGCGTCTGCTCTACGACGACGACGTCCGCATCCGCACCGAGGCGGCACGCGCCGTGCACGACGTGCCGATCCCGGAGGCGATGCCCGCGCTGGCCGCGATCGCGAGCGAGTACGCGCCAATCGACTCGGCCGCGGACGAGGATGGCATCCGCGTGACCCGCGAGATCTTCCGGGTCGAGAAGGATCGTGGTGATGCCGACCTGCTCGCGCTCGCGGCGTTCGATCGCGAGCCTGACGTCGTCGAGACGGTGCCGGTCTTCGAAGGGCTCGTCAACGGCGGTGATCGGTATCTGACGCGGCTGACCGCGACGCTCGTGGCGCCCCAGACCGGGTCATATCGCTTCTCGATCGCGAGCGACGACGGATCGGTGCTTCGAATCTCGACGACCGGGGAGGCCGCCGATCTCGAGCCGGTCGCCCGCGTGCAGGGCTGGGTCGGGGCGCGGCAGTGGAACACGCAGTCCGGGCAGACGAGTCGTCCGATCGATCTCGTCGCGGGGCAGGAGATCCTCGTCGAGGCGCGGCACGCCGAAGGTGGCGGCGGCGATCACGTCGCGGTCGCGTGGGAGCTTCCCGACGGCCGATTCGAGGGTCCGATCGGGGCGAAGAGCGATCTGCACCCGTCGGAGACTCCGTTGCTTCGCCGCGTGATCGACGCGAACGTGCGGGGCGGCACCGCCGCGAACATCGAGGCGCTCGCCGGCATCGCGATGAATCCGTTGCTTCCCGGCGTCGTTCGCGACGAGGCGATCCAGGCGATCGCGACTTTCGACGCGCCGGGACCGCGTGATCGCGTGCTCGGTTGGTGGCGTCCGGCGAGCGACGGGCCGCGCGATCTCGAGTCGCTGCGTCCGGCGCTCGCCCGAACGTTGCCGATTCTCGCCGAGGACGACTTCGGTTCGGTTCGCACGCTCGCCCGTGAGACGGCGGGTCGGCTCGGCGTCGCGCTCGATCCCGCGATGCTGCGGACGACCGTGCTCGATGCGGCCGCGCCGCCGACCGACCGCGCGGCGTGCCTTCGACAGCTCGTGCGACTTCGCGACGCCGAGCTTCCGGCGGCCATCGATGCGACATTGACCGCGGATGACGCCGGACTCCGGGCCGCGGCTCGCGATGCACTCGCGGACATCGACGTCGATCGGGGAATCGCCGCGTACGACGCGGCCCTCGCCGACGGCGAGGTCATCGAGCGACAGCAGGCGATCCTCGGACTCGCCCGACTGGATGACGCCCGTGCGGTGGATCGATTGACGAGGCAACTTGAGTTCGCGTTCGACCAGCAGAAGGTCGCGGTGCCGTGGGCGGTCGAACTTCTCGAGGCCGCCGAGCGTTGCGGTGATGATGATCTGGCGACCTTCGCTGAGAACTGGCGGGCGCGAAGCGTCGAGGATCCGGCGGCCTGGCTCGTCTCGCTCGAAGGCGGAGATGCCGCCGCGGGCGCGCGGGTCGCACGCTTCCACACGTCGGCGTCATGCCTGCGATGTCACGTCATCGATGGTCGCGGTGGCGACGCGGGGCCGGTTCTCGATGGCGTCGGAGCGAGAAGCGATCGCGCGACGATCCTCCAGTCGGTGGTCGATCCGCAGGCGGTCGTCGTCGAGGGGTACGGCGAGGCGAGTGCGATGCCGAACATGCGGCAGATGCTCACGCCCCGCGAGGTGCGCGATCTCGTCGCGTATCTGTCGTCCCTGACCGAGGCCCCGAAGGCGGGCGGTCACTGATCGATCGCGGATGTCGCGAAGGTCGGCAGCAATCGGGCGCGAAGCAGCAGGACGGCCGTGAGCAGTCCGCGGTCCTCCGAGTCGTCGAGCGTCGTACCACCGGCTTCCGGATCGCCGACATCGCGACCAACGCTCGACACCCACTCGCTCCGTTCGACCAGAGCGGCGGCGAGTTCATCCGGGAGCGCCGCCACGCGGAGGTTCGGCTCGATTCCCCAGCCGGGTGCTCTCGCACGGTCGATCAATCGAGCGCCTCCGCGGGTGTCGGTCGGCACGAGGAACCACGACTGGGTGATCGCGAGATATCCGTTCCGCACGGTGTGCACGGCCTGCACGCTGCCCTTGCCGAAGGTCCGGTCCCCCACCACCACCGCATCCGCGGCGCCCTGGAGCGTGCCTGCGACCAGTTCGGATGCGCTCGCCGAGTGCCCGCTCACCAGCACGACGACCGGGAGTCCGGCAAGTCTGGTGGACGCGATCGTGGCGGGCGTCACCTCGTCCAGCGGCGAGGCGCCGACCGCGCGAAACACGGCGCCATCGTTGAGAAAGAGGTCGAGCAATCGCTCGGTCGCCAGGCGATCCCCACCGAGATCCTCGCGCAGGTCGATGATCAGACCCTGCACGAGGCGATCGGGTCCGACTGCACGGTCCGCTTCGAGCATCGCCTCGCGGAAGAGTCGATCCGTGTCGGGTTCGAAGTCGCGGATCGAGATGAAGGCGATCGCCGCCTCCGGATCGACGATCCAGTCCCAGACGGGCCGACCACGCCCGTCCACACCCTTCTGTCTCCAGCCGTGCACCACCTCGAGCTCGATGGTGTCGCGGACGACGGTGATCGACTCTTCCTCGCCGGTGTCGGCGCGACGAACGATCAGATCCACGGCGCTGCCACGTCGTCCGTTCGCGGCGGCGACGATCTGTTCCATGGTGAGATCGGCGATCTCGACCCCATCGATCGCGAGGAGAATGTCACCCGTGCGAATTCCGGCCTTGCGCGACGGGCCACCGGGGAGCGGCGTCATCACGAGGCCGTCCGGATCCGGTGCGAATCGGATGCCGATGCCGACGAACGAGCCACCGATCGCCCGACGAAGCGTTTCGGCGTCGTCGCCCAGAAACGCTCGGGTGCGGAGGTCGGTCTTCTCCAGCATGCCGTCGAGGAAGACACGGATCGGATCCGCCATGGACTCGGAGAACACGCCGCGGTCGCGGGCCTGCGCGAGTTCCGTCGAGGCCTGCTCGACAGCGCGTCGCTGACCGCGATCGAGTTCGCGGAGGCCGAAGACTCCGGGAAGCGCCGGGGACTGCGACGCATCGAACGCCGCCTTGATCCGGGCGACGGTGGCGATGTCTCGATCGCGCGCCGCCTCCGGTTCGACTGCGCGGGCGGCTTGATCCAGCGCCGCGAAACCCGACTGCACGAGCGTGCCGAAGTCGAGCCGGTCCACGTGCTCCTTCAGAACCAGATCGAGTGAGTCGGCGACCACCCGCGGGGGCAGCGGATCCGAGCGACCGGCACCTGGTCGGCGGCTCGTCAGGCGGGTCGTGCGGTCCATCGCCTGATTCTGGAGTTCGGCGTGCCGACCATCGCCGGTGACCAATCCGACCATCGTCCAGGCGTCGATCGCGGATTCGAGGTCGCCGGATGCTTCGGCGTCCAGCGCCAGGGTGTGCCAACGGGCGATCCCGGCGTCAAGCGCCGACTCGACCTCGGGCTGGAACGATGACGGCGACTCAAGCGCGCACACCGAGGCGAGTTCTGCCAAGGCCCGGGCGTCGGCGGGCGATCCGGGCTCCACCTGTCCGAGTTCATCGAGCACGCGCCGACAGATGGCAGTACGCGAGTCGCTGGCGCGGTCGTTGAGTCTTCGAAGTCTCGATTCCACTCGGTCGAGGGTGGGATCCGCGATCGGCGCGACCTCAAGGAGTTCATCGACTCTCTCGCGGTCCCCCGCTCTTGCCGACTGCCAGACGTCCTCGCTCCACGCGGTGACTTCCGGCGATGCCGATGTCGTCGCCGGCACGAAGCGCGGAATCTCGGGTCCGGTGGTCCGACAGGCCGACAGCAGTGCCGTCAGCAGGATCGCGCCGCGATGAAGATGCGTGTGACGCATCGCGCTGCGGAATCGCCATCCGGTGGAACGGAATCGCGGTCGTGACATGTGGAGTTCCTGGGCCCCTGCGTCGGCGGCGAGTCTATCGGCGCCATCTCCGGATTCCAGAACTCCTGCGGAAGTTCGTCGTCAACGTCGTCGTCGGTCTCGCAGGCCGGTCGCAGCCATGGCGAGGGCCAGTCCGCCCGGTGCGGGAATCGTGGCCGGTGGCGCGGTGGTACCGAACACCCAGCCGTCGCGTGCACCGTGGGTCAGGACGCGATCGTTGAATCCGACGAGCGACTCGGTCCAGGGTTGTTCGGGCGCATCGGCCGACCAGAAGTGCCACGTGTCCGCGTAGTCCGGAGGCGTTCCGGTGCCGTGGTGGTACGCGTCCTCCACGCTGACTCCGACGAGGAAGTCTCCAAACGAGTACGAGATGACCTCGAAGTCGAAGGCGAAACGGCCGGTATTGTCGGAGGCGATCAGGTCGAAGGCACTGCGTCCGGAGAGGTCTCCGCTCCAGGAGACGTCGAAGACCCAGGTACGTCCATCGAGGAAGTCGAACTGAAGTGATGCGGTCTGATCGCCGGCACCGACGGCGAAGCGATCGATCAGTTCGGAGACCGCCGTTGATGCCGGCATCGTCACGGTCAGAAGGGCCGCCGTGGTCAGGAGCGAAGAGACGCGCATGATCTGCCTGCTTTCTCGCCGGAGTCGCGCCGGCGGCTGAATGAGTTCCGAGTCGATGGCGGGCGCGGGGATGGGTGGCGCCGCGTCCACTCCACTCGGGATTCGAGAGGCTCCGAGCTCGACGACCCGACTCGCATCGCGTTGGCTGGCGATGCACACGGTGCCGCGTGCGTGGCGGA
>CAYZSH010000007.1:6211-23136 GCA_964481025.1 uncultured Isosphaeraceae bacterium
ACCCGACTCGCATCGCGTTGGCTGGCGATGCACACGGTGCCGCGTGCGTGGCGGACTCGCACCGCCTTCCTCGATTTCGGAGCCGGCAGAGCATACCGATCGCCATCGGGATCCGCAGGGATCTGGCGGGTCTCGAGCAATCGGCTGAACCTGACGAGGGGAATTGGCGTGAAATTCGGATGGTCTGCTTGGAGGTCGTCCGAAGAAAATGAACGATCTGTGGTTCTAAAATACTGTCAACAATGGGGATGTGCCACCGTTTCCGCCTGAGGATCCACCGCTTCGGGATGGAGGGGTTCGGAACACTGCCTTTCGTTCTCCACGCGGTGCACATCATCCGGGGGCCCGGGCCGAGCGCCCGGGTCTTCTTTTGTCTCTTTAAAAAAGTTATCGGACATGATGTCTCATCCTGGCATGTTGCGTTCTTGGTGGTGATTCCGGGGCATCGCATCGATCGGGTGCGTCAAGGGCCTGTCCCGAAGGGGCGCGTTGGGGGTGGTGGGTCGCGGGTGAGGCCTTTGGCGGCTGTGGCTCGACTTGGGAGTTCCACGTGGAACATCGGCGGAGCCCATGAGGGCGGTCGTCAGTTGTGGCGAGCTTGGATCTTCTTGAGGGATGACCACGATAGGGTGTTCCACGTGGAACGGGTCGAGGTCGGCTGGTTGATGAGGCGGTCACCTCGCTAGGCATGGCCGCCCCACTTCGGCCTGGTTGACAGGCTTCATCGGGACCTGGTCTCGGGCGCCCCTCATGGGGAGGCGAACTGTTCCACGTGGAACACACGTCTCGCCAACGTCCGGTATGCTCCTCGCGGCGTGTGTCAGGATGCCGCGCCGTCCCAGGTGGACAACAGCGAAAGGAGTCGTCTGATGGCGGCTGAAAACAAGAAGCCGGCGGGCCGTCGGCTTGGACGCGGGTTGGGCTCTCTGATTGGCAATCCGGTGGCGATCACTCCGCCCCCGCCGACTCCGGCATCCGCGGTGCCGACTCCTGTCCCGGGGCCGACACGCCCCGCGGTTCCCATGTCGCCAGCGCCGGAACCCCCTCGGCCGCCGTCCGGATCCGGGGTTCGCATGCTCCGCATCGAGTTGGTCCGCCCCAATCCGCATCAGCCTCGTCAGCGGTTCGATGAAGAAGCCCTTCAGCGTCTGGCGGACTCCATCAAGACGGCTGGACTGATGCAGCCGATCGTGGTTCGCCCCAGTGACGCAGGGTTCGAGATCGTGGCGGGTGAACGCCGCTGGCGCGCCTTCCAGAAGCTCGGCAAGCCGGAGATTCCTGCGATCGTTCGCGCGGTCGATGATCAGACGGCCGCGGAGTGGGCGCTGGTTGAGAATCTTCAGCGAGAAGACCTCGATCCCATGGAGCGAGCGGATGGTGTCGCCAGGCTGATGGATGAGTTCGGGCTTTCCCAATCCGCGGTGGCGATGCAGCTCGGTCTTGACCGATCGACGGTGGCCAACCTGCTTCGGCTTCGCGACGCGGACCCGCCGCTGCGTGAAGCACTTGCCTCCGGCCTCATCACGCAGGGCCACGCAAAGGCCCTGCTTGGTCTCACTGATCTGAAGCGTCGGGCCGAGTTCCTGGCGGCCTGTGTTCGTGAGGGCTGGAGTGTTCGCGAGGTCGAGCGTCGCGTGCAGGCTCTTTCGCGTGAGCCCGTGGCGACTTCATCCACGGATGCCGCGACCCCTCGCTCGGCGCACGTGGCGGATCTTGAGAAGCGTCTGGGGACCCACTTGGGCACCAAGGTCGGGATCAATCTTGGTCGTCAGAAGGGCCGCGGCAAGGTGGTGATCGAGTTCTACAGCCTCCAGCAGTTCGACGGGATCCTCGAGAAGATCGGTTTCGATTCCAACGCCGAGGGGTAGCGTCCGATAATAACATTATTCTCGACCATCAATCCGTGGAGGCTTGGTGGGGGGGGATTCTGCGCTGATCGGTCACGCCTCGGACTCGACCCGGCGCGATCGCCCGGCCATCACCGCCCCGCTGCTCCGCCGGGGGATCTCCGGCGTTTCCATGAGCCGCGCTTCATCCGGGTCCTCCGCCTTCCGATGCCAAAGGCAGCCCGAGGCTGGATGGCACGGATGCCGCCGCCTTCGGGAGTCAACCCGAGAGGCAGCCATGGACGACCAGTCGATCTTTGATGCGGATGCTCCCACCACCATCGCCGAGGCCCGTGCCCGGCAGATGTTCGAGCGCGTTCTGGTCAACTGGGCATCGGATTTGCTCCTTCTTCGCCGTCAGGGTCTCACGACCCCCGGTTGGCGGGTGATGGACGGCGACTCCGGCGAAGACGGGCTTCGCTGGCGTCGCGCGGCCTGACCCGTCGATGTCACGCGACAGCGTCCGGGGGGACGGTCTGGAGTCGGCATGAGCATCACGAGCGGCATCGGACTGGTCAGCGGAATCGACACGTTCTCGCTGATCGAGCAGCTTCTGGGCATCGAGGCGCAGGGGAAGGTGCCGATCTTCCAGCGGATCTCGAGCCTCAACGCCTCGAAGACCGCCCTTCTGGATGTCAACGCGAGGTTGCTCTCGCTGGGAAACGCCGCCAAGGCGTTCCGGACCGACGACGTCTTCCGATCGGTTCTCGCGACGAGCTCGAACGAGGACATCCTCGGCGTCACCGCGACCACGAAGGCGAATCCCGGTCAGTACACCTTCCGTGTGAGACAACTGGTCTCGACCAGTCAGCAGATGTCGCGCGGCTTCGCGACGAAGGCGGAGAACCCGCTCGGACTCGAGTCCATGTCGTTCGAGTGGGGTCAGGGGCGCGTGTCGGGATCGATCCGACTCGACGACCTCAACGGCGGTCAGGGCGTCGATCGTGGAAGCATCCGCATCCAGGACCGCGCCGGCAACACGGCCGTCATCGATCTCTCCGAGGCGACGACCCTCGAGGAGGTCGTCGAAGCGATCAACGCCGAGTCGGGCATCCAGGTCGTCGCGAGCTTCAACACCGACAAGCTTCAGCTCGTGGATGAGTCCGGTGGGGCGGGGACCTTCTCCGTCTCGAACGAAGGTGGACGTTCGACCGCGACTGATCTCGGCATCGAGGCCTCCGTGGTCGGCATCGGATTGATCAACGGCGATTCGCTCAACAGTCTCGGTGTGAACTCGTTGCTCACCGACTTCAACGACGGCAATGGCGTGCTCATCCGCGACAACATCGTGGACTTCGTGCTCGACGTCGACGGCACGTCGTACGACATCGATCTCGGACGCGTGGACGCGACGATCGAGCTCGACACGATGCTCGAGGATCTCAACGACGGCGACGGCATCACCATCAACGAGGATCCGGATCTTCCCGACTTCACGATCATCACCTCGACCGGGCAGGAGATCGACATCGATCTCGGCGCGACGTTCGACGAGAACGACGAGATCATCGATGAAGAGGTGGAGACGGTCTCCGACCTTCTCGCCCGCGTGAACTCACAGCTCACCGAGGAACTCGGCGCCGGTCAGGTCGTGCTCTCGATCCGCGATGACGGAAAGGGCTTCGAGATCACGGACAACATGGCCGGCGGTGGAAACGTCGAAGTGGTCGGCGCCGGCCCCAACGTGGACGGGACTGCCGAAGATCTCGGGCTGCTCGGAACGGGCACGGCACTGGGAATCACGGGTTCCGTCGTGCCGAACAAGGTGCAGACGCCGAGGGCCACGACGATTCAGGACCTGATGGATCGCGTGTCGGAGCAGACTTCCGGCGCGGTCTCGGTCTCGATCGCCGCCGACGGCGAAGGCCTCGAATTCACCGCCGCATCCGGCACCGTGACGATTCTCGCGGGCGCCGTCGACGGCTCGAGCTTCGCGGCGGACGTCTCGACGCAGACGGTCCGGGATCTCGGCTTCACCGCGGGTGACGCGGGAGCGACGCTTGGTGGATCGCGGGTCTCCAGCGGTCTCGGCACGGTGCTGCTTCGAACGCTGCAGGGTGGCGCGGGACTCGGCGGCTCGTCGCTCACGGTCACCGATCGCGAGGGCGATTCGGTGACGGTGTCCAATCTCGATCTCTTCGACACGCTGGAAGAGGCGCTGGTCGTCATCGGCACGGCGCTCAGCGCGTCGGGCGTCGATGTGACGATCGGAGTCAACGACCAGGGCAACGGCCTGCTCGTCGAGGATGAGAGCGGTGGAGCCGGCAACCTCGTGATCTCGGGTGACGCGGCCGCGGGACTCGGACTCGGCGGGCTCGATGCGGGCGTCGCGAGCGACGTCGTTCGCGGGGAGAACCTGCAGCGGCAGTACGTCTCGCTCGGAACCCCGTTGTCCGAGCTCAACTACGGCCGCGGCGTCGGCACCGGTCGGTTCCGCATCACCGACAGCAGCGGCGACAGCGGCACCATCGACATCGGTTCCGACTCGAAGACGCTCTACGACGTGATGCGCGAGATCAACGCGCGGTTCGACGCGGTCGAAGCGAGGCTCAACGAGAACGGCGACGGCATGATTCTCGTGGACGTCAATCCCGACACCCCGACCACGCTGCTCAAGGTCGAGGCGCTCTCGGGAAGCGTGGCTCGCGATCTCGGCATCGTCGGTGAAGCGGACGAGATCGGCGGAAGCATCGACGGCTCGTACGAGAAGGTCGTCGAGTTCGAGACCACCGACACGCTCGACGACGTGGTCGGCAAGATCAACGATGCGGGGATCGCCGTGTCGGCATCGATCCTGAACACCGGCGCGGGCGGCACCCCGTACCGGCTGGTGCTCGCCTCCGAGATCAGCGGACTCGCCGGCGATCTCGTGATCGACAGCGGGGGCATCGACCTCGGGCTTTCCACCCTGACCAAGGCGCAGAACGCGAAGGTGTTCATCGGCGAGGGGGACAACGCGATCCTCGTCGAGAGCGACTCCAACACCGTCGAGGACGTGGTGCCCGGCGTGTCGCTCGATCTGCGGGCGGTGAGCAGTTCGTCGGTGAGCATCAACGTCACCCGCGACCGCACCGGAATCATCGACGCGGTCGAGCGGTTCGTCACCACCTTCAACGACGCGATCGGTCGCATCAACGAGTACGACAACTACGACGTCGAGACCGAGAAGCGGGGCCCGCTGCTCGGCGACCCGACCGTCTCGCGGGTGCGTTCGGAGATGTATCGCACGCTTCAGCAGGCGGCGGTCGGCGTCGACACGCAGTACCGCTATCTCTCCGAGGTCGGCATCCGGATCGGAAAGAACGGCGAGATCACGTTCAAGAAGGAGAAGTTCGAGGCGGCGTACGACAACGACCCGGCGGCGGTCGCGAATCTGTTCACCGCGTTCGAGCAGCAGGGGTCGACGACCGAGACGATCGCCGAAGGCATCACCGTCGATCGGACCACCACCACCTACACCGCCCAGGGCTTCGGCGAGATCTTCAAGAAGTTCTCCGAGCGGATGACGAACTCCGTTGACGGCATCATGACCCTTGCGGATCGTCAGTTCCAGACGCTGATCGACTCGCAGAATGATCGCATCGAGCGGATCGACGACCGGATCGAGGCGAAGCGACTGCGGCTGCAGCGCCAGTTCGCCGCGATGGAGGAGTCGCTGGCGAAGCTCCAGAGTCAGCAGAGTTCGCTGGGGGCGATCAGCCAGAACATCGCCATCGCCGGCGGATTGATCGGATGATCAGCGTGATCGGGAGGGGGACTCGCATGCCGCAGGACTTGCGCGTTCGCGCGGGAATCGCCGGCCGATTCCGCCTGTCACCGTCAGGTGACTCAATCCGGCGTCGGGGCGGGTCGATAGAAGGATCGCCATGATGAATCAGCGTGCACAGGCGTATCTCCGCACGAAGGTCATGACGGCCTCCCCCGTCGAACTTCGACTCATGCTCGTCGATGGAGCGATCCGCTTCGCCGGGCAGTGCCGGGAAGGACTGTCAAACCGGAACTTCGAGCAGGCGTTCGAGGGCAGCCGGCAGTGCCGGGCGATCCTCACCGAACTCCTCTCCGGGCTGAAGGCGGACCACGATCCGGTCCTCTGCCAGCGGCTCAACAGCCTCTACACCTTCCTCATCTCCCGGATGATGGAGGCCATGGCCGAGAAGAACCCGCAGCTCATCGATTCGGTCGTCGAACTGCTCACCTACGAGCGCGAGACCTGGCAGATGGTCATCGACCAGCAGGCGGGCGAGAACCTCGCCGCGGCGTCGGTGCCTGTGGACGCCACGAGTGGCGTGGTCCCGATGACATCCGCCGACAGAACCACGTCCACCCCGTCCGCCGGAGGCTTGGTTGGTGGCCGACTGCACCTGGCGGGTTGATCAATGCAACCCCGTCACGCCGCTTCGGCCGGGGTAGCCTGACGCGATGCGGATCCTGCACTACATCGAAGCCGTGGACTTCCGCAACGGCGGGCCGCCGCGGGCCGTGGTCGATCAGGTCGCCACGATGAGGGCCCGTGGCCATGACGCCGGTCTGGCGACCACCGATGTTCGTGACATTCCCACTCCCTGGCGTCAGCCGACGACCTCGACGGACCCGGTTCCCGCGGTGGTCGAGCTTCCTCCCACGAGCGGCCCACTGCGTCGACTGTCCCGCAAGGGTGTGCGGCGGATCGCATCCGCGATCAAGGACTATGACGTGGTGCATCTTCACGGGGTCTGGGAGTCGTCGAATCTCCAGATAGCCGCCGCCTGCCGCCACGCCCGAGTTCCGTACGTGGTGAGTCTTCGAGGCATGCTCGATGACTGGGCGATGCAGCAGAAGCCGCTGAAGAAGCGCCTCTTCCTGCTTCTCGGAGGCAGGCGGTTCCTTCGATCCGCGGCGGCCGTGCATTGCACGGCGATCCATGAGATGACGCAGAGCCGCGCCCGCTTTGGTGACGCGAACGCGGTGGTGATCCCGAATCTCGTCGACCTGCGACCGTACACGACGATCCCGGATCCGAAGCCGGCGCAGCAGCGGTGGCCACACCTCGATCAGGGTGAACTGCGCGTGTTGTTTCTCAGTCGCCTTCATCCCGGCAAGGGCGTCGACATTCTGATCGAGGCGGTGTCGGACCTGCGTCGCCGGACCGGACGGGACGTCCGGCTCCTGATCGCGGGCGACGGACCTCCCGAACTTCGGCGGTCGCTTGAGGATCTGGCCCGGGATCGCGGTCTGGAGGGCTCGATCACCTGGATCGGATTCGTCACGGGTGAGATCAAGCTCTCGCTGTTTGCGGCCGCGGATGTCTTTGCACTGCCGACCACCCAGGAGAACTTTGGTTTCGTACTCTTCGAGTCGCTGGCCGCAGGAACCCCGGTCGTCACCACCAATCTGGTCGACACTCGCGACGAGATCCGCGAGTCGGGTGGGGGGACGATCGTGTCCCGGACGATCGAGGACTTCAGTGAGGCACTCGAGGCATTCCTCGACCAACGACGGAACGCTGCCGAGATGGGCGATCGAGGACGGTCCTGGACCCTCGAGCATCTCTCGCACGATCGCGTGGCCGGCCAGTTCGAGGACTTGTATCAATCGGTCGTGTCGGATCGACGCTGAATGCCGAGCCGCGAGCGGACTCGAGCAGGGATGAGGTCGAGAGCCTCCCGCCGGGTCTGCAGGGGAACGAGAAGGGTCGCGAGCAGGGTCAGGGCGACGTAGGACACACCGCATCCAGACGCGGCGATCATGGCGTGAGCGCGATCGCGGCCGAGACTCTCCAGCAGGAGATGACCGATCCACGCCGACATGATCGCCGCCCCCGCGATCGGCAGCGTGCAACGCAGGAGATGAACAAGGAGAGGTCCTGCGGGAATCGACATCCACCTCGCGATTCCGCCTATGGCGACGATGCTGGTGGTGGCCATCAACGCTGCCACGGTGGTGGCGATGCCGCCTGCGGTCGGGAAGAGGACGGCACCGACTCCGGCGCCGCCGACCACGGCGAGTGCACGGATGCCATTGATGACAAACGACTCGAAGTACCGCCGCTCAGCCAGAAGCGGCGTGGCGGTGATCGAGAGGATGGCTGTGTAGGTCAGACCGAGGGAGAGGGTCTGGACGCCCAGGACGGCATCCTGCCACTTGCCGCCCCAGATCAGGACCTCGACCGGCTCGATGCCGGCGACGATCGACAGATTCACGATCGCGATGCCAAGTCCGCCCGTGCCGGTCATGCGATGCATCACCGCCTGAAGGCGGTCGCGATCCCGCCCGATGCGACGTACCACCGGCACCAGCACGTTGGTCACCGACGTCATGAACAACCTCCCCGGCTGTACGGCGAGCTGATATCCGAAGTAGTACGTGCCGAGGACCGCCGGTGGGACGAGGAACTCCGCGATGAAGTAGTCCCCGCTGTTCCAGAGGCTGGTCATCGCCGCCACGGCGATCAACCACCGGAGTCGGAACAGGACGGCGAACATGAGTCGGCGGGAAGGAATGAAGTCGGAGCGATGAGGTCTCGCCTGAACCACCAGAAACACGATCTCCACCGCAACACCGGCCAGCACCGGGATCCCCAGGGCCAACGGGCTCCGAAGCCAGATCGCGAGCACGATCGTCAGGGGATACTGCACCAGCGTGTTGATCAACCCCGCCATGGCGTTCACACCGAATCGGAGCTCGGCGTTGAGGCGGGAGCGGAGGACGAAGCGGGCTGGCGCGAGCAGCATGGAACCCGACAGCAACCAGAGCAGGGGAACGAGGTCCGGCTGCTCGAACCAGTCGGCGATCGCAGGTGCGAGCGCGAGGGTCGGGAGCACCCCCAGGAGATACAGGAGTTCCGATACCCAGAACACGCTTCCGGTTCGGAGGCGACGCCTGGATGGCGGGAGGGAGACCAGATAACTCTGGATCTCTCCGCCCCGAAGCAGCCCCGACAACGTGGTGATGCCGATCGCGATGGCGAAGACGCCGAAGTCATCGTCGAGCAGGATCGCACCGGCTACGACCTGTGAGACGATTCCCGCACCGCGACCGAGAATGTTGGCCACGAGCATCAAACCAACCCCGCTCGCGGTCCGTCTTGTCAGCATCTGGCGGTTTCTCGGGGGAGGGGGTGACGGCACCGGATTCGTCGGAGGGTTTGCCTCGGGGAACTGGGAAAAGGATAGTCAACCTCGGCACTTCTCTCCGATTCCAAGTGAGTGGAGGGGTGTGGTCTGGTCCTGTTGGAAGGGAATGTCATGTTCAGGTCTGTATCCGCCGCTCTGGTCGCCACCGTCATGGGGACCGGCTCCACCGCCCTGGCTCAGGATCTCCCCGATCGTGTGCGTCCGGCGCGGGAGCGGATCGTCGAGCGGTACATCATCGGTGGATCGCTCAACGACGACAGTCGTCGACGCGTCGCGGCCTGGGCCTTGAGCGACCAGGGGTGGCCGCACTTCGTATCCACGGAGGTCGCGGACCCCTATCGATGGGGGGTCCGGCGGTTCTGGCTGCACAATCCTTTCGGCACGGTGTCGGGCGAGGTGATGCAGTTCGATCAGTACCTCGACGCGATGGAGGGGCGGCACGACTTTCTGGTGGATCGGTTCGCCGAGTCGTGGCGGCCGGTGGTGAAGGGCTCGCTGGGAGAACCGATCGAACTGGTCTGCTACCTCGGTGCGATGGACCCCGACGACGACCGGATGAAGGACGCCTTTGCCGGAGAGGATCCCGCGAAGACGCTCTCCACGATGCTCACCTGCATTCGCCCCGTGCTCATGGCAGGCGCCTCCATCGGTGCGGACGCCGCGACGCCACTGGACGACGAAGGGCCCGCGTTCCACTTCTACAAGTTCCTCGAGTCGATCGGCATGCCCGTCTACGTGGAGTCCAGGCCCAAGAAGGCGGAGCCACGGTGGTCGGAGTTTCCGGTGTTTGCGCTCGATCACTGGTGGCTGCGATCCAACCCCGAGTTCCATCTGGATTCGTCGTGGGCACTCCCGAACGCCTCGCTCCGGCAGGAACGCCTGCGGATGATCGATGACCTCGGCGCTAGGATCGATGCGACGGGCGTTCAGTCCCAGGTCCAGCGCATCAGGTCGATTCTCCTCGAGGGTGACACCGTCGTTCTCAACACTCGCAAGTTGCGTGATCGCGGGGTGACTCTCGAAGACCTGACCCGCGGAATCGACGAAGAGATCTCACGGCGGATGTCCGAGGCGGAACGGAATGCGTCCACGCCCCGAACCCCTGCGATCCAGTCGGGCGAGGTGATCGATCCGAGCAAGGGAACGCCGGATGCGACGAACGATCCCGACATCACCATTCGGAAGCGAGAGGCCACGCCGGTCCGGCGGCGGCTCATCGGTCCGGGCGGCAACTGATGTCCGCCGGGTGGCGCTTGCCCCCCGACCGGCTCATCGATTCGGGCGTGTTGCACGTGCTTACGCCCCGTCTTTCGAGGCGGAGACATCCTGGTCGGACGCGGGCCCCGAGTCAGCCGGAGCGTGCCCGTCGGTCACCGTTCCAGACCGGCGACTTCTCCGTCGACAACGTCGTCTTCCTCGTCGCCGTCGGGATGGTCGGCGAACTCCTCCGCCTCGACGCTCCCGAAGACGAGCATTGCCGCTCGCAATGTGAGCACGCCGACGATCACGATTCCGAGCAACGCCACGATGTAGATCGTGATGTCTCCGCGGCTGAGGGCCACGAGCTTGGGCGTGGCGGCCGCAAGCAGCATGACCGGCCAGGGATTGTGTGGCTGGCTCGCGAGGATGTCGTCACAGATTCGGAAGACACCTCCGAGGATCAGGCCGTAGATCACGGTCATGAACAAGCCGCCGTCGTGGATGGCGTTTCCGATGATGCTCGGACCCCAGTTCACCTTGCCATCGACCCACTCGCCACGGTCGCGCGGGAGGAACTCGCCCAGAGCCTCCGGTTTGTCGGGCCACCAATCACGCGGAATCGGGTTGGCCAGCACGTAGCGGACGGTATGGAAGTAGTCCGGGCTCCCGTTGCGATGGAACTCCTCGATGCAGAGCAACGCCACCGTGATGGCATCCTCCTGAAGGTAGTCGTCGATGATGCCTCCGGAACCGAGGCGGAATTCCAGCAACTGACGGACGCGCTCCATCGCGACGCCGGAGTCGCCATCGCCCGAGACGTCGTGCCGGAAGCCGGAATAGACGAGGATGACGAGGACCACGCCGACTCCGATGCCGGTCATGCGGCCGGTGGTGACCACCGGGTGGAGGTACCGCCAGCGGCCCCAATACCACGCGACGGGAATGGACATGATCGCCGCGAAGAGCGGGTGGCGACCTGATCCGAACAGAGCCGTGAAGACCGCGATCGCGAAGGCCCCTACCGCCATGCCGAGGTACATCAGCATGATCGGGTTTCGCAGCCATGCGAACAGGAAGACTGCCACCGCGGCAGCAGGAAGCAGCTTGCCGAGGTTGTCGATGATCTGTCCGACCACCGGGATCTCGATCGGAAGCACCGATGCGAAGAGCCCCAGCACTCCGGCGAGCGATCCGATGAGGGTGATCGTGCCGAGATTCGCAGGCGGCGATCGCTTCCACAGTTTCGGAGAGATCCGCTGCGGCAGCGTCCACCGGTTGTACGCCCACCAGAACGATGCGAAGAGCAGTGCCACCCCGGCGAAGAGGACCAGCAGATCCGACGGCTGCTGATTGCCGCGATAGAGCTGACGCACGCCGGTGGTGAGTCCGGCGACGCCCATGAAGTTGGAGACGCCGATGACGAACAGGTTCTTCGTGGTGAGAAGATCCTGTCCCTTGACGAGATAGCTTCGAAGGACGACCACCACCGGGGCCACCAGCATCACCAGGCCGAAGATGATCAACAGGGTGTCGATGGGGGCCTCCCGGATTCCCTGAACTCAGATGCCCCGACCCGCCACCACCTCGTGACCGGCGTCACGAAGGGTCTTCTCGCGACGTGCGAGTTCGAGGTCGCTCTCGACCATCATGCGGGCGAGTTCCTCGACGCTCGTCTTCGGCTCCCAGCCGAGCTTCGCCTTGGCCTTGGCCGGATCGCCGAGCAGTTCCTCGACCTCCGCCGGGCGGAAGTACCGCGGGTCGATCTCGATGAAGTCCTTGGCGTCGAGCCCGACCTGTGCGAAGCACATGTCGGCGAACTCCTGCACCGAGATCATCTTGCCGGTCGCGACCACGTAGTCGTCGCCCTCGGGCTGCTGGAGCATCATCCACATCGCCTCGACGTAGTCGCCGGCGAAGCCCCAGTCGCGCTGGGCGCTCATGTTGCCCATGTAGAGCTTGTCCTGCAGGCCGAGCTTGATGCGGCCGACCGCGCGGGTGATCTTGCGGGTGACGAACGTCTCGCCGCGTCGCGGGCTCTCATGGTTGAAGAGGATGCCGCACGAGGCGTGCATGCCGTAGCTCTCGCGGTAGTTCACGGTGAGCCAGTGGCCCATGACCTTTGCGCAGCCGTAGGGTGATCGGGGGTGGAAGGGCGTGGTCTCCCGCTGCGGGACCTCGTGCACCTGCCCGAACATCTCGGAGCTCGACGCCTGGTAGTAGCGAACCTGCTTGCCCGCCCAGTCCTGATACGCCCGGACCGCCTCGAGCAGTCGCTGCGTGCCGGTGCCGACGACGTCGACGGTGTACTCGGGCTCGTCGAAACTCACCCGCACGTGACTCTGCGCGCCGAGGTTGTAGACCTCGTCGGGCTTGACCTCCTGCACCAGACGCATGAGACCCGCGCTGTCGGCGAGGTCGCCGTAGTGGAGCTTCATCCGGACGCCCTTCTCGTGGGGGTCCTGATAGATGTGCTCGATGCGGTCGGTGTTGAAGCTCGAGGAACGACGAATGATGCCGTGGACCTCGTAGCCCTTGTCGAGCAGGAACTCCGCGAGATAACTGCCGTCCTGACCGGTGATGCCGGTGATCAGGGCGCGTCGGGCGGGGATGCTGCTCATCTTGCTGCTCCGGGCTTCGAGGGGGCGGCTCACCGGCGAATCCGACGAACCGTGAAGGGTAGTATCGGTCGACCCGGCACGGGTCTTGTGCGGTTCCGGGACGTTCGCCGATCCTCTTCGGATCGAGCGATCCGAGGACAGGTGGCGGCCGGTGACGACCGATGAGACCATGCCCGGCGTCCGCGGTTTCCTCCGCGTTGGGTCGCATCGGGGCCGTGCCCCGCTTCCGGAGCAGCAATGGACCTCAGTGGCAAGACGGTGGTGGTGACTGGTGGCGCCGGATTCCTCGGGCGAGCCGTGCTTGAGCGGCTTCAGGCTCGGGGTGTCGGCCGGGTCGTCGTGCCGCGAAAGGCCGAGTACGACCTTGTGCACGAGGAGGCTGCAGATCGGCTGTACCGAGATCACGACCCCGACGTCGTCCTGCACCTTGCGGCCGAGGTCGGTGGCATCGGTGCGAATCGCGACAATCCGGGGCGGTACTTCTTCGCGAACATGGCGATGGCCCTGCACCTCATCGAGCGGGCCCGCATCCACGCCGAAGGCGGACGCGACTTCAAATTCGTGCAGGTCGGCACGATTTGCGCGTATCCCAAGTACACGCCGGTCCCCTTCAAGGAAGAGGACCTCTGGAACGGGTACCCGGAAGAGACCAATGCGCCGTACGGCATCGCCAAGAAGGCCGCGATGGTCATGCTCGACGGATACGCCCGGCAGTACGGGCTGAAGTCGTCGTACCTGCTGCCGGTGAACCTCTACGGGCCCTTCGACAACTTCCATCTGCACACGAGTCACGTGATCCCGGCCCTCATCCGGAAGTGCGTCAGCGCGATCGAGGACGGTCGGGACCACATCGAGTGCTGGGGCACCGGCTCGGCGAGCCGCGAGTTCCTCTATGTCGATGACTGCGCGGAGGGCATCGTGCGGGCGGCCGAGACGCTCGACGAGCCGGTTCCGGTGAACCTCGGAACCTGCATGGAGATCACCATCAAGGACCTCGTCGAGCTCATCGCCCGCCTGACCGGCTTCGAGGGCGAGATCCGCTGGGACGCCACCAAGCCCGATGGCCAGCCGCGTCGCTGCCTCGACACCCAGCGGGCGAAGAGCATGCTCGACTGGTCTGCCCAAGTCGGATTCGAGGACGGGCTCCGCCGGACCATCGAGTGGTTCCGCGAGAATCGCACCTCGATCGAGGCCTCCGAGTCGGAGACCGCCGTCGGCTGAACCCATGCGAGTCCTGCTCCTCAATCAGGTCTTCTATCCCGATGTCGCGGCGACCGCGCAGCACGGGCACGATCTCGCCCGTGATCTCGTGAACCACGGTCACGAGGTCACCGCGATCGCGTCGCGCTCGATCTACGGCCAGAAGGGAGCCTCGCTCCCGGCGCGGGAGACGGTCGACGGCATCGAGATCCATCGGGTCGGGCGTTCGCTCTTCGGCAAGGCGGGCATCGCCGCCCGTATCGCCGACTTCGCCCTGTTCTATCTGTCGGCCTTCGTGAAGGTGATGCTGCTTCCGAAGCACGACGTCATCGTGTGCTTCACCACGCCGCCGTTCATCTCGCTCGTCGGCCGCATCCTCCGGCAGGTCAAAGGCACGCGGTTCGTCTACTGGGTGATGGACCTCTATCCCGATCTGCCCGTCGCTTGCGGCGTCATGAAGCCTGGCGCCGCGGCGACCCGAATGTTCGAGTCGTTGAATCGGTCGTGTCTCCGCGCCGCGGACGCCGACGTGGTGCTCGGTCGCTGCATGGCCGATCTCGTCCGCAGCAAGGGCGTGCCCGACGATCGCATCCGCCTGATCGGCGTGTGGAGCGATCAGGAGGAGGTCAAGCCTGTCCCCCGCGACGAGAACGCGTATCGACGCGAGTGGAACGTCGGCGACCGGCAGCTCGTCATGTATTCGGGCAACTTCGGAATCGGCCATGACGTGGCGACGTTCCTCGAGGCGGCCCGCCGGTTGCGCGATGACGACCGCATCCGGTTCGCGTTCGTCGGTGGCGGCAAGAAGAAGGCCGAGGTCGAGGCGTACATCGCTGAACATGGTCTCGAGTCGACCTGCATCCTCGCCCCGTACCAGCCGCGCGAGAAGCTCGACGAACTGCTGAGCGCCGCGGACCTTCACCTCGTCAGCCTGCTCGAGGGCGTCGAGGGGATCATGGTTCCGAGCAAGCTCTTCGGCATCCTCGCCGCCGGGCGACCCGCGCTCTTCATCGGCAGCGACGCGAGCGAGATCTCGCGGGTCGTGGTCGAGAACGACTGCGGCGCCAGCGTGCGGCAGGGCGACGTCGAGTCGCTGGTCGCGGCGATCGTCCGGTACGCAGACGATCCGGCCGCCCGGGACGCGGCGGGGGATCGGGCGCGGGCGGCGCTGGTGGAGGAGCATGGTGCGGTCCATCGACTCGCCGCCTGGCGCGGACTGCTGGAAGAGATCGTCGGGAACACCGGGCGGAAGACCGCCCCGTCGGAGGCGCGGGACGCGTGATCAAGTACGTCTTCATCCAGAACGAGCCGTTCCTGCTCCCCAAGGTGCTCGACAAGTACCTGCGGGAGTTCCACGACACGACCGCGGGCGTCAACATCCAGTCGGTCGCGCAGGGCAAGCGGACCGTCTTCCAGACCGCGATGGACCTGAAGCGGCTCTACGGCTTCGGGTACTTCCAGTGGAAGCTCCGCAAGTACCTCGTGAAGAAGATCCTGGCCAAGGTCGAGAACGACCTCCTCGGTTCGACCCGGCGATGCCATTCCGTGAAGGCGGTCGCGAAGCGATACGGCGTCGAGGTCACCGAGGCGGTGGACGTCAACAGCGAGGAGTTCCTCGCCCACTTGCGCGGGCACAAGGTCGAGTTCATCGTCTCGATCTCGGGCACCCAGCTCTACAAGAAGAAGCTCCGCGAGCAGACGCCGAAGGGCATCGTCAACTGCCACGGCGCGCTGCTTCCCAAGTACCGCGGACTCATGCCGAGCTTCTGGACGCTCGCCAACGGCGAGACAGAGGGCGGCACCAGCGTGCACTTCGTCGACTCGAAGCTCGACAACGGTCCGATCATCGTGCAGCGGAAGTACCGCATCAATCCGTGGGATTCGCTCGAGGATCTCATGGCCCGCTCGAAGGACCTCGCCGCCGAGGCGATCATCGAGGCGGTCCGTCTGGTCGAGGCGGGGGATCCGTCGCTGATGCCGAATCCAGAGGAGGAGTCGACGCACTTCTCGATGCCGACCCGTGAGGACCTTCGGCGGCTTCGCGCGAAGGGCCATCGACTGATCTGATCATCCGATGACCGCCGACCTCTCGACATCCTCGACCACGCCGACCGATCACGACGGTCGCATCGTCAACGCGCTCAGCTTCGACATCGAGGACTGGTTCCACCTCGTGGAGATTCCGGCGGTCGCCAA
The DNA here is from genome assembly GCA_964481025.1 of uncultured Isosphaeraceae bacterium. Lineage (GTDB taxonomy): Bacteria > Planctomycetota > Phycisphaerae > Phycisphaerales > SM1A02. The sequence continues at coordinate 22,424 of CAYZSH010000007.1, forward strand.
CACCGATGACTGGCCGTCGTTTCCGTCGATCGTGGAACAACGGACCGACGAGATCCTCGCGATCTGCGACGAGTTCGGCGCGAAGGCCACCTTCTACTTCCTCGGCTGGATCGCCGAGCGATATCCGCAGCTCGTGCGTCGAACGGTCGAGGCTGGTCACGAGATCGGCACGCACTCGTACTGGCACCGCAAGGTGTGCGATCTCGACGAGGCGACCTTTCGCGAGGACCTCGCGACCTCGATCAAGGTCATCGAGGACGCGGGCGGCGCCCGGGTGACCTCGTTTCGGGCGCCGAGCTTCTCGATCACGCCGGGCAGCGAATGGGCGTTCGACGTCCTGCTCGATGCGGGTCTCGACTACGACGCGAGTCTCTTTCCGGTACCGCGCGAGAACGGGGGCTATCCGTGTCCCGTCGAGCCGCATGTGTTCGACCGGGCGCCGAGTGGTCGACCGATGCCCGAGCTTCCCATGAGTCTCATGCGACTCGGGCCGTCCCAGGTCGGATTCTCAGGCGGCGGATATCTGCGTCTGTTCCCGGGCTGGCTGATCCGTCGCGGCTTCGACGCCCTGCATCGACGCGGCTTGCCCGGTGTCGTCTATCTCCATCCCCGGGATTTCGCGCCGGATTCGCCGGTGGTGCCGATGTCGGCGTCGCGGAAGTTCAAGTGCTACGTCGGTCTGGCGGGGACCGCCGGCAAACTGCGCATGCTGC
>CAYZSH010000007.1:23236-32687 GCA_964481025.1 uncultured Isosphaeraceae bacterium
AAGTTCAAGTGCTACGTCGGTCTGGCGGGGACCGCCGGCAAACTGCGCATGCTGCTCTCGCGATATCGCTTCGCGCCGTGCGGGGAGGTCCTTCACCGGTACCTTGATTCCACGGAGGTGCCGTGCTCGACGTCCTGATCATCACGAAGAACGAGGAAGTCAATCTTCCGTCCTGTCTCGAAGCCCTGCAGGGCTGGACCCGCAGGGTGTTCGTGGTCGACTCGGGATCGACCGACCGGACGCAGGAGATCGCCGAGTCGATGGGTGCCGAGTTCGTGCACCACGACTGGCCGGGCTACGCTGCGCAGAAGAACTGGGCGCTCGACCATCTCCCGCTCGAGTCGGACTGGGTGCTCATCGTCGATGCCGACGAGGTCATAACCCCCGCGTTGCGGAGCGAGATCGAATCGGTGATCTCCCGGCCCGTCGAGGAGGTATCTGAGAACGGATTCCATCTCAATCGACTCTTCTACTTCCTCGACAGTCCGATTCGGCACTGTGGCTACTTCCCCAGCTGGAACCTTCGCCTCTTCAAGCGGGGAAGGGCGCGTTACGAGGATCGCAGCGTCCACGAGCACATGGTCGTCGACGGTGAGTCCGGCTATCTCACCGAGCCGATGATGCACGACGATCGGCGTGGCATCGAGCACTCGATCGCGAAGCACAACGACTACTCCACGCTGGAGGCGGGGGAGATCGCCACGCGGCGTGACGCACTTCGTCTGCCGGCGGCGGGGCTGCAGTCCAGTCTCTTCGGCAACGTGCTCGCGCGACGGCGATGGTTCAAACAACGCATCTACCACCTGCTTCCCTTTCCCTGGATCTTCCGCTTCCTCTACATGTTCGTCTGGCGGCGGGGATTCCTTGACGGACGAGCCGGAGCCCGGTTCAGCGTCTTCATCAGTGCGTATGAGTTCCTCATCGCGCTGAAGATTCGTGAGATCGGATTGAAGCTCGAGCCCAGACCAGTGATACCACGGTCCGATTCGCTCGAGCGAGACATTCCGGTCACCGTGGTCGTTCCAGTACTCAACGAGGAGCGGAACCTTCCGGCCTGCCTGAGCCGGCTCGGCCGGTTCGCCCGCGTCGTGGTGGTCGATTCCGGTTCGACCGACCGCACGTGCGAGATCGCGGGCGAGTACGGCGCCGAGGTCGTCGACTTCAGGTGGAACGGGCAGTTCCCGAAGAAGCGGAACTGGATGTTGCGGAACCATTCCTTCGACACGGAGTGGATCCTGTTCCTCGATGCCGACGAGTACGTGACCGAGGAGTTCTGCGACGAGCTCGCTCGCACGCTGCCGGAATGTCCTCATGACGGCATGTGGCTCGCCTACCACAATCACTTCATGGGTCGCTACATGCGGCACGGCGAGGCGTTCACGAAGCTCGCGCTCATCCGTTATGGCGCGGGCGAATACGAGCGTATCGACGAGGAGCGATGGAGTCACCTCGATATGGAGGTTCACGAGCATCCGGTGCTCGCAGGAACCATCGGGCGAATCGAATCGCCGATCGACCATGACGACTACAAAGGTCTGCACTCCTACATCAGGAAGCACAACGAGTACTCGTCATGGGAGGCCCGCCGCTACATGAAGCTGGTCGAGCAGGAGCCTTCCGCTCGCCAGCACTTCACCCGGAGACAGCGGTTCAAGTACGGGGCCATTCGCCGGTGGTGGCTCGCGCCCACCCATTTTCTCGCCAGCTACGTCTTCCGACTCGGTTTCCTCGACGGACATGCGGGGTTCGCCTTCGCGATGCTGAAGGCCATCTACTTCTTCCAGATCCGTCTGAAGATCATCGAGCGCGAGGTCGAGCTCAAGCGTCAGCGCGGTTGACCTGATCCTCGAAGCGTCGCGTCCCGACCGGCTTCGCGGGGTTGCCCGCCACCACCGTCCACGGCTCGGCATCCTTCACCACGACGCTGGCGGCACCGACGACGGCGCCCTCGCCGATGGTGACGCCCGGCATCACGAATGACCGAGCGCCTAGAAACGCGTCCTCGCCGACGTCGATCGGGGCCACGATGAGCGGGAGCGCCCGCTTCGAGAGATCGTGCGATCCGCCGCAGAGATACGAGTGCTGCGCCACGGTGCAGCGGGCTCGCAGGATGCACTCGCCCAGGTTGTAGACTTCCGCTCCGTCGCCGAGGCACGCGCGGTCGTGCAGTTCAAGCTGCCATGGCACGCGGATCCGGACGCTGGGGGCCACAAACGGTCGTCCGCTGATGCGGCATCCGAACCCCCGCAGGACGGCGAGTCGCCATGCGTTCGCGGGACCGGGGGTCCACGAGCATCCGATCCTCCAGACCAATGCGAAGAGTCTGATGCCGATCTGCTCCCTTCGACTCCAAGGGCTCCGATACGCATCGCTCTGGTCCGGCTGCTTGAGCCGATACCGATCTCGCGGGCGGGTGACGGGATTGGACTCGGTCACGATCGGGCTCCGGAGCGGGCTGCGTGCTCGATGGACCATCGGAACTCATCGAGGTAGGCGTCGGCGATCGGGTTCAGTCCGTATCGGCTCGCGGCCTCGATCGCGCTCGCCGAGAGTCGGTCCCGCAGGCTCGAGTCGCCCGCGAGTCGCTCCAGGCACTTCGCGAGATCGTCGATCTCGTTGTCGCCGCGTTGGAAGACGAGCCCGGTCTCGTCGTGGCGGATGTACGCGGCGTACTGGGCGAGGTTCGCGACCACGGGCGGGAGGCCGCAGGCCATCGCTTCCAGTGGTGCAACCGGCGACGCCTCGCCGCGGGCCGCGATCGAGGGGTAGCAGTAGAGGTCCGCGGCCCGCAATTCATCGGCGAGGGCCTTCGGATCGGCCACGCCACCCGGGAGTTCGAGCGGGGCGTCGCCCGCGAGATCCCGCAGTCGTCGGACGTAATCCTCGCCGCCGCCACCATCACCGACGCCCGCGGGTCCGACCAGACGCAGCGAGGTCTCGATTCCCCGTGCTCGCAGTCGGTGCCACGCCTCGACGAGGAGATGCAGGCCCTTCTCGGGGTGGATGCGACCGGTATAGAGGATCCGTCGCGGGCCGTCCTTCGCCGCCGATGGTGTCTCCGACGGATGGAAGATCGCGAGATCCACGGGGTTCCCGATCAGCGCGATCCGATCGGCGAACTCCGGTCGCTCGCCGACGATGCCGTCGACGATCGCCTGTGAGACGGTCGAGATCCGATCGACGCCGCGGTAGAGCCGCATCTGACCCTTGGGGAACCGCTGGACGTGCATGTTGAGGACGCCGATCCGGCGTCGGATCCGGTTCCGTGGCGATCGAAGCAGCCACGGGAGCCAGAAGCAGTTGGTGACGGTCACGTCCGCGTCGGGCAGCAGGCCGGCCGCTCGCCGCGACCAACCGAAGTCGCGAAGGATGTCGATCTTCACGCTGCGGCCGCGGTCGATCAGCGGAAGCCGTCGATAGGGGATGCCGTCGATCTCGTCGCCACGCGGCAGGTCCGGATGATCCGGTCCGATCATCGTCACCGCATGTCCGCGGTCGCGGAAGGTCTCCGCAAGCCGCCACCACACCTTCTCGATGGCGCCGCTCGGGGCGGGGGGCGGTGGTTTGAACGGTCCGAGGACCACGGTGATGCGCATCGACGACTCCGGTCCGGCTCCGGTCGAGCCCTGCGGGGAATGGATCCGTACGATACGGACCCGAATCCCGCCGGAACCCGGAAGCTCCATGACGCTCAGACTGCACGACACGCTCGAACGCCGACTCGTCGACTTCGTCCCGCTCGACCCCTCCGGGCCGGTGACCTTCTACACCTGCGGTCCGACGGTCTACGACTACGCCCACATCGGCAACTTCCGCTCGTTCCTGAACGCGGACGTGCTGCGTCGCACGCTGGAACTGCTCGGATTCCGGGTGCGGCACGTCATGAACATCACCGACGTCGGCCACATGACCGACGACGGCGTGGCCGACGGCGGGGGTGAGGACAAGATGGCGGTGGCGGGGCGGCGGCTCCTCGAGAGCAAGAAGGCGGGAACGCTCCCGGAAGACGTCGAGATCGATGCCGGCGACCCGTACGCGATCGCCGATTTCTACGCCGATGCCTTCATCGAGGACGCCCGGACGCTGGGACTCAAGGTCGTCGAGGACGCCGACGCCGACCCGACGGTCATGCCGCGGCCGACCCGCTGGGTCGCCGAGATGATCGCGCTGGTCGAGCAGTTGATCGAACGGGAGCACGCGTACGTCGGTGGCGACGGGGCGGTGTACTTCTCGGTCACGAGCTTCCCCGGCTACGGCCGACTCTCGGGCAACACGCTCGACGCGCTCCGGGAAGGTGAGGGCGGCCGCGTCAACGAGGCCAATCAGGCGGCCAAGCGGCATCCCGCCGACTTCCTGCTCTGGAAGCCCGACACCTCGCATCTCATGCGGTGGCCGAGTCCGTGGGGCGAGGGCTACCCGGGCTGGCATCTCGAGTGCAGTGCCATGGCGCTGGGACTGCTCGCACCCGAGTCGGGAACGATCGACCTGCACTCGGGCGGCGAGGACAACATCTTCCCGCACCACGAATGCGAGATCGCGCAGAGTTGCGCCGCGACCGGGGCCGACCGCTTCGCGCGGTACTGGTTCCACACCCGGCATCTCGTCGTCGAGGGCGAGAAGATGTCGAAGTCGAAGGGCAACTTCTTCACCGTCCGCGACATTCTCGCCAAGGGCGCCACGCCCGCGGCCCTGCGACTCGAACTCGTCCGCACCCACTACCGCACCAACGCGAACTTCACGCTGCAGGGACTCCGTGACTGCGGCCGCATGATCGATCGCTGGTGCCGACTTCGCGACGCGCTTCGCGGCGGACGCGTGGTCGCGGGCGACGGTCCGGGTCCGATCGAACGCGCGCTCCCCGAGTTCACCGCGGCGCTCTGCGACGACCTGAATCTCGCCCGCGCGATCGGCGTGCTCAACGAGGCGGTCAACGCGAGTCGGTCCGAGGGTGATGCGGGCGTCGACGACGCGACGCGGGCCGCGGCTGAACTCGCGGCGCTCGAGCGCATGGACATCGTGCTCGGGGTGTTGGATCGCAACGAGGTCGTCGAACCGGCCGGGGGTGGCGACGATGACTTCGCCGCGACCGTCGAGGCTCGGATCGTCGCCCGGGCCGAGGCGAAGGCGAACAAGGACTGGTCGACCGCGGATGCGATTCGCGACGAGCTCGCGGGCATGGGCGTCGCGATCAAGGATGGTCCCGACGGCACGACCTGGTCCCGGGTGGTCGAATGAGCGGATCGGCCGCGGGACCACCAACGATCGGACTCGCCGGCGGCATCGGCGCCGGCAAGAGCCGGGTGGCCGCGCTGCTCGCCGAACTCGGTTGCGTGGTGAGCGATTCCGACGCCGACGCCCGGGCGGTGCTCGCGGATCCCGAGGTGATCGACACGCTGCGTTCATGGTGGGGCGACGAAGTGGTCGGAGTCGACGGCGCGATCGATCGCGGGAAGGTCGCGGGACGGGTCTTCACCGACGTCGAGGAACGCCGACGGCTCGAGTCGGTCCTGCACCCGAGAATCCACGAACGTCGCGCCGCTCGATTCGCCGCGGCGCCGCCGGACACGCGGGCGTTCGTCATCGACGCGCCGCTCCTCTTCGAAGCGGGACTCGACGCCGATTGCGACGCGGTGATCTTCGTCGATGCGTCCCGACCCACGCGGCTCGCCCGAGTCGCCGCGAATCGCGGCTGGAGCGACGAGGAGCTCGCTCGCCGGGAGTCGGCCCAATGGCCGATCGACCGCAAGCGATCACTGGCGACGCTGATCATCGACAACACCACCAACGACGAAGACTTCCTGCGGACCGAAACGCGGAAGGCACTCGAACAACTCACACGGTCATAGCCCGAGTCTCCGCTGTCCAGTCTCGAATCTCGACGCTCACCGACCCTCCATCCCTCTCCATCCCCCAGCGAACACCTCTCATGACCACCGTCCATGCCTGGGCCGCTCCCGAAGCCGGCGCTCCCTTCCAGCCCTTCGAGTACGAACTCGGACCCATCGGTCACGACGACGTCGAGATCGAAGTCACCCACTGCGGCATCTGCCACAGCGACCTCAGCATGCGTGACAACGCCTGGGGCATGACCACCTACCCGTTCGTCGGTGGACACGAGATCGAGGGCCGCATCGTGGCCGTCGGCAGCGGCGTCTCGCCCGAACGCATCGGCCAGCGGGTCGGCGTCGGTTGGATCAGTCGGACCGATCCCGACTGCCCGATGTGCGTCTCGGGGCGTCACAACCTCTCGCCGACGCAGGAAGGCGTGATCGTCGGCCGTCATGGCGGATTCGCCGACCGAGTCCGGGCGCAGTCGACCTGGACCTACGAGATCCCCGAGGGGATTCCGGCCGGCGAGGCCGGGCCGCTGTTCTGCGGCGGTGCGACGGTCTGGACGCCGTTCCATGATCACGCCCATCCGACGCATCGGATCGGCGTGGTCGGCATCGGCGGGCTCGGGCACATGGCCCTTCGCTTCGCCCGGGCCTGGGGGTGCCACGTCACCGCGTTCACCACCAGTGAGGACAAGCGGGCCGAGGCGATGGCGATGGGGGCCCACGAGGTCGTCGTGTCGGCCGACGCCGATGCGCTGGCGGCCCGGGCGGGCACCCTCGATCTCCTCGTCACGACGCAGAACGTCCCGATCGATTGGACGGGCCACCTCCAGATGCTTCGTCCGGATGGATGGCTGCACATCGTCGGGGCGGTGCTCGAGCCGATCCCGGTCTCGGCGTTCGATCTCATCATGAGCCACCGGCGTGTGACCGGCACCCCGACGAGCAACCCGGCCTCCATCCACGCCATGGTCGAGTTCGCGGCCCGCCACGGGATCGCCCCGACCACCGAGCACTTCCCGATCGAGCGGATCAACGAGGCGTTCGACAAGGTCGCGGCCAACCGGGTCCGCTATCGCGCGGTGCTCGACCTGCGGGGCTGAGGTCGAAGGGTGGGGCGGCGGCGGCTTCGACGGAGTCGCCGCCGCTTGACCTGAAGGCGTCTGGCGACCATCATCCTCGCATCGGTTCGCGGGACTCCGCGGATCCCTCCCTTCTCCAAGCCCGCCCCCAGACGATCGAGCCGGTTCATCGGCGACGTGGCGGGCTTTCCGAAGTCCACGCCGCCCGCGGTCGCGGGTATCAGGACTCCAGGTCCCCAACGGGACCCCGTCACCCCCTCACACAGGTCGTTCCACGCATGGCCAGCAAGTCCCGTCGTCGTCGCCGCAGCAAGTCCGGCGGCAGCTCGTCCGCCAACGGCGCGAGCGTCACCTCCGTCACGCTCGCACCGGGCGCCGTCCCCACCGACGAGCAGCTCGAGCAGGAGGCCGCGGAACTGGAGGCCGAGCTGCAGAAGCGGTACGACCTCGCGAAGAAGAACGGGCTCGATCTCGCCGCGCTTCAGAAGATGAAGATGGAGGAGCTGCTCAAGCTCGCCAAGAAGGAGAAGCTCGAGGATCCGGGCAACATGCCCAAGCAGAAGCTCGTCTTCGAGATCCTCCGCAAGCGGGCGGAGAAGGCCGGTCTGATGATGGCCGAGGGCACGCTCGAGGTGATGCCCGAGGGCTTCGGCTTCCTCCGCAGCGCCGAGTACAGCTATCTCCCCTGCGCCGACGACGTCTACGTCAGCCCCAGCCAGATCCGCCGCTTCGCCCTGCGTCGCGGACAGGTCGTCAAGGGTCTCATCCGTCCGCCGAAGGAGGCCGAGACCTACTTCGCGCTGCTCCGGGTCGAGGAGGTCAACGGCAACGATCCGAAGGTCCTGCACACCCTGCCGACCTTCGAGAACCTCACGCCCCTGCACCCGAACAAGCGGATCCAGCTCGAGCTCCCGGACGAGCCGACCCGGCTCGAACCGCGGATCATCGACATGGTGACCCCGCTCGGTTTCGGACAGCGGGCGCTCGTCGTCGCGCCGCCCCGCACCGGCAAGACCGTGATCCTGCAGCAGGTCACCAACGCCATCGCGAAGAACCACCCCGACGTGCACGTCATCGTGCTGCTCATCGACGAGCGTCCCGAGGAAGTGACCGACTTCAAGCGGAACACGCCCGACGCGGTCGAGGTCGTGGCGAGCACCTTCGACGAGGAGGCGTCGCGGCACATCGCGGTCAGCGAGATCGTGATGGAGAAGGCGCGGCGCATGGTCGAGTTCGGCCAGCACGTCGTGATCCTGCTCGACTCGATCACGCGACTCGCCCGCGGCTACAACAACGCCATGACCGGCTCGGGCAAGATCGGCTCGGGCGGCGTCGACAACGCGGCGCTCATCAAGCCCAAGAAGTTCTTCGGCTCGGCTCGAAACATCGAGGACGGCGGCTCGCTCACGATCATCGCGACCGCGCTGGTCGACACCGGCAGCCGCGCCGACGAGGTGATCTTCGAGGAGTTCAAGGGCACCGGCAACGCCGAGCTCCACCTCGACCGCAAGCTCGTCGAGAAGCGGGTCTATCCTGCGATCGATATCGCCGCGTCGGGCACCCGTCGCGAGGAACTGCTCCTCGACGCCAAGGAATACGAGCTCATCACCCGACTGCGGAAGGTCGTCTCGGACATGAACGTCGTCGAGGCGATGGAGCTTCTGCGATCCCGTCTCGGCAAGACCAAGAGCAACGCCGAGTTCCTCATGACCATGAACATGGGCTGATTCCGGCGGAGATCCTCCCCGTTCCAGACGCCCGGAACCGTCCGGGGGGATTCCTCGGATCGCCTCCCGAATCGCGAACCGCATCCCGTACCCACCGATTCGGGGCCTCGTGCGCCCCTCAGACCCGGAGAGACTCGTGCAGAAGCGCTTCGACCGACGCGGCCTGACCCTGACCGAGATCATGGCGGTCATCGGCATCATCGTGGTGCTGCTGGCGATCCTCCTCCCCGGACTCTCCACCGTTCGGCGATCGGGAGAGCAGGCGGCCAGCCAGAGCAACCTCCGTCAGATCCACGTCTACATGACGGGGTATTCGACGGACAATCGCGAGTTCATCGTGCCGTCGAGCTTCGACTACCGAGAGGCCCGATTCCCGGGCAATGTCCGCGAGAACAGCCCGCGGTCGGCCAGTCCGAACATGGGCCCGGTCGATGGCGGCAACTTCCCGGTCGGCGAGGACCAGCACGTCGGGAGCTGGGCGGACATCCTCTGGGCCTACTCGGACCAGGGTGCCATCCTCGACGTGGTGGTGCCGGGGTCCGTCGGTGACATCTACAACTACCGCTTCGACTCGCCGGACCACTTCGTCTACGACCAGATTCCCGAGTACGAGACGGTCTTCCGCAGCAAGGCGACCAACACGCGGGCGGTCGGCGGGAACGCCGCCACGCCGTTCGGCACCGGGACCCTGGCGTCCGAGAAGGGACAGGCCGGGTACTTCGCCGCGAACGACTTCTTCCGGGTCGATGCGGGCAGCAACAACTGGTACTCGACGGCCCAGATCCGCTTCCCGACCCTCTCGGTGTAC